>JAHJUD010000140.1 GCA_018829335.1 Microcaldota archaeon | reverse complement strand
TCAAAGTCAGGCTTCTTTGGAAAAACTTGATGCTTTAGAGGATAAGCTTGTTTTGTTTAGGGATTCTTTAAAGGGTTATAAGCAGACTGAAGATGTTAAGGCTTTGAGTGCTTTTGTTGAGGTTCAGTTGTATGCTGTTGAAGAATTAAGGCTTGCTTTGAAGGTTAGTTCTGTTAAGGCTGAACTTGAGTCTGCTTCAGGAGATGATGTTTGTTTGTTTTCTGATAAATTGAATGAGTTGGGTGAGAGTACGATTTTGTTGAATGAGCAGATGAAATTAATGAATGAGTCTGTTTATGTTTTTAGTGATGATTTTCCTGGTTTTGTTAATGATTCTGGTTTGGATCGTTTTTTGGTGAATGAGTTGGATTTTGATGAAACTATTTCTGAGAATAAAGAGATTTTGTTGCAGTTAAAGGAGGCTTGTCCTTGAAAAAACTTTTTTTATTTTTGTTTGTGGTTTTGTTGTCTTCAGGTGTTTTTTCTCAGCCTGTTGATGGCTCTGAAATTGATGTATCAAAATTGTTGAGTAATGCAGAGGAGACTGTTGATTCATTGCATAATAATTTTGCTGATTTGTTTGTTAATGATAGTATTGCTGGTTTGTTTGCTGATAATCCTGATGCTTTTGTTAAGATTGCGTCTTTGGGTAAGTATCTTGATAGGCTTAAGTATGTTGATAGGCTTAACTATATTGATAGGATTGATATTTTTGGAGATTTTGATTCTTGGCTTGCATCTAATTCTTTTGAGGAAGAGTTCGAGCTTGATGATGGTAAGGCTTATAGGATAAAGAATACAGAAGGGTTTTCTGATTATTTTATTTGGGTTAAGGACGTTGATCGTGGGGAGAAAACGGCTAAAGTGGATCTGATTAAGAAGCGTTTTGGCAGTACAGTTGTTGTTTCTGATGATGGTGTTGTTGATGTTGTTAGTTTGAGGCAGTTTAGTATAGTAAATTGTGGGTTTCCTGATTATTTTGAAGTTGGTGATTCTTTTTCTTGTTTGCTTCCTGAGCTTGATGGCAGTACGATTACAGTAACTCTTTTAGACGTAGTTCAATGGCTTTATGCAAATCCAAATAGGATTAATACTGTTCTTGGTAGTGTAAAATGGAGTCAGTCTTTTTTTAGGGATGTTTTTTGGGAGAATCGTTGGTTGAATGTTGAGTTTGCAAAGAAATTTGATGGTTTTACTGTCAGGAAGGATTCTGGTGATGAGTTAATTAATTCTTCTGGTTTGATGTCTGAGGATTCTGATAATTATGTTTTTTCGTTGCATAATAATGTTACTGGTTCTGATAAGAGCGTGAGTTTTTTGGTTTTTGTTTCAGGTTTGTATTCTGATAAAGTTCAGTTCACTGTTGGTTATGTTAATTCAGATAATTCTTGGCTTGATTTGGAGCCTTCAAACCAGTTTATTTCTTCTCAGTTTTTGAATGACATTCGCAGGATTAACTGTAATCCTGGTGAGTTATGGAAACCTTATTTGGAGTTTTCTGGAGAAGAAGTCTATTCCGGAAAGAATGTTAAGTTTTGTGGTGTTTCTGGTTTAGGAAGAGCTGAAGTGATTCAGGTTGAAGTGGATTCTATTAATAGTGATGGAAAAACTGTTTCTTTTAAGGTAAGGCATGTTGATGTTAGTTCAGAGTTTAAGCAGATTGCCCGTATTTTTGGCGAGGAAAATTCAAGCATGCTTGAAGTTTTTGGAAGCCAGAAAATGGTTGACTTGTTTTTAAAGCATCCTGTTGAATTCAGGGCAATGGTTGAGTTTGCTAAATCAAGTGACGATGGAAGGAACAGCCCTTTGAAAATTGCAGAGTACACAAAAAACATGCTTGACGAATACACTAAAGAAAATAATGAGCGGTTAAAAGAATGGTTTAATAAAATGCTTTCTGCTTTGAGTTTGCGGGCTGATAATCCTGATTTGCAGGCTGATAATTCTAATGCAGATTTATCAGAAATAGAAGCATTCTATAAAGAACTGGAAGATAACGACCCCATTTATACTGAGCTTACGTTTTTTTATTTGAATGAGGATATTTCTTATTTGTTTGTGGTTTATCCTGATGATTTTAGTGATATTGCAAGTTTTATTAATTCAAAGGTGATGAATTCCCCTAACTTTAATGGCGCAATGTTGCAAGACGAAATTAGTAATTCTGCTTTTTCTGAGCTTTCGCGGCCTTTAGAGCTTTTGGATACTATGGAGCAAAGGAAAGAATTTGTTTCTCTTCTTACTGATTACCAGGTTTTGGGTTTGTTGAGCCTTGAAACTCCTGATATGTATTCTCCTTCTTCTAATCATTTGTTGTTTGACAGGCTGAAAGAACTTCTGGATGAAGAAAATGTTAGTGTGGATGAATTGCTTGTTAAGTATAATTTAATTGATGCTTTTACTGTAAATGAAACTTATAAGATATATACTGGCAAGAATTTTCTTTTGAGGGCAATTCTTTATGACAGGTTTTATGGAAAAGAGAATTCTTTGTTGTCTCATGATGGTGTTGCTGCTTTGTTGCCTGTTTTGTTGGAGCCTTTGGATTCCAGTGATTTTACTGCAAATAGCTCTTATGTTTATGGCAGTTACCCTTATTTTTTTAATGCATATTTTTTGCTTCTTGCTGATGGTCTTGACAAGATTAAGGGTATTCCTGGAGTGTCAAATCAGGTGAAGTTGATTTGTGAGAGAAGGCTTAATGAAGGAATTGCGGATGATGAGTTGAGGGCTGGTTTTGAGTTTATTCTTTATTTGGTTGATAATGACACTAAGCTGGTTTCTGAAGAGGATAAGGCTTTTATAAGGCAACTTGAGAATGAAAAAAGAATTTATGATTCTGGCCTTTACAGCAATGACGGCAAGATTACTGTTTTAGAGGTTTTTAGCAAAGAAACTGACGAGGAAAGCTGGTTTTTGACTCAGGACTGGCTTAATGATTATTTTGGTAAAAAGCCTGTTGTTGTGTCAGATAAAGGACTTGTTTATGAGAATGAATTAGGTTATGAGAATAAATTAGTTAATGCGAATGAATTAGTTTATGAGAATGATAACGCTAAAGTAATTCTTTTTATGAGTCCTTTGAGTGAGTATGCTATTGGGAGGGGAAAGATTGACAATGGCACTGAAGGAGACTGGGAAACCAGGAATTTTATTAAGAGAAGGATTCAGGAAACACCTAATGTAATTTTGGCTAATATGGGTTCTAGAGCTTCCTATTGGTTGCGTGATAAATTTTATTTTAAATTAGCGAGTCCTGATTCTCATGTTTTGTTTATTTCAAACAGTGAGCGTGATCCTGAGTTTGTTTCAAATTTTATTAGAACAAATCAGGGTGCTGATTTCAGGCTTGTTACTGATTCTAATCCGCAGGATTCAAGGGTAGCTAATGCAGTAGTTCAGGCTCTTTTGGAATCAGATAAAAAGCCTTTCAAGCAAGTGTTTGCAGATTATGGTTCCCTTATTTCTGAAAATGGAGGAAATGCTGACACTATTACTGTTTCTTCTAATGGAGAATTGCTTTTTAATTATGTTTTAGAGCAAACGGAAAACGCAGGGCTTAACAAATAGTTTTTATTTTTAAAATAATTTTATGGGAAATCTTTTGTCTAATTCTTTGTAAGGATATGTTGTGTGTGTTTTTCCGTTAACTTTTAATAGCTTTAAAACTATAATTATATGCTGTTTTGGTGTTGGTTTGAATGTCGTTGGGTTTTAGGTTTTTGTTGGTTTTTTTGTTTGTTGTTTTGTTTTCTTCTAGTGTTTTTTCTTTTGTTGATGTTTCGAGTTTGTTTGTTAATGCTCAAAAGACTGCTGATATGTTGTATGGTAATGTTTTAGGAGGAGAAAATGAAAATGTGCCTGTTTTTCCTGATGAAAAATCTTTAACTGAATATATGGACAGGTTTAATGTTCCTGAAGAGGGAAGGCAGTCCTGGCTTGATTCTACTTCTTTTGAGGAGGATTTTGAGGTTGTTGAAGGAAAGGCATACAGGATTAAAGAATCTGAAGGAAAATATTCTGATTATTTTGTTTGGCTTAATAAACTTGATTTTGAAAAAAAGCAAGTTACAGTTTATGTTATTCAAAGGTATGCAAGTTATTATAATCAGGAAAACGCTTCTGATGCT
>JAHJUD010000139.1 GCA_018829335.1 Microcaldota archaeon | reverse complement strand
GCATTCCCGCCTAAAGCAATCAAAATAGTTTTCATAAAGAATAGTATTTGTTTAGACTAAACTTTATATTCTAAACTGTTGTTTTTATTTAATGGATAAGAAAATCCGTTTAATTATTGCAGTTTTTGCAGTAATTGCTTTTCTTGCAATTTTGTTTTTTCCTTTAGGCATTGAACCCTTACAACAAGTTGTTTTAGCTGTTTTATTTCTTGCAATGATTTTATGGTTTTCTGAATTAGTTCCATTGCATATTACTGCATTTATTGCAGCATTTCTTTTGATTGTGGTCGGGGGCTTTTTTGGAGGAAAAGAAGTTTTTACGCCAAAAGAAGTTTTTTCTCCTTTTTTTGATCCAGTAATAATGTTATTGCTTGGAGGTTTTATTCTTGCTTTAGGTTTGCAGAAACATGAATTAGATAAACTGATGACTTTTGTTTTATTGAAGAAAGCAAGCAGCAAGCCGAAAAATTTTTTGTTTGGTTTAATGTGTTTAACTGCTTTTTTGTCTTTTTGGATGAGTAATACTGCTTCAACTGCAATTTTGCTTCCAATTGCAATGGTTGTTTTGGCTTCAAATAAATTAAAGCCTTTGGATTCAAATTTTGGCAAAGCTTTGGTTTTAGGCATTGCTTTTGCTGCTACTATTGGCGGAATTGGAACAGTAATTGGTTCTCCGCCTAATGCAATGGCTTTAAGTTACCTGAATCAGGAAGGAATTGCTTTTGGTTTTACTGACTGGCTGAAATTCGGCCTTCCATTGGTTGTTTTATTGCTTCCTATTGCATGGTTTGTTTTAAATAAATTGTTTCCTCCTGAAATTCATTTAATTGAAAGCAATTTTTCTTTTCAGCCTTTAAACAAAAAACAACAGCTTGTTTTATTGATTTTTGGCTTGACTGTATTGTTTTGGCTTACAACAGGCTTTCATAAAATTGAAACTTCTGTTGTGGCTTTAATTCCAGTTATTTTACTTTATGCTTTTGGTTTGCTTGAAACAAAAGACATAAATAAAGTCAGCTGGAGTTCTTTGATTTTATTTGGAGGAGGGTTAACTTTAGGGCATGCAATTCAAACAGTTGGTTTGGATAAATTGTTTGCAGATATTTTGTTTCAGTATTTGCTTGGCCAGCCTTTCTTGTTAATCATTGTAATTTTGGCAGTGTTTGCAATTATTTTTACTGTTGTTGCAAGCAATACTGCTGCAGCAGCAATCAGCATCCCGCTTGTAATTCCGCTTGCAAAAGGTTTAGGGGTTCCGGTTGAAATTGCAGTAATGATTATTGCAATTGGAGTTTCACTGGATTTTATTGTTCCAATTGGCACGCCTCCAAGCGCTATAGCTTATTCTTCTGGTTATATTAAAACTTCTGATATGGCTAAACCTGGAATAATTATTGCATTAGCTGGAGTAATTTTACTTACTTTTTTGGCTTTTTTTGTCTGGCCTTTGTTTGCGTGATTTTATTTTTCTCCTAAAACTTTGTTTATTTTTGCCATAAACTGGTCAAAGTTGTTTTCAAAATATTCTTCTACATTTCTATCAAAACTCTCTGTTTCTATTTTATAATTTGTGTAGTCTTCCTCTACAATTTTGATGTTCCTTTTTTTTAAAATAGCTTTTAATATGCGTGTTTTGAAGCGGAATGTTTGTGCTGAATGTATTAGTTGACCAGGCACCATAACTATTACCTCTGCATTTGACAAACTTTTAATTTTTCTTAGAAAGTTTTTTCCCATTGCAAAAGTTTCTACTTCGAATTCTTTTTCTAAACCTCTTTTTTTTAGTTGCTGTGCGAAATAACGTGCGCCCCGTCCACTAGTGCTGCCATACTGGCAAAGAAAAATTATTTTCTTTTTTTGGTTTTGCGTGTTTTTTGGTCTTCTAAAAAAAAGTGGAATTCTTGCCCTTTTGAAGCTTTTTGTTATTTTTCTTGGTTTTCTCATATTAAAGACCAACTAAATTTATGTTTTTTTCTGTTTAAAAACATTCTTATTTTTTTTCTTTCAGTGTTTTAAAGGGATTTAAATGAAAGTTGTGTTTGTTATTGCAAAAAGCAATTTTAGAGATGAAGAATTGTTTCATACAAAAGAAGAACTTGAAGCAAAAGGAATTCAAACAGTTATTGCTTCAATTGAAAAAGGCCCTTGTCTTGGAAGCAGAGGAGAAACAGCTAAAGCAGAATTATCTTTAGATGAAATTAATTCAGAAGAATTTGATGGAATAATTTTTGTAGGAGGCGGAGGAGCACAAATTTATTTCAGAAACCAGACTGCCTTGAATTTAGCAAAAAAGTTTTCTTCAGAAAAAAAAATTGTTGGCGCAATATGCATTGCTCCGTCAATTTTAGCTAATGCAGGTTTATTGAAAGGAAAAAAAGCAACTTCTTTTCCAAGCGAAGAAACAAACCTGAAAAATAAAGGTGCAGTTTATACTGGAAAACCGGTTGAATCAGACGGAAAAATTATTACTGCAAACGGTCCTGGAGCTGCAAGAGAATTTGGAAAAAGAATTGCAGAGTTACTCGCCCAAAACTTTAACTAAAACTCTTTTCTGTCTTTGTCCGTCAAATTCAGCGTAATAAATTTGTTCCCATGTGCCAAAATCAAGTTTTCCTTTTGTAACTGCAATAACTGTTTCCCTGCCCATTATTGTTCTCATTAAATGAGAAAAAGCATTGTCTTCGCCGGTTAAATTGTGTTTGTAGTCTTTGTCTGGAACCAATTTGTGCAGCCATTCTTTGTAGTCTTCAATCAACCCTGATTCAGCGTCATTAATGTAAACTGAAGCAGTAATATGCATTGGGTTAACCAAAACAATTCCTTCTTTTATTTTGCTTTTTTCCACTACTTTTTCTACTTGTTCTGTAATATTAATGAATTCTATTCTGTCTTTTGTTTTTATTTTCAAATACTCTGTGTGAGATTTCATAATAAGTTCTTGTTTACAAACTCTTTTATTTTTTTTCAGCTGCAGCTATTATCTTAAAATTGGTTTCTTGGATTAAGCGATTGCAGCTTGTCTGGGAAGCATTGCTTTCAGCATATCTATTGTGGTTTTGCTTGCATTTAATATTTCTATTTCAACCGGCTTGTTTTCTTTGGTGTAGTGTGTAATTATATCTCCTTCTTGTTCTGCAAAATCAGGTTTTTCAGTGCTAAGCTCTATTATCATTATATCTGTTTGCTTATCATATTTATATTTCATATCTTTCCCTTTTTGATTTATAGGCGGTAACCACTGTTATGGAGTTATTGTTTTCTTCATATATAACTCTTATTACATAGCCGTTTAAAGGTTTTTGTGCAATTTTTCTGCCGTAATTTCCTTCAACAACAATCTTAGGAGAATTCACGCAATCAGTTACCTGTTTTTCGCTCAAATTGTATTTTGCCATTCTCTCCTTTGCATGACTTGAAATTTCTATCTTCATTTAATAAATAAAGAAAAGAAAGCAATAAATTAGAATGCTTTAATTTGCGTTGGCGCAAGGATGTCCAAAAATTGTTTGGTTTGTTTGAATAACAAAAATTATTTCAGTTCAAATTTAATTTTCCAAAATTTTAATTGAATTATTAAACAAAAAACAAATAACTCCAGAAAACAAATTGAATTACCGGACATCCTACGTTGGTGCTCAAAAAACCAAGAACTTAAAATAATGTTTTATGCTTACTATAAACTGTGACAGGAGAAAAAGAAATTCTTTTAAGCAAGAAAATTCATGCTGTTCCTTTAGCTATTCTTTTTTTGTTTTTTTTGATTGTTTTTTATTTTTTTGAGTTTAGCGGAGCAAATCATTTCAAAGAAGAATCAATTTATTTCAGGCATCTTAATATCGTGCTTCCCGCTTTAGGAATGGTTGTTTTGATTGAAGTTGGCACAAGAATTATGGCTTATATTCATGGCGACCCAAAAAAACTTTACACTGATTCAAAGAACAAAAATAGCAAATAAGGCATATTACTTATACTGCTTCTAAATAATGTGCATTGGGTTAACTAAAACTATTCCTTCTTTTATTTTGCTTTTTTTGACTGCTTCTTCTACTTGTTTTGTAATGTTTACAAATTCAATGCGGTTTTTTGTATTAAAGTAAAGGTATTCTGTGTATGATTTCATATGGGAAAGGAGGGAATCGGACCCTCGACCTTTCGGTTATCAGCCGAATGCTCTGCCACTGAGCCACTCTCCCAAACTTTTTCCAAAAGTTTGATCAAAAACAGTTCTGCTTTGCAGAACATTAAAACAATTAATTAAGCAGGTAAGTAAATAATTAAAGCTTTTGTGGAAGAATCCGTGAATCCCTTTTGTAAAGCATTAAAAATTTCTCTAACTAAACCAATTTAAATGAAACTGATGTGCGTTAATATGTTTATTAAATTTTCTTAACTTAATTATTTCCTTGTTTGTCTTTACTGCTAGCCCCGTAGTCTAGTGGCCAAGGATAACGGGCTTTGGACATCAGAACCTCGCGGTTTCGATACCTCCCTTTTTTGGAGGGGAAGCAACCCGTTGACAGGAGTTCGAATCTCCTCGGGGCTATTATTTTGTAATTTACTCAGTAGCATTAAGTTTAATGATTAGAGAAAACTTATTTTTTGTATGCTTCCTGATTGGGTTAATGAAGCAAAAAAAATTTAGAAAAATCTAAAAGGTTTAGTATTGCTGTTAGTATTTTTTTTGCGTTTTTTTTATCAGTAATTATTCAAATTTTATTTATTTTTTCTGATGTTTTCGGCCCGCTTATTGAAGATTCTATTTCTAAAATGGCAATTCATCCAGCACTAGTTTTTTTTGGTTTTATTGCATTAATATGGCTGGCTTTTCTTGTTTTAATTTTGTATTTTGGATTTAATATTTTAGAAGAAATGTTTACGCCAAAAAAACCAAAATAAATTAGAACCAAATCATTAAATACTTATTTTGCTTTATTATTCTTTGGTGATTTAATGAATAAAGTTTTTTTTGTGTTATTGATTAGTTTGAGTTTATTGCTGGCAGGATGTTTTGTGCCTAATCCTCTTCAGCCTGAAAACCAAGAACAAAAAGCAATTAGTTTAGCAGACAAACTTGAAGAAATTGATTTGACTTCAAAAATGCTTTCAAGTTTAGGTAATGCAAAAAACTGTACTGCAGAAAATTTTACTCAAAATTATGTGAAGGTAGCCCAAATGCAGGGAATTGAAGCAGTTGAACCAACAGAAGAAGAATTAATTCAGTTACAGGCAGCAATTGATTTCACTGTTGACTGGGTTCAGACATGCAATCCAAGGCTTTCAAAGAGAGCAGAAAAAGAATCTGAAACAGCATATAATGTTTATTATAAGTTTGAGTTAAATGAAGGAACTGAATGTGGTAACTCTTCAGCTGAAGAACTTAAAGTTAAAGTTAATTTGCAGTCAGGGGAAACAGTAATGGATTCTTCTGGTTCAATGGATGAAGAAACAAAAAAACAGTTTGAAACTGTATTGAATTATATGGGTGACTGTGCTGGAGTAATGTTTTTCTCTGCTGTTGCTTCAGCTGACTATGGGGTTTAATCCCCTTAAACTTTTTTTTTGTGTTGTTTTATGAATTTTGCCGTATTTGACATTGATGGTACAATAGTAAAGGAAAGTTTAGGCAAAGATTTTGTTATTTGGCTGAATAAAAAAGGAATGTTTTCAGATGAAGTTTTAAATGAAATTTATTCAGCAAAAAAAAAATACAAAAAAAAACAGGTTTCTTATGCAGAACACCAGAAAGAAATAATGTCTGCTTGGGCAAAAGGATTCAAAGGGATAAATAAAACCGAATTAGAATATCAGGCAAAAATTTTCGGGGAAAACTACAATAATTTTTTTTCTGGTTCTATTCAGTTAGTGAAGTTTTTCAGGAAAAAAGGCTTTTATTGTATTGTAGTTTCTGGTGCATTTGAAGAGGCAATTCATGTAATCCAGCCGAAATTTAATTTTGATTTGATTGTCGGAACAGAGTTTGAGTCAAGAAACAGGAAATTTACTGGAAGAATGCAGGAAAAAATGTGGCATAAAAAAATAAAGAAAAAACTTTTAAAAAAAATAATTAAAGAAAAAAAACTGAATTTAAAAAATTCTTTTTGTTTTGGCGATTCAGAACAGGATTCTTTTATGCTTGAATTAGTTGAATTTCCTGTTGCATTGCATCCAAACAAAGAATTAAACAGGATTGCAGTGAAAAATAAATGGAATAAATTTTTTGATTCAAAAAAAGCTTTAAAGTTTGTCCAGCAAAAATTAGGTTTATAAACTTTTTCAAATATTATTTTTTTTTCTGTTTTTTTTTGTTTTAAGGCTCAAAAACCTGGTTCAGAACAACAACTTTTTTTGATGAAAAGGTTTGCTTTCTCTTCAGTTAACTTTTTTAAGCAGAATGATGTTTTATTATTGCCTTTTG
>JAHJUD010000138.1 GCA_018829335.1 Microcaldota archaeon | reverse complement strand
TTTGTATTATGAACAAAAAAATGCTTGTATTAATTTTATTGGTTGCCTTCTTTTTTTCTGCCTGCATTGAAGAAAAAACAAAAGAAATAAAAGAATACGAAATAGAACTTAATTCATATGAATTTGATTTTGAAAACGGAAAATTAAATTTTGAAGTCAGTTTAAAAGAAGAAGCCCTAAAAACAAGCATTAAAGTTATAGACAAAGAAGGAGCACTGAAATGTTTAGCCTACATTGATTTAAACAAAGGAAAAAACAATGTTTCAGTTCCATGCCCTTTTATTGACAAAATAAATCTTTTTCTGGAAATGACCCCTTCAGATGGGAAAACAAAAAGATTTGAAATTACAGCCAAACCAGAAAAAAAAATCACTTTAAAAAAAGGATTCAAATACATTTATGAAAACGAATTCTTTATTTCGGAAAAAAAAGAAGATCTTAATATATATATTACAGATGAAAACAGTGAATTCTTTAAAGGAATAGCACATACTAAAACACAAGAAGAAGAGGTTTTTGATGTTTTTCTGGTTGACAAAAATTCTTTTGAAATATATTCAAGCGGAGTGAAAAAAAAGTGTTCTCTGGCATTCCAAAACATCTTACAAAAAGAAGAACTTCCTGCGGAAGAATTAAACCTGCTGCTTCCATTCTGGCTTTTTTATCTTCAGAGAAACAAAGACTTTGAACTAAATGAGTTTTTGAATAAAAAAAGTTATACAAAAAAAGAGGCAGAAATCAGGTTAATGCAGGAAATAATATTTAATGGAATACAAGCTTATGAAATATACGGAATAGCAGGCGAAGAAATACCAACATTGGTTTATGTTCAGCTGGAATCCCCAAATATTGTGATTTATTTTGAAAGTTATGGCACTGTTTTAGAGTTCAAAAAAGAAACAAAAGAAGAATTTGACATGGAAAAATATGCCTGCAATGGTGAATAAATGAACAAAAAACTTATGAAAACATGTGTTGAACTGTTCAAGGAAAAAAATAAAGGAAAAAAAATTATATTGAAAACAAAAGGAAACAGCATGTTTCCGCTAATCAGCGAAAACTCAAGCCTTGAGATAGAAATATTGCCGGCATCTGAACTAAAAACAGGAGATGTAATAACATATTATTCTGACAAAAAATCTCTTAAAAAAGTTCAGGAAACTGAAAATTCAATAGAACTAAAATTAGCTTTTTTTAAATCACACAGAATACTTAAAAAAAAAACAAGAAGCTTTTTAGTTAAAGGGGACAACAGCTGGAATTTTGATCCGTTAGTTGACGAAAAAAACGTGCTTGGAAGGGTAACAAAAATAAATAAAAAGAAAACTTCTTCAATGAAATTCAGTTTAACAAAAATGCCTTTAGCTGTTTTTTCTCTTGCAACAGGAACGATTTATGAGAGAATAAAAAAAACACAGAAAAACACGGCTAAAAAATTAAGCTAACAGGAATTTTATATGCAGGAAAACAATTTTAAAATACAGGAAAAAGAAATAAAAGAAAACTGGTTTAACGGAAAACTTTACGAAAAAGGACAGCCGTTTCCCACATTTATTAACTCAGATTACGCTAATTTTATTTTCTTGAAAAAGGAAATAAAAAAATTTTTAGTCAACCCTCAAAAGATGACCGCATTAGAAATAGGGCCAGGGAATCTTCCAATAACCCCTTTCACGGAATTCAAAAAAATGTTTTTTCTGGAAAAAAGCAGGAAAATTTCAGAAAAACTCAAGAGAACAAGAATTGCTGTAAAAGCAGTTAAAAAAAAAGGTTCTGCAGAAATTTCATTTGATTTTTTTCTGCCAAAAGAAAAAACAAAAAAAATGCATATAATAACAGGGGATTTAAGTAATCTTCCTTTTAAGAAAGAAAAAAAATTTGATTTTGTACTTTTAGAGGAAGTATTAACTCATATAGAGCCAAAAAACAGAATTAACACAATCAAAAAAATAATGGATCTAACTGATTCAATAATCATTGTTGACAGAAAAAAACCTTTACTAAAAGAACAGGCTTTTTTTTGTGCTAATGTTACAGGAAAGACAATAAGAAAAAAAACAGGAATTGGTTTTATAGAATGCATAAAATATCTTAAGTCAACAATTGAAATGCAGGAAGCTACACTAATAAATTTCGATAAAATAAAAAATTTTATGGAAAAAGAAAAATGGAAAATTAGTGTGGCAGAAAAAAAAAGAAAAGGGACTGTTAATGTGATTTTTAAGGCAAAGAAAAGCCAAAATTAAAGGAAGAAAGGGAAAAAAATGAAAATAAT
>JAHJUD010000002.1 GCA_018829335.1 Microcaldota archaeon | reverse complement strand
TTCTTTTTTATTATGTGAAATGGAATAAATAAAGATTGCGCAGGGAAAATAATCAAACTATAATCCCCTTCTGGTGCCTTTTAAGCTGATCCAGGGCATTTTAGGAGGCACAATAACTGCATCCTGTTTTTCTACATCCATTACCACTACATTTTTTCTTGCATATTTATTGCCGTCACTCCAGGCTTTCAAATAATTAAAATGAGTCCTGATCAAAAAGAAAAACAGCAAGCCGGAAACAACAATAAACAAAGAATTAGATAAAGCCTGCAAAAAGAAAAAAACAAAACCTGCAAGCATTAACCAAAACATAATCCAATAATAGTATTCTGAAGTCTTATGAGAAAAATATTTTCTTCCGACATCATCTCTTTTTTCTCTTGGAAGAACATGAGGGTCAATATTCATGTCAGTTGAATGCCCTCTGATCATTTTCAAACCCATAATTTCACCTCTTAAACTGAATTAAAAAATTCAGTTTTTTCCTCCTACTCCATCAACCCTTGAAACAAACTTTTCTTCCCAGATGTTTTTGTCGTCTAATTTGTCTCCAAAATTAAACTGTGCATTCAAAGTTAAAGGCAATAAAGGAAACAAAAACAACAAAAACCAGGAATTAAACAAAAAAGAAGAAACAATAACTATTCCATCTAAAGCCATAAAACCATAATATTTTGCTTTCAAAGACTCAACTAACATTACCCAAGAATAATATTCAGAAACAACCTGTCTCCTTGTTTTATACTCTAAAGTCCTTGGGTCAACTGTAACCTCAAAGTTTTTTGCTTCAATCAACCTTAAAGGAACTGCTTTAACCATACTCTCACCAAAACTCCTTTGTATACATAATTACGAAGTCAAAGTTAATAGGAATTTAACCGATGTATAACGGGTTAAAACATAGAGAAATAAGACCGTTGCACAACGGTTTTGGCACATTTATGACATATTCTGTGCAAGTTTAGCCATATATTTAAGTATATAATTAAACATGATAATATTATCACAAAATATGATAACAAGGTTTGGTGTTCTTTTATGAATCAGTTAAGGTTCTGGATTATGGAATTAATTTCAAGCAATCCGGGAAAAAATTATTCAATAAGGCAAATCAGCCAGGAACTAAAAAAACAAGGGATTAAGGCGCACTATTCAAGGGTTTACGCTGAGCTTAAATCACTTAACAACGAGAAAACAATTAGTTTATTGGGCATGGGAAAAAGTAGGATTCCTAAGCTCAGGCTTTCCTTTGAGACAACCAAAAAGCTTGCACAATTCGAACTGGAAAAAATGAATTTTTTGGATTCAAAAGAAAAAGAATTGCTGAACAAAATTGAATCAGCTTATCTGGGAAGAAACATTGACTGCCTTGCATTAATCAACCATAAAAAATTTAAGGGCTTGAATTATTTTGAGTTGCTGGTAATACTTAACGACTCAATTGGCGGCGGAATACGGGAAAACGAAAGCCTTAAGGAAGCAGAAGAAAGATGGGTTGAAGAAATAAAAAAAGAAATGGAAGAAGAAACCAAGAAATTGTTTAAATCAAATGAAGATAAAGAAAAAGCTATTGGGGCAAAAATAAATCCTTTGATTTTGCTTAAAAACAAGGAGTTTATCCCGAAACTGTTTTCAAATGAATCTAATGCTTTAAGAGAAGGTTTTCTGAATCATTTTGCGTTCAGCAGGACCGAGTGGTTTTGGCAGGCAGTGGGAATTGGAAGCATTTCTTTTAATAAAATTCCTGAAATAAATCCTTTCAAAGAATTATCAAAAGCGGAAATCATTTATTTTTTAAGGCAGTTTGGGTTTGAAATTATTTCCAAAGAAAAAACAACTGCTTCAGACAAAAATATTGGCTTAGAGTATTTGACTGCAGAAATTCTTTCAGGACAAGAGCCAAGATTTTTTGAAGGAATTCCAATAATAATCTCAAAAAACCTTGAAAAAATAAATTTCAAGGAATTGTTGTTTTTGGTTAGGAGGAAAAACAAAATAAACCATCTTGGCTACCTTCTTGAAATGACAAGAAAAGCACTGTCAAACCAAGAAAAAATAAAGGAATCAGATAAAAAGAAAATCAATGAAATTGAAAAAGCCCTTAAATGGCTTGAATTCTTTAAATCAGAAGAACAAGAATCTTTGGTTGAAGGAATTAAAGCCAACAAAAAACAGGATGAAACTGCCAGAAAATGGTTTATTAAAACAAATTATTCTTTTAAAGACTTCCAGAAAAGGATGAAAGAATATGATGCAATCTGAAGGGATAGGAAAAGAAAAATTGTTGGAATTTCTCAGCCAAGTTGACAAAGTATTGGGCAAAAAAATAAGAATTAATGCTGTTGGAGGAACAGGACTAACTTTACTGAACGCAAAAAACACTACAAAAGACATTGACTTTGATTTTTCTGCAGAAGACAAAAAAGAATTCAATAAATCAATGAAAAAGCTTCCTCCTTTAGGGCTGAAGATTGACATGTTTTCTGAAGGCTTAATTTTTTCACAAGAACTGCCGGAAGACTATGGAAAACACTGCATTAAAATAAAAACAGGATTCAAAAACATTGAATTGTTTTCTTTGAATCCTTTAGACGTTGTTGTGACAAAAATTGGAAGATTAAATGAAAGAGACATTGACGACATAAGTGTTTGCATTAAAAAATTCAGAATAACCAAAAAAGAAATTGAAAAAAGAGGAAAACTAATTGAATACATTGGAAACAAAGAAAACTATAAAATTAACCTGAAATTTGTCTTAAAAACATTCTTTAAATAACAGTTATTCAAAACTATCTCCCAAGAGTGTTTTCCAATAAAAAAGGCATTAATTTTTCTTCTGCTTTCCTTAAATGCTCCTGGAAAGTTGAAGGAGAAACCTTCATTGTTTTCGCTAATTTTTCAATGTTTGTTTTTTTCGGGTAATCATAATAGCCTTGCTGGTATGCAATTGAAACAACTGTTTTTTGTTTGTCTGTTAATTTTGGCATTAAATGCGGCAAATAAATATCTGTTACTTTTTCTCTGCGAATGCTGAAGTCTGCTATCTTCAGCCATTTTTTTACTTTTTTCATCATTTTGGTTATTGCTTCTTTTTTCCATGAACCAAATTCAATGTATTCATAGCCGTCTGGCTTTACTGTTACAGGCTTGATAAACATTATGTCAGGCGTAAAATACATCTGCAAATGGCTTTCTTTGACAGGAGAATGATATTCGTATAAAACAAAATCCCCTTCTATTTCAACATTAGAATATTTGGGTTGTTTTTTTACAAACTCGAAGTATTTTTCCTTGTTTTTTTGTTCTCCTATAACTAAATGCCCTGTACTCATTTTTGCTGCATTGTCTTCTATTACTGTATTCATCGGAAAAGCAAGGATTGTTACATTGAATTTTTTGGCTGCCTCAATTGTAAGAGAATTCTTATGCCAGAACTTCATTTTTGCAATCCACATAAGTCATAATAACGCTCTTGAAAAATAAAAGACTTTCTAATTTAAGACCCATACTTTCGCATTTTGTTTGCAAGATTTTCAAGTCGAAATGGACTTAACATTCCACGTCTTGGCCACTTACGCATAATTGATCTTTGTATGCGGGCAGACTGTTCTGTGTAATGGTGTAATGAATGTACAAAGTATAAAACGCCTCTTTTACCCAAAACATTTTCATTCCTTAAAAGGTCATCATAAAATTCACTGCAAACAGTATGCAATCTTTTAAAACTAGCATTCACAGCAGTTACTTGCATTCTAGAAGGCGGTTGTTTTCGGATAAAAATGTTTACAACAACTCTTTCTAATTTGTCAGAAAAGGCACTTATTTCATTATATCTTTCCAAAAACTTTGCTTTTAAAATCTGCCTAGGAGAAGGTCTTCTAAGCCTTGTTTTATTCTTTTTTGTTTCCTTAACTTTTAAAGAAGTTCTTGTTTGGTCTTTTCTGCCTGGTTTTCCTCGGGGCATAATCAATAAATAAACCAACAGCCTTTTAAATTTCTTTTGCCTATTTTTAGAGGTAGAATGTATAACTTGGGTTTTTTTTCTTTGAGCAGGATAAAAATAGGGGTTTTTCTGGCTTTAAGCATTGGATATTTTGGATTAGAGTTTTTGAGGATAATAGAAAACGAAACAGTGCATATTGCTGAACCATTGCAATTTGTTTTGACTTCAGTTTTCTTTTTAGTGGTTTTTTATGTAATTGCAGCAGGCTGGGAATTTATTTATTATAAGGTGAGAAAATAAGCGAAATATTTTTAGGTTATGTCCCATGCAAAAATAAAAAAGAAGCAGAAAAAATCGGGAAAACTTTATTGGAAAAAAGAATGATTGCATGCGCAAATATTATTCCATCAATTAGTTCATGCTATAAATGGAAAGGAAAAATATGCAATACAACAGAAACTCTTTTATTAATCAAAACAGTTAAATCAAAGAAAAAGATTATAACAAATGAAGTCAAAAGAATGCATTCATATAAAACTCCATGCATTGGATTTTTGGAGTTTAAAGACATCAATAAAGGATATGAAATATGGGTGAAAAAAAACAGTTATTAAAAAGTGAGAAAAAATAAAATGAAAATTAAAAAAATTATTAAAAATTAATAAATGGAAAAAATTGAAATTATGAGTGATAAAATGAAAGGACTAGATTATTTTTTTTATCCTAAAAGTGTTGCAGTAATCGGAGCATCAGAAGAAGAAAACAAAATAGGCCATGTAATACTCAAAAACATGATTAAAGCAGGATTTAAAGGAAAATTAATTCCAGTTAATCCTCACGAAAAAAAAATTTTAGGATTAAAATGCATTAAGTCAGTAAAAGAAATTAAAGTGGATTTGGCAGTAATTGCTGTTCCGGCAAAAATTGTGCCAAAAATAATCACTGAATGCGGGCAGGCAAAAGTAAAAGCAGCAATAATTGTTTCAGCCGGATTCAATGAAATAGGAAACGTAAAAATAACAAAAGAATTGTTTCAGGCAATGCAGGAGTTTCCTGAAATGCGGGTTTTAGGCCCAAACTGTTTAGGAGTATTGCATGTAAAAAAAGGAATTGACACTTTATTCCTTCCAAGGGAAAGGCTTGGAAGAACTCCAGACGGAAGAATTTCTTTTGCTTCACAGTCTGGCGCAATCGGAAGCACTTTAATTGACTGGGCTTCAATGAAAAGCTATGGCATTAATAAGTTTATTTCTTTTGGAAATGCATTAGATGTAACAGTAACTGACTTGCTTGAATACCTGAATAAAGACAAGGAAACAAAAGTAATCTGCCTTTACATGGAAGGATTAGAAGAAGGAAGAAAGTTTTTGGAGAAAGCAAAAAAAGTAAGCAAGCAAACTCCAATTGTAGTATTAAAAGGAGGAGTAACAACACAAGGAAAAAAAGCTGCAGTAAGCCATACAGGTTCAATTGCCGGAGAAGCAAGAGTTGTAAAAGCAGCATTTAAGCAGGCAAACATGATTGAAGCAACAAGCTTTGAAAAATTATTCAATTATGCAAGGGTTTTATCCAATGAACCTTTAACTAAAGGGAAAAGAGTGCAAATTATAACTGATGGAGGCGGCTATGCAGTTTTAGCAGCAGACTTCACAATAAAAAACGGTTTAGAGTTAGCCAAAATGAATGAAAAAAATTTAAGGAAAATAAGACAAGTTGTTCCTCCTCACGCAGAATTAGGAAGCATAATAGACTTAACAGGCGACGCTACAACAAAAATGTATAAAACGGCAATTGAAACTGCATTAAAAGACAAAAACATTGACATGATTTTATTGATTGTATTATTTCCTCCGCCTTTGCTGGAAAAAGAAGTCGTATATGAAATAATCAAATTACACAAAAAGCAGGTTAAGCCAATGATTGTTGTTTCTGCAAGCGGAAAATACACTGAAAAACAAAAAGCAATAATGGAAAAAGAGTTTGTGCCGACTTTTACTTTTCCTAAAAGCGCTGCAGAATCATTAAAGGCATTATATGATTATTCTTTGTTTCGGAAA
The DNA here is from genome assembly GCA_018829335.1 of Microcaldota archaeon. Lineage (GTDB taxonomy): Archaea > Iainarchaeota > Iainarchaeia > Iainarchaeales > 1-14-0-10-31-34 > 1-14-0-10-31-34. Next base: position 2,775 of record JAHJUD010000002.1, on the reverse strand, counting down.
AAAATTAAGAGGTGAAATAAATGGAAAAAGATTTACTGGTATTGCTTAACGAAAAAAGGGTTTTTAATCCGCCAAAAAAATTAGCGGAAAACTCTAATGTAATGAAATGGATGAAAAAAAAGAAAATCAAAAGCTATGAAGAATTATTGGAAAAAGGAAAAAACATTGAATGGTTTTGGGGCGAAGCAGCAAAAGAAATAGTGAAATGGAAAAAGCCTTATAAAAAAGTTTTGGAATGGAAAGACCATTACGCCAAATGGTTTGTTGACGCAAAATACAATATTGTATTTGATGCATTAGACAAACACAAAAACAAAAAAAAGATTGCTTTTATCTGGGAAGGAGAACCAAAAGGAGAAATCAAAAAAATTTCTTACAAGGAATTAAATGTTCAGGTAAATAAATTAGCTAATGCAATGAAAAAACTTGGAATAAAAAAAGGAGACAGAATTGGAATTTATTTGCCTATGATTCCTGAACTGCCAACAGCCATGCTTGCATGCGCTAAATTAGGGGCAATTCATTCAGTTGTTTTTTCTGGTTTCAGTGCTTTAGCTTTCAGGGAAAGAATCAATGACGAAGAAGCAAAGTTGGTTATAACTTGCGACAGTTTTTACAGAAAAGGAAAAACAATTCCATTAAAGAAATTCACTGACGAAGCTTTAATGGAAGCACCAACCGTAAAAAATGCAATAATTGTTAAGAGAACAGGAGAAGAAATTCCTTGGAATCCTAAAAGAGATTTATGGTATCATGAAATAACAAAAAAAGCTTTAAGTAATTGCAAAACAGAATTAATGGACTCAAATGATCCATTATTCATTTTATACACTTCTGGAACAACAGGAAAACCTAAAGGAATAATTCACGCCCATGGAGGATATGCTGTTGGAACAGGAATTACATTAAAATGGGTTTTTGATTTAAAAGACAAAGATGTGTGGTGGTGTGCTGCAGATGCTGGATGGATTACAGGACACAGCTATATTGTTTATGCCCCGCTGATTTTAGGGGTTACTTCAGTAATATATGAAGGTTCGCCTGACTTTCCTAAACCAGACAGATGGTGGGAAATAATTGACAGGCATAAAGTTTCAGTTTTATATACTTCTCCTACTGCAATCAGAATGTTCATGCATTTCGGAGAAGAATGGATTGAAAAACATTCACTTAAATCTTTGAGATTGCTTGGCTCTGTTGGAGAACCAATTAATCCTGAAGCATGGATTTGGTATTATGAAATGATTGGAAAAGGAAAATGCCCTATAATGGACACCTGGTGGCAGACTGAAACAGGAAACCACTGCATTACTCCACTGCCTATAACTCCTTTGAAACCTGGATCAGCAACAAAACCTTTTCCTGGAATTCAGGCAGATGTTTTTGATTCAAAAGGAAAACCTATTGTTAATGCAGGAGGCGAATTAGTTTTACTGCACCCATGGCCTGCAATGTTAAGGGGAATATACAAGAACCCGGAAAAATACCAGAAAACTTACTGGGAAACTTACCCTGAAACTTATTTAGCAGGAGATGTTGCAAGAATAGACCAAGACGGGTATTTTTGGATTCAAGGAAGAGATTCAGATGTATTAAAAGTTGCAGGGCACAGAATAGGCAACTCTGAAATTGAATCTGCTTTGGTTTCTCATCCTTTAGTAGCTGAAGCTGCAGCAATAGGAAAACCAGATGAAATCAAAGGAGAAAAAATTGCAGTATACGTAATACTCAAAAAAGGAGCAGAAATCTCTGAAGAGTTAAGAAAAGAATTAGCAGAACATGTAACAAAAGAAATTGGAAAATTAGCCAAACCAAGCGAAGTATGGTTTGTTTCTGATTTACCTAAAACCCGAAGCGGAAAAATTATGAGAAGAGTAATTAAAGCAAAAGTTTTAGGAAAAGACACAGGAAACATTTCAACTTTAAGCAACCCGGAGGCAGTGGAAGAATTATTACAGGCAAAATAAATTAAGGTTGTTTCTTTTCTTTGGGCACTACTAAAACAACTTGTCTTTTTTGATACAACTTTTCTTAAAAGTTGTTTTTAGTGTGCATTTAATTCCTTTGGGAATTAAATTGCAACCTGCACTTTCTTTTATTTTCAAAAGAAAAGAAAGGGCGGAAGCGGTAGCGGAATTACTGCAGGCAAAGTAAAGCAAAACAGAGAAGCATTGCAGAAAAAATAATTCAGTTAATTTCTTCTGCTTTCTCTTCTTTTTTTTCTTCTTTTACGTTTTCATTGAGAAAAGAAATTGCTTTTTCTACATCTTCTTCACAAAGTAATTCAAAAAATCTCTGGACGTCAAAAGCATCATTGAATGAGGTTTCAAACAGGTTTTTTTCAAGTAATTCAAGTCCTAAAGCAGAAACAGATTTTTTTGTTTTATGCATTTCCCTTAATTCCTGAATTCTTTTCTTGAATGAAAGAGAAGAAAAGTCTTTGTCAACAGAAAAAACTGCCTTGCCCTTGAATTCATCCAAGACTTTGTTTAAATCCAGATCGCTTTGGGTTAAGCCTTTAGCAAGGCTTCCATTTAATTTAATGCGGATTAAAGGAATCAAGTCAGAATTGTTTTCTAAAAGAAATTCATTTATTTTTTCTTTTAATTTTTCCAGAATTTGTTCAGGAAAAGCTTCCTTGAAAGAAATTTTTTCATAAAAAAGCTTTCTTTGTTTTCTTAAAGGCAAAAAAGAAAGGTTCATTGAACTGGAATCAATCAAAATAATCCCTTTTTTTTGTTCTGATTCAAGTTTTTTCATTTGAGTTACAATAGT
>JAHJUD010000015.1 GCA_018829335.1 Microcaldota archaeon | reverse complement strand
CATACAATACAATGCTTAAACTGAAAATTAATAATTCAGGGCCTTTAGCTGAAAGTTCAGGCAAAATAGCCTGAATCCATGCTTGAATGTCTGCCATGCAAAAGAAAACGCAATTAAAGAATATAAACCTTTTGGGATTTGAACGCAGGGGACGAGATTCGAACTCGTGCATCCTTTCGGATACGAGCTAACTGAAAACTTTTTGTTTTTGATTAAACTTTTTTCTAAAAAGTTTATAGCAGGCTCGCGCATTAAACCACTCTGCCACCCCTGCAAACGTTTTGCCGTTTGAGCACGATGCACGACACAAGGTCGTGCTGCTACTGTCAGCTGGCGCCAGTGCACGACTTCACTTTGTTTAGTCCTGTTGCTTTAGCTAACAAATAACTTAATATTTTCTGAAGGAAATCTATTAAATGGATAATGCATTTAAAAGCTTTTTTTGATTAAGTTTTTTCTGCCATTGCAGTGCAACTTCATGTTGCACGTTTGGTTAAACCCTTTAAGAAAGGGTTTTTGCAGGGGTACCGAAGCGGTCAAACGGACCAGACTCAAGATCTGGTGGCTTAGTGCCTTCGGGGGTTCGAATCCTCCCTCCTGCATCCGAGCTGCTCCTCGGAAGGGAGCGTCCGGCATAAAGCCGGACTGCAATGAAATGCATTAAAATTTTAGCTAACGCGCTCCCCCCGCAACTACAGAAAGTTGTATGCACACCATCGTGGTTTAAAATTGAAAAAACGGTGGTGTAGTATATGAACCTCAGAGAAAGAAGGCAAATCGAATTAGACCCAGATTACCCAAAAAAACAAAAAGCCCTGCAAAACCTCTTAAACAAAATCAAAAAAGCCCATGTCTTATTTTGTATTAAAACTTTATTTTATTGTTTTCTGTTGCATTTTTAGGAAAGTTTAATTAAACTTTTAACATAAATATATGCTGTTATGGCAATAGAAAAAGAAACAATCCCGTTGGAGCCTTTAGTAATAAAATGGATTGTGGATAGTTCTGGCTGGACTTATGAAGAAATAAGCAAACGCTTGAAAACCAGTGTTGAAAATACTGAAAAAATTGTTAAAGGAGAAAAAAAACTGACATTCAGGCAATTAAAAGAACTTGCAACCGTTTTTAAGAGGCCTATAGCAGCTTTCTTTCTTTCTGAACCTAAACCTGAAAAACCTAAACCAAATGATTACAGAATGCTGCCTAATAAAACAGGAAAGTTTGATAAAAAAACTGTTTTAGTGTTAAGGGAAGCAAGGAAATTACAGGAAACATGCAAAGAACTATCAAAGAACATTCACACTGAAACAAAAACTAAATTTGAAAACTTTAAAACATCAGATAACTTCCAAGAAATAGCATTAAATTACAGGGAAACTTTAGAGTTAACAAAAGAAAAGCAAGAAAAATTCAAAAGTGCTTACGAATTTTTCAATTTTTTAAGAGACAAACTAGAAGACCTGAATATTTATGTTTTTCAATTTTCAATGCCTTTAGAAGATGCAAGAGGTTTTGTTTTTGTTGATGAATTCCCTTATGTCATTGTAGTTAACACAAAAGACATCATTGAAGCAAGATTATTCTCTTTAATGCATGAATTCGGGCACATTCTGCTTGGGGAATCAGTGATAGATTTGCCTGACATAAGGTTAAGCCAAGAAAATGAAAAAGAAAAATGGTGTAATTCTTTTGCTGCATCTTTCTTGTTTCCAAAACAATTAGCACAATCAGTGTTTGATAAAAATAAATCCAAGCTAACAGAAAGAACAACACTTAATGGAATGTCAAATAAATACAAAGTCAGCAAAGCAGTATTGCTTCTTACAATGCGTCACCTGAACTTTATCGGGCAAAAAGCTTTTGAAGACAAACTTAACCAGTACAAACCAAAACCCAAAGAAAAACTAAGACAACAAAAAAAAGAAAGTTCTGGGGGGATTCCTTCAGACAAAAAGACGGTTTCAAAAGTAGGCACAAAATTTGTGTCTCTTGTAGCAAACAACTATGACAAGGAATTCATTACATACACTGATGCATTAAATTACCTTTCAATTAAATCCAAAAATTTTGATAAGGTGCTGGCAAAGGCGAAAAAATGACTGAAACCTGTTATGTAATTGACACTTCTTCACTGGTAAAATTAAACAGAGAAAATCCATTAGACGTATATCCAGGTGTTTGGAACAAGCTAGAAGAACTTGTTAATACAGACAGATTGATTGCTCCAATAGAAGTACTTAGAGAAATCAGTAACAATGATGACCAACTCACTAAATGGGCTAAAAAACAGAAAAAAATGTTTAGAGAACCAACAGTAGAACAAATGAAAATTGTCAAAGAAATACTTAAAGATTACCCAGCACTCATAGATGTGGAAAGAAAATTTGATGCAGACTCGTGGGTAATAGCTTTAGCAATTGAATTAAGCAGAAACCCACAGAAAAAAATTGTTAATATCAAAAGAATTGTAGTCACAGAAGAAAAACTCAGAGGAGAAAAAGTAAAAATTCCCTTTGTATGCCAAAAATACTCAATTGAAGCAATTGACATAATAACTGTTTTTAGAACTGAAAGATGGAAATTCTACTAACAGAAAAAATTTATTTAAATTTAAGTAGAAGCAGTAACTCAATATTTATAATTGAGAATCAATAAAACGATTCAAATCTTTTTTCTTTGAATTTTTTTGTTCCGTCAGAATAATAATATTTTACTCCATGACTTATTCCTGTTTCCTTCCTTCGTTTTATGTTCACAAATTTAATCAGCTTTGGGGCAATGGCCAAAGAATCTTCTTTTTTTTTGTAATTTTTCGATTATTATTTGGTCTTGATTTGAAGGATTAACCAAAAATAACAAAGCAATTATAGAAATGGATTGTAGTGGATGCAAGCCTCAAAAACGTGAGATTCCTATAACCTTTTGTGTGTGGAAAAATTCTCCAGAAGAAGAATGCAAATAATGGACTCAATGTTGAGTTAAATCATCAGTAAATTAGCAGGTGTTAACCCCATTAAAACTATTGGCTATTACTGGCATGATTCATTGTCCAGTTATTTCTTTATACTTTTTAACTACCTTCACAGGATTATTCATTTTAGGTCAAAAAATTAAATTTAAACTGAAACAATTTCTGTTTATTCAAATCAACCAAACCATTTTTTACCGAAAAGCCTTGTTCTGTAAATTATCCTTAAATTCTTTTATGTCTATAACATACTTTAACCACAAAAAGATGGTGTTCAGTTCAGGAGTGCATTAAAGTTTTGGTTAATGTGTCCCTCCTGCATAAGGGTTTCGCCCCTTAATGACGAGGCACTGTCTTCGCTTTGCTCGACAGAGCTGAAAAGCTATAAAAAAATAAGGGTTAAACCAAATTTATTTAGCTTTTCTTCAAAAGGTTATTTCCCAAAAAGGTTGTTTTAAATAGTTTTTTGTTTTAAATTAAAAGATAGTGGGAATTTAATTTATTTTTTTGTGAGGCGATTTAATGAAAGTGAAAGATTTGAAGTCAGGTCAAGGAAAAATTGACATTGAATTAGAGATTGTAAGCAAAGGAGAAATAAGAAATTTTGATACTCCTAGGGCTTCAGGCAGAGTCTGTAATGCTGCAGGAAAAGATTCTACAGGAGAAATCAAAATCAGTTTATGGAATGAACAAATTGATCAAGTAGAAGAAGGAAAAAAAATTAAGATTGAAAACGGTTATGTGTCTGAATACAAAGGAGAAAAACAGTTAAGCACAGGAAAATTCGGCACTTTAACTATTTTAGACTAATTTTAAATTAGTTAAAGTTTTGCTGAATAATTTGGTGCTTCATCTGTTATTGTAATGTCATGCGGATGGCTTTCCTTTAAGCTGGCAGAACTTATTCTTGTGAATTCTGCTTTCTTTTTTAATTCCAGAATATTTTTTGCTCCACAATAACCCATTCCAGATTTTATTCCGCCAACCATTTGATAAATTACTTCACTTAATTTTCCTTTAAATGGAACCATTCCTTCAATTCCTTCTGGAACAAATTTTCCTCTGTCCATTACTGCTGACTGAAAGTAACGGTCTTTGCCGCCTAATTCCATTGCTGAAACTGAACCCATTCCTCTGTATGATTTAAATTTTCTGTTATATAAGAAAATTGTTTTTCCTGGTGCTTCTTCTGTTCCTGCAAGTAAGCCGCCTAACATTACTGAATCTGCTCCTGCAGCCAAAGCTTTGGTTATGTCTCCAGAATATTTTACTCCTCCATCTGAAATCAATGGAATTCCTACTTTAGAACAAGCTTTTGCTGTTTCCATTATTGCAGTTAATTGTGGTACGCCGACTCCTGAAACAACTCTGGTAGTGCAAATGCTTCCAGGCCCCAAACCCACTTTCACTGCATCTGCTCCTGCTGCAATTAATGCTTCTGCGCCTTTTTGTGTTGCAACATTTCCTGCAATTACTTCAATATTGAATTCTTTTTTTATTGCTTTAACTGTTTCAATTACGTTTTTTGAATGTCCATGTGCGGTATCAACAACTAATACATCTGTTTCAGCTTTAACTAATAATTTAATTCTTTTAGAGTCTCTTGTTCCAACTGCTGCCCCTACTATTAATCTTCCTTTTGAATCCTTGTTTGCTAAAGGATGCTTTTCTTTGTTTTCAATATCTCTTATTGTAATCAATGAAATTAATTCTTTTTTGCTGTTTATTATTGGAAGTTTTTCTATTCTTTCTTTATGCAGTATTTTTTTTGCGTTTTCAAAATCATCTGTTGTTGATGTAATTATGTCTTTTGTCATTAAATTTTTTACTTGGTCTGTTTCTTTTGCATAACGCATATCTCTTTTAGTTAAAATTCCAACTAATTTTTTTCCTGAAACAACAGGAAAAGTTGAAATTCCAAACCTGTTTCTTAAAGCAAAAACTTTTTTTAATTGGTCATTAGCTGAAACAGTAACAGGTTTTGTAATCATCCAGTACTCTGATCTTTTAACTTTCATTACTTCTTCTGCTTGTTCTTCTGGGCTCATGTTTTTGTGTATTATTCCTATTCCTCCTTGTGTTGCCATTATTTTTGCTGTCTGGCTTTCTGTTACAGTATCCATTGCAGCACTAACAATAGGAATATTTAAGCTGATTTTATTTGTTAGTTTTGTTTTTAATTCCACTTCACTTGGAATTACATCAGAATAATTAGGCAAAAGCAATATATCATCAAAAGTCAATGAAAGGGTCTTATCACTATACTCTGAAAACTTCATTTTCTCACTCCCTTTCTCTAAATTTGTGGAAAAAAAGGAATAAAAAGCAGTCGTTTTTTTCTTTTTTCCTTAAATTATTGCTTCAAAAGTTTTTTTGGTTTTGTCCATGGATTTTTTTAATTGCCTGCAGCTTTTCAAAGCCATTTCTGCAAACAAGTCATTTGGCACAATTTCTTTCAGAGAAAAGCCTGCTTTTTTGACTCTTTTAATCCATATATCTGATACTGTTGCATTTCTTTCAATTATATTCATTAAAGGCTTGACTGCTTTTTTTTCTTCTTTTAACATAAAATGTCTGCTTAATTTTACAAAACCTTTAATGTGTTTTTTGATTACTATTGAGTCAAGCCCTTCTTTGGCAGACAAAAACTGTAGTTTTTCTCTTACTATTGTGTCTGGCGGAACATGAACAGTCGAATTTTCTTTTTTGAATGGTTCATGCATTCCTAAATCTGAAGGTTTTATTTCCAAAAATTCTTCAAAGATTTCCCTTAATACTGCTGAAATCAAAACACTTGCACCTAAAACGTATTTTGGGTGATTCATGTCTATTCCTCTTTGTTCTAATGTTCCATGCATATTAACTTTTAACGGAGGCCATCCAACTGAAAGCTTTGAAGGATATTCTTTCATTCTCTTTTTTGGTATTTCTGCTTTAATTAATTCTTTTTCCCATTCTTTGTAACTGCTTTCAGTTCTGTTGATTAAGTCTGTTGCAGTATGAGCATAAGATGGAAGCTGGCCTATTTCTTCCATTCCTGAATATAATCCGTCAGGGTTTTGCAGGAATTTTCCTCCCCGATACCATATAATTCTTGAGTCTTTTCCGTAATATTTTCCTTGATAAAACGGAGAGCTTTGAAGCAAAGTTGTTAATACTGGATCTACAGCCAGCATTAAATTAAATGCATTAACCATGCTTTCAGCTATCTTTGATTTTTTGGGTTGTTTAAGGCATTTTTTTTTCTGGTCAAATACTCCTCTTGGAAGAGTGTAATGAAAATGAAATCCAATGTTTCTGCCTGCTATTTTGAATTTGCTTTCCCCGAAAACTTTTTGTTTTATTGCATATAATCCTGTTCTTCTCATTTCTGGTTCAAAGCTTCCAGGGTAGGTTCCTAAAGGATAAAGCATTACTGAATGTTTTTCTGCTGAATCAATTAATTCCTGCAAGTGCTCTAAATAATTTTTTGAAATATTATATATTTTTGTTGAAGGAAACACTCCTAATTCAAGCATGTTTTTTGCGCATTCTTTTATTACAGGAATTTTTTGTTTTTGTGCTGTTTTAATTATTTCATCTGCTTTGGATGCCATAAAACCGTTTTCGTTTAAAGTAAAGAATTCTGTTTCTAATCCAAGCATTGACCTTTTTAACGGAGTTTTTTTCATTTCAACACTAAATAAAGCAGGCATCATATTAATATTTTTCCTTTTTTATGCCGGCTTCTGATATTATTAAGAGTTTTATGCATTAATGTTTTTTTATGGTTGAATATCCTTCTGCTGAAAAGATTATTGAGTTTAATTTGCTGGCTTTAAGTGTAATTAAAATAAAAAGATCTGACTCAGCTAAAGTTTTAAGCAGAACAAAAATTTTGAATGTTATCAATTCCTGTAAATCTTTTGAAGGGGATTTATATGATAAAGCGGTTGTATTGCTTAAAGGCATTATTCAAGGGCATCCTTTTGCCAGCGGAAACAGGAGAACCGCATTTATTACAACAAAATATTTTTTGGTAATGAATAACAGAAAACTTGGAATAAAGGATAATCCCGAGAATGCCAAAGTACTGTTGGGTATAAGAGAAGGATATTATTCTGATGAAGAAATAAAGGAGTGGTTAAAGAATGGCAAAACCAAAGAATTCAAAAGATAATTTAAGATGCAAAATTGTTTCAGAAGAACTTGAAGAATTCAATAACCTGATTAAAGGTCACAAAAAACTTTTAATTGCAATAGGAGAACTTTAAGTTTTAAATTAATATTTTTCCTTTTTCCATTAACAGTTTTCCATCCAGCCAGATAGTAGGATTCCTGAATACTCCGTCTAAATGTATTTCAGAGTAAGTTGTTCCGCCCTGCATGGAAGTATTGTTTCCTATTGCTAAATGTGCAGTTCCTAAAACTTTTTCGTCTTCTAATACTACCCCAATAATTTTTGCTGTATGGTTTGTTCCTATTGCGAATTCTGCAATGTTTTTTGCGTTTTTGCCTAAAGGCTTAATTAATTTTTTGAGTTTTTCTGCTTCTGTTTTTCCTTCAATTTTCGAAACAAAACCTTTTTTGACTGTTATTTCAATTGGTGTTTCCACTTTTCCTATTGTTCCCATTGAAGCATCAACAATAAATTTTCCTTCAGTCTTTCCTTCTTCTGGTACAATATAAACTTCTCCTTGAGGAATATTTCCCCATTGGCCTGGCTTCAAATAAAATCCTGCCTTGCTTCCTCCTGCTTTCATTCCCTTTAATGGAATCTTTATGTCTGTTCCTAATTCTGTTTTTACTTCAGCTAATTCTGCGTCAGTTAAAAGCTTTTTTATTTTCAGGCTTAATTCTTTTATTTTAGGGTAATCTGCTTTTAAATCCCGTTCAATCATTTCATAATTTATTCTTGGCATTGAAGCAATCTTTGAACCGTTTTTTGATGTTATAGCTCTTGCTTTAGTGTGGCTTAAAGAACTTTTAACTGCAAGAATTAATACTTCAAATTCAAGCATTTTTTTTGCTGTTTTTTCGTCTGGCTCCATTCCATTGAAAGGCAATGATTTAATTTCAATTAATTCAGCTTTTTTTGCAAGCTTTTTTCCTGCACTCAAAAAAGCTTTTCCTATTAGTGAAGTTGTTTCATCGCATACAACCAAAACTTTTTCTTTTTTTTGAAGCCCTAAATGATGCAGCAAGATTTTTTCTCCGTAAGCTTTTGTTGTTTCAAAATCAAATTTATTGTTTCCCGGATTAGCAAAAAATAATTCTTTTTTTGTTTGTTTTTTGATTTCTTTTTTTTTGTCTGCCATTTAAAATCAGCCGCTTATTGTTTAATGCAAGAAAACTAAAAAAAGCTTGCGTTAGATTTATTAATTCAAAGAATCACATAATTTTGTCTTTTCGTTTTTTTCTCTTTTTAAAGCTTTTAAAGAGCAATTTATTTAAAGCTTTAAATGCCTTGTATATTGGAGTAAAAGATATTTGGAGTG
>JAHJUD010000137.1 GCA_018829335.1 Microcaldota archaeon | reverse complement strand
GACACTAAAGATACTGACAAGCTGAAGCAAGAATATGAATCAGTTTTTTCTTTATTGCAGGAATTCAAGGACTTAAAACTTGATTATTCTTTGCATGTAATTGAATTAAAGAAGCTGATTTCTGAATCAGATATTGATACTTCAGAAAAACAGCAGTTTTTGGCTTTGGCTTCAGAGCCATCGCAGTTAACTTCAATTGAATCAATTTTTTCTCTTTCAGAAGACGCTTCACAGAGAATTGAAGAAGTTTATTCTGCTGCAACATCTAATGTTGGTTCTTGGGTTGAAAACATTCCTTTAATGATTCAAAGGAATTCAGCGTATGATACACTTTATTCAGACGACAAAGACTTTTATTCTAAAACAAAAAATAATTTTTGGACTTTAAGTGATGCTTATTCTTATATTACAAAAGAAGACAATTCTCCTTACTGGAAGGAGCAGACAAAGCTTTCTTCTTTAAAGAAAAATTTTTCTGAAGCAGAAAAAGCTTTTGAACAAAAAAACTATCAGCAGTCTGTTTCTTTTTCTGAGAAAGCAAAAAAGGATGCAATTGCAGTTGTTGTTGCAGGCTTTTATGAATCAGATAACCCTTTTAAGGATGCAGGAAATATTGTTATTGGTTTAGCGGCTTTGCTGGTGTTGCTTATTTTATATAATAACAGAAAAAAGTTCCTTAAACCAAAAGATGAAATAAAAGAATTCAAGTTTTAAGAATAAACTTCTATTAGGTCGCCGTTTTTTAACTGGAATTCTTTTGAGACTTTTTGCCCAGGAAAAGAACCTGAACCCCACACTTTAACATACTTTAATTTTTGGGCAAAATCCCTGTGTAAAACGCCTGCAACTTCTTTTACTGTGGTTCCTTTCGGCAGAACTAATGGTTCATTCAGGTTTTCTTTTTCTCCTGGTTTTCTGGTGTAAATCAAGATTTTGTCCAGCAAAAAAAAGATTTTTTCTTTTATTTCATCTAAGTTTTCTTTTGAGAAATGAATTGATGTAATTGTATTTCCTTTTAAGTCTTTTAATTCAATTTTTTTTCCTGTTCCTTTAGTTATTACTGCAAGAGTTTTTTTGTAAACTATTCGGTTATCCAGTACTTCTGAAATTTTTTTTAAGTCTGTTTCTTCGTTGATTATTAGATTGCAGTTTTGTAATGCCATGCTTTTAAGGAAATCAACAAGCACTTTTTCTTCTATTTTCAGGAATTTTTTTCCTGCAATGTTTATTCCCGGAAACTTTGAAGAGGTAATCTGAATTTGGGGTTTTTTTTGGTTTAATTTAATGTTTGTTTCATTTGTTTCATTTAAGATTATTTTCAGTTGTTCTAATGCTTTTTCTTCTTCTAAAACCAATATTACTGCATCAGCGTTTCTTATAACTGAAAGAATTTGTATTCCGTTTGCTTTTCCTTTGCTTGAACCTGAAATCAATGCAGGCACTTCAACTAACTGTACTTTTGTTCCTTTGTAATTCATTGTTGCTATCTCGGGTTTTGTTGTGGTAAAATCATAGTTTCCAACCAAAAGAGAGGCATTGCTTAAGGCATTAATCAAAGAGCTTTTGCCTGAATTAGGAAGCCCGACAAAAATTATCTGGCCGCAGCCTTCTTTTTTTACATTCATTGAACGGCCTGAACTGCCGCTGGCTTTTGAAACGGCTTTTTGTTTTATCATTTTCTTTTTTGCTGCAGCAATTTTTTTGGTTATTTCTGCCCTTAATTTTTCTGCTCCTTTGTGTTTTGGTGCTGCAGAACGCATTTCCTGTAATGCTGCAAGCTTTTCAATGTCTGTTTTTGCTTCATGAAATTTTTTTTCTGCTACAGCATACTTGTAGTCGGCATTTGAAGGCATTTTAATCCAAAATAAATTTGACTGAAAAAGCTTAAAAATCCTTGAATCTTTATTTTTCAGCCCAAACTTCAAAAACCATTAATTCCTCAAAAAATAGTTTCTTCTTTTTTTCTGTTTTAAATGAGAGTTTTTCTTTTTCAAGCTTTTTTTGTGTTTCTTTTATTCCGTTTAAGTTTGACTGCAAAAAAAAGCATTTTCCTTTTTCAGTTAAATGAATTTTTATTAGCGGAATGAATTTGTCAATTATTTCCCTGCCTTTTTTCCCGCCGTTTAAAGCCTTGTCAATCCATTCATCTCTTTTTCCTTTTTCTATCATGTAAGGAGGATTAAAAAAAATGAAATCAAATTTTTCTTTTATTTCTGAAAACAAGTTGCTTTGAATTGTTTTAATTTCCAGTTTATTTTCTTCTGCATTTTTTTCTGCCAGCTTTAATGCAAAAGGATTAATGTCTGAACACAAAACTTTTGCTTTTTGTTTTGCTGCAATTAATCCAATAAAGCCTGTGCCGCAACCTAAATCCAATACTTTTGCTTTAGGAAAAACATGAATTGTTTCAGATAAAAGAATAGAGTCTTCTCTTGGAAAATAAACATTTGAATCAAAAAAAAGTTTTATTGAATTTAATTCGATTGGCTTTTCCATTTTATTCAGTTTTATTACAGCTTTTTAGTTCAGGATGCAGTTTACATAAAATGTCTTCAATATTATTTATTGATTCGTTTCCCTGAATTACATACTTGCAGTCTATTACAATTGAAGGGGCAAAATTAACTGAATAACTTTTAGCTAATTTTGTTTCTTCTTGTATTCTGGGCAGGGTTTCCTTGTTTTTCATGCATTCACTGAATTTGTTTGAGTCAGGAATTAATGTTACAAATGTTGCTGCTTTGAGCACGTCATAAGAAGAGTTATCAACCGGTTCTGAATTTAAACCGAATTCTTCTGGGAAAGCTCTTTCATACAAGTATTTTTTGAATTCAATGAATTTTCCTTGGTCTCTTGCGCATTCTGTTGCAATTGCTGCATCTGTTGCTGTTTCATTAACCAGATAATTTTTGTGCCTGTAAATTATTTCTCCTGCAAAATTTTCTCTTGCTTTTTTTGTTGTTTCAAAAATTCTTGCACAACCCAAACACTGTAAATCAGAGAATTCTTCAACAAAAACTTTTCCTTCTTCTGCAGAGCATGTTTTTTCTTCTAAAAGCATTAAATTATGCGGTGTTGAATCAAAATATGATTCAGGCACAACATAATAGCCGTTTATTTCAGCAAAATCTTTTTTGATTAAGTTTTCTTCAAAAGGGTATTCCTGTAAATCTTTTGCGTTAATTAAAGCCGAAGGAACGCTTTTAAGGCTGAATTCTTGAATGAAATGCTTGTTTTCTTCTTTTGCTAAATCAATTGATTCAACTAAAACATTCATGTCTCTTGCTTTAAAAGCGATTATTACAGAGTTTTCTTTTTCACAGAAACTGCATTCAGAAAAATAAAAGTTTTTGATTTCAAGCAAAGGTTTTTGTTGTTCGGGTTCCCAACCGCCTTTTTTTGTTTGATTGTTTTCCATTATTTTAATTACAGCAAAAGCCGCGGCAATCAAAAGAATTACTGCAAGAACTGCAATCATCCAAGGAAAAGGCTTTTTTTCAGGAACTTTTTTTTCTTCAATTTTTTTTTCTTTAATTTCACTTTGCTGTTCATTTACTGTTTTTTTTTGTTTGATTGTTTCTTCTGTTTTTTCTTCTTGAACTTCTTGTTCTTTTCCTGTGTCATTTGTTTTCTCTTTTCCTTCTGTTTTATTTTTGTTTTCTTCAGGCTTCTCTTTAACCATTTAATCACTTAAAGAAAGTATTCTAGTTTGTATTTTAAATTTAACGAGTTTGTTAGTTTAAATGATATAAATGTTTGTTGATGTTCACTGTCATTTAGAAATGCTTGAAAACCTTGATTCCATCATAAAAGAATGTGTTTCTAAAGGCACAAAAAAAGTTGTTTCTGCTTCAGTTGACTTGAATTCAATGAAAAAAAACATTGAACTCTCAAAAAAGTTTAATGAAATTGAATGCTGTCTTGGATTGCATCCTTCAAATATTCTTTTAATGAAAGAAAAAGAAATTTCAGATTCAATTGAATTCTTGCAAGAAAACCTTTTTTTTGCTAAAGCAATAGGAGAAATTGGATTAGATTTCAAGCACGCGGATTCAGAAGAAAAAAAACAAAAACAGATTAAATTTTACAAAAAACAGCTGGAAATTGTAGAACAAAACAATCTCCCTGTTGTAGTGCATTCCCGTTTTGCAGAAAAAAAGTCTCTTGAAATTTTGTCTTCTTTTAACGGAAAAGTCTTGCTGCACTGGTTTGACGGAAACAAAAAAGCCTTTGAAGAAGGAATCAAAAAAAATTATTTTTTTTCTGTCGGCCCTGCAATTTTGTTCAATAAAGATTACTTGCAGAAAACCCTGCTTGTTCCTCCTGAAAACTTGATGCTTGAAACTGATTCTCCTGTAGAGTTTGCAGGAAAAAAAGCTGTTCCTTGGTGGGTCAAAAAAGTCGCAGAAAAGCTTTCAGAAGAAAAAAAAATCCCCTTGAAAGAAATTGAAGAAAAAACTACAAAAAACGCACTGAATTTCTTTAACCTAAATTCTTAACTGCTTCAATCACTTTATGCTTTTCTCCTTGTGCAAGAATCCTGTGATTTCCGAAAACCTGATTTAATTCTTTTTCCAAAAAAACTGCTTTGTTTAAAACCAAGACAAGCCTTCCTTTTGAATTCAGCCTTTTTTCTGCTTCCAAGACAAATTCTTCAAGGAATTCCCTTTTCTCGTGTGTAGGCAGGTTTGAAGCAATTAAATCAAATTTTCCTTTAAAGTTTTTGAAACCGTCTGAAACAATTGTTTCAGCATTATTTAATTCATTTTTTTTAATGTTTTTTTCAGTTAACTTGACAGACTTGAAGTCAGAGTCAAGCAAAACAATTCCTGCTTCAGGGTTTTCTTTTGCCAAAACAATTCCAATTATTCCTAAACCGCATCCAAAATCCAGAATCCTTTTTTCTTTTATTTTTTTCAGGCATTCAAGCAGCAGTTTTGTTCCTTCATCAATTTTTTTTGCTGAAAAAACGCCAAAAGAAGAATAAAAAAAGTATTTTTTGCTCCTCAAACCAAATTCAATTAATTTTTCTGTTTTTAATTCATTTTTTTGTTCAATTTCTTTATTTATTTTTCCTTCAATTCCTTTTTTTTTCTCTGAAGCAATCAACCTTACTCCATTTCTTATTCCAAGGGTTGTGCTGTTCCCAAACAATTCTTTCATTGTTTCAGCAAAATTTTTTGCGCCTCTGGAAGTCTTGCATATAAAATAGATTTTGCCGTTTAATCTGGTTTTTTTTCCTGCAAAAACAAGAGTTTCTTCAGTTCCGTTTTTTCCCATGAAATCTTCGTGAAAGACAACACTGAAATCAAATGTGTTTTCTGTTTCATTAAAGTCTTTTGCAAAAACTGCAAGAAACTTTTTTTTCTTTATTTTTTTTTCTGCAAGGTTTTTTTCGTTTAATCTGCTGAAAACTGCAGTTAAACTGTTTTTTTCTGAAAGGAAATCCATTGCCTCTAAATCGGCTTTGCCTGAAAACAATCCTTTTCCTTTTTCTTCTATTTTTTCCAAAAGCTTTATTTTCCATTTATGCATTTAATTAAAACTGTATTTCAACCATCATAAATATATATTTTTTCTGATAATAGTGTTATTACTTTAAAGTGATTAAAATGATTTTTGATTTTTTGATAGTTTTGATTTTTTCTTTGCTGTTAGGCAATGGACTGCTTTTTTTCACTTCTTCTAGAGCTAAAACTGATGTCCTTTCCTTGAAAGACCAGATTCAAGGCGAAGAAACTGAAGATTCTTCTGTTGACTTGTCTGGAAGCGTTTATGTTGACCAGATTTATGAAGTGCAGGCTTCTTTAAGGGGATTAGATGAAAAAATAAAATTGGCTCATGAAAGAATAAGTGAATTAGAGGAAACTTTGGGTTCAATTAATTCTGTTCTTTCTTCTCCGGCAAAAACAGAGTCAGATTTTGAAGAAAAAATAATCAGACTGGAAAATTTCAGGAAAAACGCCAAAATTGAACTGAAAGCAATAAAAAAGCTTTTACAACAGTTAAATGAATTTAGGAAAATTAAAAAAATAAAGAAAACTAAGGAAATTCTTAGAAAAGAAGATGAATTAAACGAAAAAATCCATTCTCTTGTGTTTAATGTGAAAAAGAAAAGCAATTAATGCTTTGAAGTCTTTGATTCTTAACGAAAAAAGCAAAAACACTGTTTTTATTTTCTTTGATTTTTATTCTTTTTATGGAGAAAAATGTTTCAATGGTAATTGACTG
>JAHJUD010000136.1 GCA_018829335.1 Microcaldota archaeon | reverse complement strand
GTCTTCAAAAGTGTTTTTTCCTGCAGAAAATTCTTCTTCTACAGTCAAAAATTCTCCTGGCACAGTTATTTCTTCACTCAAAAAAATCACATTATAAAATCAAAAACAGTTAATATTAATAAGGAATGAAAACATATTTAAATCATCGGGAAGTGAAAAAAAAATGGTTTTGGAGTCAATTGTAAGCGGAATTACAGTAAGAAAGCATCCGCTTGTAATGATGTTTTTGGCTGCAGTCCTTTCAAGCATTGGAATCTGGACAAGCTATTATATTTTTCCTTCCAGCGCAAGCATTTTAAGCATTGCATTTATTACTATTGGAATAGTGCCAATACTTTACACTATTTTTATTTTAGAGGAAGCAGAAGAAGCTTCAGAAGGGGGCTCTTGGCCGGGTTTTATTTCAAGGCATTTTGATATTGTTAAAATTTATTCCTGGTTTTTTATTGGCTTGATTTTAAGTTATAGTTTATGGTATGTTGTTCTGCCAAACGAAGTAAGGACAAATGTTTTTGCTGAACAAAACAATGTAATCGGCCAGATAAGCGAATTAAGGACTGAATTAACTGGAAACATTACAGGAAATGCAATTGGAAGTAGTTCTGTTTGCGCAGAAAATTTATGGTGCTGGTTTGATGTGATTTTGCAGAATAATTTAAGGGTTTTGTTTTTGGCTGTAATTCTTTCATTGGTTTATGGTGTTGGCGCAATGTTTTTGATTGCATGGAATGCTTCAGTTATTGGAGCATATATTGGACAAGATGCTTTAATTGTTTTAGGAAGTTATGCTGGCTTTGGTCATTTTGCGCCTGTTCTGGCTTACTGCCATGGATTAATTAATGCTTTTGGATTAATTCCTCATGGAATATTTGAAGTAACAGGATATTTTGTTGGCGCAATTGCAGGAGCATTGATTTCAATTGTTGTAACAAAAGGAAAATACAGAAAAAACGAGGTTTCATTGCTTGTAAAAGACACAATTGGATTAGTTTTTTTGGCAGTCATTTTATTGGTTATTGGAGCATTAATTGAGGCAGCGTTAATTGTTGGCTGACTCTTTTAATATTTTAAGTGCTTGCCTAATTTAAAGTCTTTAAAGAATATCGGCGCCTATTTTTTGTGAAAAATAATGTCTGATGAAAAACTTGCAAGAGCTATTCGGGCAAGGTCCAGAAGAAATATTCTGAAGATTCTTTGCAGAAAGAAAAAGGTTTCAGTGCATGAAATCGCCGAGAAACTTGATTTAAGCGAGTCGCTTGCTTCAAGGCATTTGAAAATGCTGTATGATTTAAAACTGATTGACTGCGAATACAAGCCACCGGAAAAATTTTATTTCCTTAAAATAAAAGAAATAAAGCAGCTTTTCAAGGTCTATGACAAAGTAATAAAATATATTTGAAGAAACAATAAACTGCGTTTTATGAGTTCCATACCTGCACAACTGTGAAACTATTTAAAAGTGTTATTAGCACTCAATAATTTAAGGTGTTGAACAAATGCAAGAGTTTGCTAAAATGAAAGTTGAAGAGGTTTTGAAACAGCTTGAAAGCAATTCAACTGGTCTGACAGAAGAAAAAGCAGAAAACAGGTTAAAGAAATACGGATTTAATGAATTAAAAGAAAAAAAGAAAATTACTCTATTAAAAATTTTGTTAAGGCAGTTCAGCAATTTTTTGGTTTGGGTTTTGTTTGCAGCAGCTTTTACTTCTTATTTTATTGGAGAAATCCTTAGTTTTTGGGCTACATTATTTATAATTGCTTTTATAATTCTTGCAGGGTTTATTCAGGAATTCAAAGCAGAAAAAGCAATGGATGCCTTAAAAAGAATAGTTAAGCCAACAACTAAAGTTATTCGCAACAACAAAGTAAAGAAAATTCTTACAAGAGAGCTTGTTTTAGGCGATATAGTGTTATTGGAAACAGGCGACAAGATTCCTGCCGATGCAAAAATACTAGAAGTGATTGGTTTAAAGGCTGATGAGTCAGCTTTAACCGGTGAAAGTCAGATGGTAGAAAAAGCAATAGAAGACATAATTTTTGCAGGCACCAGCATTGTTCACGGAAAATGCAAGGCAGTTGTTTTTGCAACAGGAATGCAGACAAAATTAGGGAAAATTGCTGAAATGATTCAAGTAGAAGAAGAAAAAACACCTCTTCAAATAAAAATAACACGATTAGCAAAAACAATTGCAATGCTTGCTTTGGTGGCCTGTACTCTAATATTTTTTTTAGGAATCTTTAAAGGTGCGCCTGTTGCAGCAATGCTTGTTGTGGCTTTGGCTTTAGCTGTTGCTGCAGTTCCAGAAGGACTGCCTTTAACTCTGACAGTA
Source organism: Microcaldota archaeon (assembly GCA_018829335.1). GTDB lineage: Archaea > Iainarchaeota > Iainarchaeia > Iainarchaeales > 1-14-0-10-31-34 > 1-14-0-10-31-34. The sequence continues at coordinate 4,001 of JAHJUD010000136.1, read as the reverse complement.
ACGCTTTCATTAGGAATGCATAATATGGCTAAACACAATGCAGTAATAAGAAGAATGCTTGCAGTTGAAACTCTTGGAAGTACTACAGTAATATGCACAGACAAAACAGGGACTTTAACAAAAAACGAAATGACAGTGGAAAAAATCTTTGTCAATGATATGATAGTTGATGTTAAAGGAACAGGATATAACCCAAAAGGAGATTTTTTTGTTGACAAAAAAAAAATCAGTCCGGCAGACAAAACAATGCAGTTAATGTTTAGAACAGGGGCTTTATGCAATAATGCTTTTTTGGAGCAAAAAAAAGGGAAATGGGAAATACTTGGCGATCCAACTGAAGCAGCATTAGTTGTTTTGGCTGCAAAAGCAGGGGAATGGAAAGATGATTTAGAAGCAAAAAACCAAAGGCTTGAAGAAATTATTTTTACCAGCGAAAGAAAAATGATGAGCTGTGTTCATAAAACAGCAAAAGAAAAAATGGTTTTTGCCAAAGGAGCGCCAGAAATAATTCTGGAAAAATGTGTTTTTATTCAAAAAAACGGAAAAACAGAAAAACTTTCAAAACAAGAAAAAGAAAAAATTTTGAAAATGAATGAACAGTTTGCAGCAGATGCCTTAAGGGTATTGGGTTTTGCATATAAAGAAATTTCTTTGCCTCTCACTCCAGAAAACATTGAAAAAGAACTTGTCTTTTTGGGTTTGGCTGCAATGATTGACCCTCCAAGAGAAGAAGTAAAAAATGCAATTGAAACATGCAAGACTGCAGGAATAAAAACAGTGATGATTACAGGCGATAACAAGCACACGGCAAAGGCAATTGCAAAAGAGATTGGGTTGCTAAACGATGACAACCAAAGAATAGTTACCGGAAAAGAATTAAATGAAATGAAAGACAAAGAATTTGAAGAGATTGTTGAACATACAGTGATTTATGCAAGAACTCACCCTGAACACAAAATGAGAATTGTTCAAACCCTTCAAAAAAAAGGGCATATTGTTGCAATGACAGGAGACGGCATAAATGATGCACCTGCAGTAAAAAAAGCAGACATTGGAATAGCAATGGGCATAAAAGGAACTGATGTTACAAAAGAGTCAGCAGACATGATTTTGATTGATGACAATTTTGCAACAATAGTTGATGCAGTTAAAGGAGGCAGGACAATATATGAAAACATAAGAAAATTTACTACTTATCTGCTTTCAAGAAATTTCACTGAAGTAATTCTAATATTTATTGGGATAGCGTTATTTGATTTTGATTTCCTGCCATTATTGGCTTTGCAAATTTTGTTTATAAATTCTTTTGATGAAGTAATGCCTTCATTGGCTCTTGGAGCTGAACCCGCAAGAAAAGGAATAATGAAAATGCCCCCAAGAAACCCAAAAGAAAGATTTTTGGTAAGAAAAAACACAACAATAATGTTGTGTATGGCAGGGTTTATGGCTTTAATAGCATTAGCAGTATTTATTTATTCTGATCCTGCAGCAAATATTGATAAAGCAAGGACAATGGTGTTTGCAACAATAGTTGGCATGGTGATTTTTATTCCATCTGGTTTCAGATCATTAGAAGAACCAATACACAAAATCGGGTTATTTTCAAACAAATGGATTTTTCCTGCAACAGTCAGTGTAGCCATAATAACATTAATTGTAATGCATGTTCCGTTTTTCCAAAAAATATTCAAGTTCACTACACTGAACTTGTTTGATTGGGTAATCTGCATTTCTGCAGCATTTACTGCATTTGTGTTTCTTGAAACACTAAAATTTATTATTAATAGGAAAAGGAGTTTTAATTTATGATTCAGGATTTCTTTTTAGAGCTTGCAGCAGTAATTGTATTAGCTACTTTGCTTGGATTTTTGTTTAGAAAGCTGAAGCAGCCCATTCTGCTTGCTTTTATTTTTGCAGGAATTATTCTTGGCTCTTCTTTCCTAAATGTAATTACTTACAAGGAACTGCTGGATGTTTTTTCAGAGCTTGGAGTGGCTTTTCTTTTGTTTCTTGTTGGAATCAATCTTGACCTTAGAATTTTCAGAGAGATAGGAAAAACATCAATTATAACCGGAATAGGGCAGATTGTTTTTACTACCCTTGTAGGGTTTGGAATTGCTTCATTTTTGGGTTTTGGTTTTTTAGAGTCCTTGTATATTGCAGTTGCATTAACTTTTAGCAGCACAATCATAATTGTAAAATTGTTGTCTGACAAAAAAGAACTGAATTCACTTTATGGAAAGATTTCTATTGGTTTTCTGCTTGTGCAGGATTTTGTTGCAATTATAGCTCTTGTTTTAATTGCTTCTTTTTCTTTTTCAACTGATTTAACCAGCCAGCTTTCCCAGTTTGTTTTTGGTTTAATTGCATTATTTTTATTGTTTTTCATTGCCTCAAGGTTTTTGGTTAAAAGAGTATTTGATTCTCTTTCCAACAACCAGGAACTGCTTTTTCTTGGGGCTATTTCATGGTGCTTTGCTTTTTCTGCAGTAGCCATTTTTCTTGGTTTTTCCAAAGAGATTGGGGCTTTTCTTGCAGGAGTTTCAATTGCATCTCTTCCATATACTTACGAGATATTAGGAAAGCTAAAATACTTAAGAGATTTTTTCATTGTATTGTTTTTTGTTGTGTTGGGTTCAAGTTTAGTGTTTACTGCATCTAACCTAATTTTTCTTCCTGCAATAATATTTTCAGTTTTTGTTCTTGTGGGAAATCCAATAATTGTTTTTATTTTAATGGCAAAGCTTGGTTATAAAGGAAGAACAAGCTTTCTTTCAAGCCTGACGGTTGCACAAATAAGCGAGTTTTCTTTAATACTTATTTTTTTAGGGCAAAAAGCAGGTCATGTTTCAAATGAAATTGTTTCAATGATTACTTTAGTTGCAGTTGCAACAATCAGCGCTTCAACTTACTTAATTATTTACAATAACAGGATTTACAATACATTGTCTGGATTTCTGCCTTTTTTACACAGCAAAAGATTTTTTGAGGATTCATTGCACATGTCTGAAGATAAAAACTATTCTTTTGTCTGCCTTGGTTTTGGGGAAACAGGAAAAAGAATTTTTCTTGATGGAAAAATAAATGAAAAAGATGTTTTGGTTGTTGATTTTGATCCAAGGGCCTTAAAAGAAGCAGGCAAATTAAACTTTCATACTCTTTATGGGGACATATCTGATTTAGAAACAATTGAATTTATTTTGAAAGTAAAGCCAAAAGTGGTTGTTTCAACCATAATAAGTGTTGATTCAAATATTATTCTGGCAAAAAAGTTATTGCAGGAAAAAATGGGAGCAAAACTTATTGTTTTAGCTCATGACCTGTATAATGCAAAAAAGCTTTCTACAGCAGGAATTGAGTTTGTTTTGGTGCCTTCGCTTATTACGGCAGACAAAATAAAAACAATTTTGCAGGACATTGGAGCAGGAAGAAATTTTGAGTTAAACTGGTTAAAAAACCAGGAATTCAATTATGAACAAAAGATTATTTTTTGAAATAATTCTTGTCTTTTGCAATAAGCCCGTCTAAGAGTTCAAAGCAGTCAAGTTCACCCACAATTTTTCCTTTTTCACATACAGGAAGATCCTGCAGGTTAGATACAATAGCTGCACGAAAAGCATTATCTAAATCATCATCTAATGACACAGATATCACGACTTTCATTATGTCTCCTGCTTTTAAATCCTTTTTTTTATTAAATATTTTTAGTATTTCTGGCTTCATTTTATTAAATATCTGGCCAAAAATTTCACGGATTGTTATTACCCCCAACAAATTCATTTTTGCATCAACTACAAAAACTGTTCTGGTGGATTTATTTTCTGCCATCACTTCAATGACTTTTTCAATACTGTCAGTCTCCAGAACCTTATCTACAAAACCAGAATTTTTTTCATAAACATCCCTAACTTTCATTTAATCGCCTAATCTAAAAGACAGTAAAATCTTATAAACATTTCCTTATTGTTCAACTGTGAAACCCTGAAACAATAAAATAGAGT
>JAHJUD010000014.1 GCA_018829335.1 Microcaldota archaeon | reverse complement strand
CCCAAGCCGACAATTAATCCTGCTGCACCAGAAATTAATCCTTCTTCGTGTCCTTCAATTGCCTTAAGTTTTTTAAAGTCTTCTAAAAGCTTTTTGTCTGTTGCAGCAACAATGATTTTGGGTTCAGAATTCATTCTTTTTTCACCTACATTTATTCCAGCTAAAGTATAAATTTCTTTTACGCCCAAAGTTTTTGCTGCAAGAACTATTTCTCTTGCAAATTCATAATGCTGTTCAGCTGAAGCAGCACTTGCATCCAGTGAAGGCTGGACAGGGCCTGCCAAAAAAACAAAATCTTTTCCTTTAAACTTAAAATAATAAAATTCGTCTTTAATTAATTCCATAATTGATTTTTTTGTGTGAACACTTGGAGGAAAAGAGTCAGCAGTTATTTCAGCGATTTTTTCAGGCTTAAAATGTTTTAGCATATAATCAACTGCAATTTTTCCAACTAATCCTATTCCAGGCAAGCCTGAAAACAGCACTGCATTCTTTAATTTCTTTTTTTTCAGGAATTTTACTTTAGTCATAAAAAAAACCAACATACTTTGTATTTTTATTTATTGTTATTTTGTTATCCTATTTTTTTTCCTGTTTTCTTGTGTTTTTATTCTTTTTTGTTTTGTTTAACCCTATTCTTTGTCTGTTTTCTTGAATTCAAATTTTCCTTTAGTTCGTGCAATGACTTTTTCAATTTTTTCAATCGAATCACTTAATTTTTTGTCTGCAGACTTGTAGTCAGCTGAAACAACTTTAATCTGGTATTTTCCTGAACCAGCATAAATTATGTCTGAATCTTTTCCTGCAGAATTTAATGCTTCTTTTATTAATTCAATTCCGTTCGACTGAAAAGAAGTTATTTCAATTACCCCTTTAACTGTTTTTGTAGGCACAACAACATTTTTTTTGACTAATTCAAGCAGTTCATTTGACCAAGGAGATTTAATTGAAGAAGGAATTTTTCCTGAAACAGAAATTGCATTAAATGCTTCAGGCAGTGAATCAAATTCTTCAAGCAATAGCTCGGCAGTATTTTCCCATGCTTCATCAAAAGAAACCTTTCTGTTTTTTGCTAAAACTTCAATGAGTTTTTTTGACCTTACAAGCCTGTTGTATTCTTCTATTTTCCTTCTCTGAACGCCAGAAGAAACCTTATTCAAACTTAAGTCAATCTGACCTTGATTTCTATCAATTGAAAGTACTTGTGCTGCCCTTAACTGGTTTTCTTTAACAAAATTTCTTACGTTTTTTACCCAGCCTGAAGTAACCTGAGAAATATGAATAAATCCTTTAATGTCACTGTATTCTAATAATTCAGCAAAAGCACCATAACCTAATACTTTTTTTACTCTTACAACAACTATTTCATTTACTTCAGGGAATTCCTGCATAAAAAAAACCTTTACAATACCTTGACTATTTTTGCTTCAATTACTGCCTTTGAAGCAGAAGGATGAACTAAAATCTGACCGCAGCCATCGCATTTTATTTGAGTGGTTGAAGCAGAAAAAACATTTCTTTCTTTACCGCATTTAATGCATTTAATCTGCAAAAATTTCGTTTTAGGGCTGGGAATCATTTTTTTTTTCATTTTATCACCTTTTAAAATTTGTTTTTCTTTTATTAAATTATTTTTTCATTGAATAATATTTCATTTTAACTTGTTTTTTCGCCTATTTTTCTTGAAACAAAAAGCTTTGCAATTTTCGGAGGCAATTCAACTTTATCGTTTTTCTTGAACGGCCCGTATTCTTTCATGTCTGTTCCAATAAAAGAAGGAATCTCTGAAAGAATTCTTACTAAAACCTTATTTAAAGATTTTTCTTTGCTTTCTTTGGCTTGTTTTCCCACAAAAACTGATTCAGTAAGGGATTTATGTGATTCAAGGATTTTAAGGATTTGCTCAAACATTTTTTTTTCTTCTAAAGCCATTAATTCATTGTTTGGTTCAGAGGTCTTGGCTGAAACCAAAGCCTTGTTTAAAATCTTTTTTTCCCTTAAGCTTAAAATTTCTTCAACCATTTTTTTTAAATTAGAAAAAGCTCTTGCTTTAGCAAAATCAAGATCATTCATTGAATTCAGGTAATCTTCTTTTTCTTTTAAAAGAAATTCAGTCAAAGAATCAAAAAAATCTTCCTGCACTTCAACCAGCTTAGAAGTATTTTTTTCCATATGATAAATGCGTCTTATTTCGTCATAATCCAATTCCATTAAATCAACTCAGCAGAATTTCTTGCCATTAAATAAATTCCTGCAAATTCAGGCAGTTCAGTTTCCTGTTCTTTGAATGGCCCGAAACTTTCTCCCCCTAAAGAAAACTTTGGGGCGCTCTTTACAAATAATTTAATAGGATTACTTGAAAAAATTATGCTTTCGTTTAAAGGCATAAAATCCTTTAATTCTTCTTTTTTCAGTGTTTTTGCAGGCATTCCAGAAGAACCATGAATTGTGTCAGGCACTCTAATAATTTTGGCTAAATCAACTGAAGTCTGCCTGTCCAAAAACAATTTTTCTTTTTCAGTTAAATTTGAAAGCAAAGAAAACCAGAATTTTTTTGTATTGGATGAAACAGGAAACAAAAAACCGTTTTTTATTCCTTTTAATACAGTTTCTTTTTTTTCAAGGAATTTTTTTATTGTTGAAGTCCTTGCATTGCCTAAAGCACTTATTTTTTCTGCTTCATTGTTTTCAATTAATTCCTTTAAGGATGAAAGGAGTTTTTTGCTCCAGCCAAAAGCATTTTCTTCTTTAGGGCACAACATTTTTTTTGCTGAAAAAACAAAACCTAATGCCTCTAAATCTAATTCGTTTGCAGTCAAATAATCAACTAATTCAATTCTTGCACTTGCACTCAATTGCTGGATTTTTTCGCTTCTTAAATGCAAATGGAATCCTTTAGAGCCGGAAAAATTAACTGAAATTCCTTCAGTGAAATTAAAGTCTTTTTCAAGGAAATCAATTAACTTTAAAGTTTGTTTTTTTGTTGCGTTAAGGCATTCATCGCAAATCCATTCCTCTGTTTTTACTCCTGAACCGCATGCAGGGCAGTTTTCTATTAATCCTTTTCCTTCAGCCTTGCATTCAGGGCATTTCCATGAATCGTGTTTTAGTTTGCATTCTGTTTTAATGTCGTCTGCGTCAAACTCGTAAATTAAGTCAGATTTTAAATAGTTTTTTCTTTCCATTGGCCTGTT
>JAHJUD010000135.1 GCA_018829335.1 Microcaldota archaeon | reverse complement strand
TGCAATTTTTTCATTTTCTTTTTCAATAATTAAATGATTTGCATGAATATAAAACAAAAAACCTGCACTTTCTAAAACTTCTAAAGGGTTTTTAAAATCCCTTGAACGAAGTTCATGCGTTCCATGGATTGCAATAATTGGAATACCTGAAAAATTCAGTTCTTTTCCTTCTTTGAATATTTTTACAGGAGATTTTAATGCTCTTCTAGAAATATTAAATAATCCAAATGCCTGATACCAGGTTTCAATTAAAGGAATTTTTACATCAAAAATATCTCCTGGAAGTAAAATCAGTTCAGCATTATTTTCTATTGCAAGAGAAAATGCTTCTAATGCATTGTTAAATGCTTCGTCTTTTCTCTGGTTTCTTTCTCCAAAACCTAAATGAGTATCAGAAATTACTGCAATATTCATTTATTCACCTTCAAAAGAATTTCATTGAAAAGATTTTCAGGAAAAAAAATCAACGGAGAAAAAACAACAAAACCTGTTTGTTCCTGCAATAAAGGAATTTCTTTAATTGCTTCTTCTCTTGTTTCACTTGAAATCAAAGCAGAAAGAAAATTTCTTTCTTTTTCAATTTCACTTAAAAAAACTGGTTTAAATTCCTGGAAAGAATTCCACGAAGAAAGCAATTCAAGGTTTTTTTTGATTTCTGGATTTATTTCTTTTATTATGGGAAAAACATTACAGCCTCTTTTAAGCATTAAAAAAGAAGAAACTAATTCAGGTTCTTTTCCTTGCATTAAAACCCCGACTTTTCCTTCAACGCCGACAGGCAAACCTTTTCCAGCAGAGACTTTTTCTGAGTAAAGAAAAACTTTTTTGTTTATTATGTCAGCAAAAATTGTTTTATCAGGAGAAGACAAATTAACGCTTAATCCTTTAATTTTGTCCATTATTTTCTGGCCACAGGCAACTGCAATATCATGAGACGAAAAATCATGTTTTCCGTTTCTTGAAATTTTTAAGGCAAAAGAGTCTCCAGAAAAAAGGTTTTTTTGCACAAAAGAAAGAAAAAGTTCTTCTAAATCAGTTAAAGAAGAAAAAGAATGAGCTTCTGCAAGAGAAAAAGAATGCAGTCCAAAAACTTTTTTCATTAAAGAAACGGCTTTTTCATTATTGTCTGTTTTGCAGATAATTAAACCAGAAAACTTGGCTGTGGCTTTAAATTTAATGTTGTTTTTTTGCATGACTTTTTTTAAATTAGAAAGCAGTTTTTTCAGAAAAAACTGTCTTACAAAAGACGTTTTAAGATAAATTTCTGAAGCAGGCCTTAAAACAAAAACTTTATTCATCAAATAAAAGAATATAGAAAAAATTAAAACACAAATCTATTTATACATAATAGATTCTGTTTTAAACACAAAAAAGGAAGTTATTTGCTGTATTTCGAAAGACTGTATCCCAACGAACCTATTCCAAACCACATTATTGCTAGTGCGCCCCAGTTTGCCGCATAAGGACTCCAAACCCATGCAACCCCTATTGCAAAAAGAATTAATCCAAATACAATGCTTCCTTTTCTTGAAAAGTCACTCATTTTAAATCCTCCAAAAACTAAAACAATAATATAAATAATATTGTTTTATTAATAAAGCTTTGGGTTTCAAAGGCTTTATTTTTGGGTTTTAAGCTGTTTTTGAAAATCTGAAACAAGTTTTTCCACTAATTCCTGAAAACCTGCTTTTTTTTCTTCTACTAAAACTTTTTCTTTAATTGATCTTGTTGCAGGTTTATTTGGACCTAAAGCATCACAGGTTTCTTTTCCTATTGAAAGTTCATATGTTCCATAATTTTTTGCGAGGTCAACTATTTCCTGTTTATCAAAGGAAAGCAATGGGCGAATAATCGGTTTTTTTACGTCAAAAGAAATTGAAACCAAATTGTCTAATGTCTGGGAAGAAACCTGACCTAAATTTTCTCCTGTAAGAATAAAATCAAAATTGTTTTTTTCACAGATTTTTTCTGCTGTTTTAAGCATTAAGCGTTTCATTAAAATAAAATAAAATTTTCTTTCAGTTGAATTAACTATTTTTTCAAGTTCTTCTGAAAAATCCACTGAAAAAAAAGCTTTTGCTTTAATTAATTCTGCAAGCTTTTCTGCTTTTTCTTTAGCTTGTTTTCCGGTTATTTTCTCTGAAGAAAAATGCAGTGCAGTAATTTCCGCTTTTTTTCCTGCAAGAATTCCGGCTACAGGGCTGTCAATGCCTCCGCTTAACAAAAGCAATCCTTTCATAAAAAAATGCTGGTTAGATTAAAATATAAAATAAACTAATGAAAATACTATAATGCCTGAAATCTTTGATGTAATTGTAATTGGAGCAGGGCCTGCAGGAACTTCTGCTGCAATGCATTCAGCAAAACTTGGATTAAAAACTCTTTTATTAGAAGAACATTCCAAAATAGGCGAGCCTGTTCATTGCGGTGAATGCCTTTCACAGCTTGCAGTTAAAAGATTTGGAATGAAGCTGCCAAAAACAGTTATTTCAGCTGAAGTAAAAGGAATTAAAGTGATTTTTCCAAACAGAAAAAGTGTAGTCGTTAAAGAAAAAGGCTTTGTATTAGAAAAAGACAAATTCGAACAGTTTCTAGGGGAAAAAGCAAAACAAAACGGCGCAAAAATTCAATTGAACTGCAAAGCAGAAGAAATAAAAAGAAAAGAAAACCTTTGGGCAATAAAATGCAACAACAATTCTTTTTTTCAGGGAAAAATTTTAATTGACGCAACAGGGGCAAACGCTTTTACTTCTTCTAAATTAAACTTAAATAAAAGATTTGACAGTGTAATTGGAATACAATATAGAATGCAGGGAATTTCAAATGACGGTTTTCTGGATTTTTATTTATGGCCTGAAATTGCACCAAAAGGTTATCTTTGGATGATTCCAAAAAGCAATGGAAAAGCTAATGTCGGATTAGTTACAGAAGAAAAAACCAAAGCAAAAGTTTTTTTGGATAAATTTATCAAAAAAAATAAATGGGAAAAAAAGACAGTGAAAAAAACTTTTGGAGGAATGATTCCAATTTCTGGCCCAAAAAAAACTTTTGATAATGCTTTAATGCTTGTAGGGGACGCAGCAGGATTTACTTCTCCTTTATTTGAAGGAGGAACTTCTTTAGGATTAGAATCAGGAAAGTTTGCTGCTCAAACTGCAAAAAAAGCAATAGACAAAAGAGATTATTCTAAAACAACTCTATCTGAATATGAATCTTTATGGAAAAAAGAATTTCCTGACTACAATAAAATGATTAAAGGAAAAAATGCATTATATAATTTGAATCAAGAAGAACTGAATTTTTTTGCATCAATTTTGCCTGAAGACATAACTAAAGTCAGTTTAATGGATAGAATCAAAATCGGATTTAAAATCTGGTTTTCTAAACCTGAATTAATGTGGAAAGGGGTTGCTTCAGCAACAAAAGCATTAGGTTACAGCAGGGCGAAACATTATGGATGGTAAAATAAAAGAAATTTTAAAGGAATTAAAAAACAAAGGCAGTGAAAAAAACAAGCAGGGAATGAAAAGATTTGGAATAAATGTTGAGACTGCTTTTGGCACAAATGTTTATCTTACAAGAAAAATAGCAAAAAAATACAAAAAAGAACATTCACTTGCATTAGAGTTATGGAAAACTAATATTCATGAAGCAAGAATGCTTGCAGGCTTTATTGATGACCCAAAAAAAGTTTCTGAACAGCAGATGGAATTATGGGTTAAAGATTTTAATTCATGGGATTTGTGTGATCAGGTTTGCTCTAATTTATTTGATAAAACTGCTTTTGCATGGAAGAAAGCAGTTGAATGGACTGAAAGAAAAAAAGAATTTGAGAAAAGAGCAGGCTTTGTTTTAATGTGTGCTTTGGCAGTCCATGACAAAAAAGCAAAAGACAAGGAATTTGAAAAGTTTTTTTCCCTCATAAAAAAGCATTCAGTTGATGAAAGAAATTTTGTAAAAAAAGCAGTTAATTGGGCTTTAAGGCAGATAGGCAAAAGAAACAAAAAACTAAACAGAAAATGCATTTCACTTGCAAAAGAAATAAAAAAAATTGATTCAAAAAGCGCTAAATGGATTGCTTCAGATACTTTAAGGGAACTTGAAAGCGAAAAAGTGCAGGAAAGGCTTAAGGAGTGAAAAAAATGATTGTAAGAAAATTCAGGGATTTAAAGGAGTTTACTGCAGGAGACCATTCAATTCTAAGGGAATATTTTAATCCATTAAAAGAAAAACTTGAATTAAATTATTCTCTGGCGCATGCAAAAGTTGTTGTGGGAAAAACAAGCACTAAACACAGATTAAAAAGCAGTGAAGTGTATTTTATTTTGAAAGGAAAAGGAATAATGTTTATTGACAAAGAACAAAAAGAGATTGAAGAAGGAGATGTGATTTATATTCCTCCAAATTCAGTGCAGTGGATCAAAAATACTGGAGAAGAAGAATTAGAGATTTTGTGTATGGTTGAGCCTGCATGGAGGCAATCAGACGAGCAAATCCTTAAATAATTGACTTGCTTTTCTTTTATTGCATGGGAAAAATTTTAAGCAAGGACAAAATAAAAAAAATCCGTTTCCTTGAAGAAAAAATGAAGGAAGCAGTAGAAGAAATGATTCAAACAGAAAAAAATCCTGCTATCAGGTCTGCTTACGAGAAATTCCTTGAAAACTTAAAGATTCCAATTAATTTTTATCCTAAAGACAATCTTATGAGAACTGTATTCAAAATAGGTGAACATTTTATTGCTTCAGAGGTTTTAGGAGAACACAAGCAGAACCTGAAATTTGTCAGGCAAGGCAATATAATTAAGGTTGTGCCTGATGCAGAAATAATTGAAATTCCAGCACAGCTTTTTTTTCATGGAGACAAGGTTACATGGAAAGGGCTTCAGACTTTAATTCATGAATTATGTCATGATCCAATGAGAGACCCTTTTGAGTTCAGCAAATTAGGGTTGAATAGAACTCAAAGAGAAGAATGGGTTACAGATTTATTGAGTGCAAGAATTGCAGTTAAAATGGGTTATCCAAGAAAAAGAATACTTGAATTATTCAGGGGAAGAGAAGGAGTTTACGGCAAATTTCCTTACAAGAAAGCTTTAGAGAAAGCAGTTACGCCAAAAAAAGAAAAAGAAAAACCTAAAGCAAAAATAATTAACTTAAAAAAGTTAAGAGAACAGCAGGAAAGAGAAAAAGCT
>JAHJUD010000134.1 GCA_018829335.1 Microcaldota archaeon | reverse complement strand
GGAATTTTTTCTTTTAATTTAGCTGAAGCAAAAGAATACAAACTTGAAATAAGAAAACCAGGTTACTTAACAAAAAAAGTAGATTTTTCTTTGGCTGATTGTGCAGTTGAAGATGAAGTTCCAATTGAACCAGAAGATATTGAAGACGGAACTCTTGAAGGAGCAGCAGGTTCAACTTTAACTTGTGACCAAATTAACTGTGATGACTTAAATCCTTGCACTCAAGATGTTTGCGAAGACAGTGCTTGTAATTACACTCAGTTAAGTGATGTCCCTTGTGGTGATAAAGGAACTTGCCAGGAAGGAGCTTGTGTTGAACCAAAAACAAAAACAACTCCTCCAGTTACAACTGGTTTCTTAGGTTTGTCAGGTTTACAGGAACAGGTTGCAATGGGTTTAGGAATCTTAATAATCCTTGGAATTCTTTTTGTTGGCTGGACAAAATTCAAGTAGTTTTAAAAAGAGAAATTTTTTCTCTTTTTTTTTATTTTTTTTTGGTTTTAAAATTTTGTTATTGAATTAAATAATTTCTTTTTCTAATTTGTTTAATCTAATTTTTTTAACTTTTAATTGCATTTTTCAGTAAAAAGGCAAGCAATTTCAGAAAAAATTCAATTAGTGGGTTTCTCATAAGGCAGTGCCATACAGATGCAGTCTCAAGAGGAAGTTTATATGGCATAATAAAAACCTTACAGTATTACGTAAGCAATTTTAGCATTTTCTTACGATTTTACGTAAGAAATAAACAAGCCGTATTTGAATCTTGTTCATTGTATGAGCAATAATGTGATATGTTAGTTCAACACAATAAGCATTAAACCTTTTTAGCAAATAGTGTGCTTTGCTTGGGCTGTGGCGCATTAAAAAAAGATAATTTATTTTGCAATGATTTTTTCTTTGGGTTTTGCTTGTTTTGTTAGAATTTAATGTTTTTGCTTAAATTGAATGGAAGTTTTATTTTAATTTTCTTGTTGTTTTTTTGCATGCTTAAATTAATCAAAAAAGCTTTTTTAATGTTATAGTTTTCTAAAAATGTGTTTAATCCAATAAAATCGCTTTGTTTTAATTTTTCTTTAAATTTGGTTTCAACAGGAATTTGCCTGCTAATTAAGTCAACAATAAAATCTACTTCGTGTCTTTGTTTATCCTGCCAGAATTTAATGTTGTCAGCTCTTGTTTTGATTAATTCCTGTAATACAAACCCTTCAAATAAAAATCCTGAGTCGTTTCTTAATTCAACTTTGTTGAAATTGTTTATAAAAAAATTTCTGACGCCGTTATCCAAAAAATAAATTTTTGGTATTTTAATTAGTTCCTTGTTTTTGTTTGAAAAAAAAGGTCTGACTAAAGTAACCAAAAATGTTTCTTTCAGAATTTCAATATATTCTTTTACTTCATACTGCTTTAATGAACATTTGTATGCGGCTTCTTCATACTTAATTTTTTGCCCATTGTTTGTTGCAATATATTCAATTAATTTTTTGACTCCAACGATTTTTCCGAATTTAAGGTATCCTACAAGTTCTTTTTTAACGTATAAATCAAAGATGCTTTTCAAAACATCAACTTTTTTTTCATGTTTGTTTGTTAAAACAACTTCAGGGTACCCCCCAAAAACAAGGTATTCTTTTAGATAACCCTTAAGCAATCCTAAACCTAGATTTTTTCCAGATAATTTATTTATGTTTTTTAGTTGGTTGGTTGCTTTGCTGTCTTCTTTAAACCATAAAAATTCCTCAAAATCAAGAGGATACAAGTAATAAAGCCTTTTTCTTCCTGCTAAAGACTCCTGAATTTGCTCTCTGATTTTTAAAGAAGACGAACCAGAAGCATAAATTTTAATATTTTTGTGGTTATCATAAACATTTTTCATGATAACAGATAAATCTTCATATCTCTGGAATTCATCAAGAAACAAGTAAAACATTTTTTTTTGATTCAGTTCATATCCTTCAAGTTTCAGTGTATTAATCAAATTAGTGTATGAGCTTACTTTTTCAAAATTCTCCAATACATCTAAATCCAAAAACAAGCAGTTGTTTTCAGAAAACTTTTCATAGAGTGCATTTAAAACAGTGGTTTTGCCTACCTGCCTTGAACCCAAAATAATAGTAATTTTGTTATTTTTCCTTTCTCCAAACAGTTTATTAAAAACCTTTCTTTTTTTCATTTACTAAAACCAAATTTTTTTTATTTTAGTTATAACTATTATTAAAATATATTAGGATTAGTATTTAAATCCTTTTGGTTTTGCTTGTTTTGTTAGTTTTTTTCTTTATTTGGGTTTGATTTGGCATTTGCCTAATTAGCTAAAAATACTTTTTTTCCTAAAAAATTACTTCAAAATAATCATAATTGATTATTATGGCGTATAATAGTAGGATTTTTAAATGGTTTTGTATGATATTATATTATGAATCTGTTAAATGATACAATAATAACTAAAGCGACTATGAAAAAAACACTTAAAGGCAGTTCAGATTATATTAGGGTGGCTTTAAGCCGGCTTTCAAAAAAAAATAAATTGGCCAGAGTCACAAAAGGAAAATATACAAAAATCAGCAATCCTTTTGTTATAGCAACTAATCTGTTTACTCCTAGTTATTTGTCGTATTGGAGTTGCTCTTATTTTAAAGGATATACTGAACAGATAGTTAACACTATGCAGGTTGTTACAACAACAAGGCACAAAAACATAGATTTTGAAGGATATTTTTTTGAATTCTATAATACAAGCAAAAAGAATTTTTTTGGGTATGAAAAAATAAAGGCTGGCAAAGGGTTTGTTTTTGCAGCAGACAATGAAAAATTGATTATTGATTCATTATTAAAAGAAGAATTGCTGGGAAATTTTGATGAAATAATAAAAATAGTTTCAAATGCAGAAATTAATTCTGATAAAATTGCAGAATACCTGAATAAAATAAATAACAAATCATTAAACAAAAGAGCCGGATTTTTACTGGAAAAATACAAAGGAATTGATTTATCAAAAAAAATTAGTTTTTATGACAACAATTATGTCCGGCTATCAAAACTAAAATACTGTAAAGAAATCAATAAAAAATGGAGAATAAAAGTATGATTGAAAAAGAAGAGCTCTTAAAATATGCTCAAAACAAAAAATATAACTTAGGTCAGGCAGAAAAAGATTATTTTCAGGAAATAATTTTGTTTATTTTGTATCAGGAATACGGCCAGGAATTAGTGTTTAAAGGCGGAACTGCTTTAACAAAATGTTATGGTTTTGACAGGTTTTCAGAAGACCTTGATTTTTCTGCAAAAAAAGAATATGCTTTTGAAAAAACGATTTCAAATGGATTAAAAAGATTTTTTATTGAATTTGAAGTTGAAGGAAAAAAACATAAAGAATCAATAGACTTGTCTTATAGAATAAAAGGGCCTTTGTTTAATGGAAACAGAAATTCATTATGCCGAATAGAAGTTGACATTAGTTTAAGGGATGTGCCAGTACTTAAAGCCAGTATCAAAAAAATAGGATTGCAAATAGAAGAAATCCCTTTGTTTCAG
>JAHJUD010000133.1 GCA_018829335.1 Microcaldota archaeon | reverse complement strand
GAAACTTCAGTTTCCCAGAAAACCCCTTTTTGGGATTCTTTGATTGCAGAAACAATGCTTGAAAACAATGTTTTTGTGATTTTAACTGAAAACTCAAAAGACTTTAAATTAAAGCACATAACTGCAAGTAACCCTTTTAAAAGCAAAACAAAATAATTTTTTTATGTTTCAATTTCTATCACTGAAACTTTTGTTTCTAATCCAAAGTTTCCAAGAACTTTTTCGTTTACTTCTCCGATAAAACCTTTTTTTCCTGAATTAAACTGAATTAAAGCACTTTTTCCTTCCTCAAAAAAAGCAATCCTTTCTTCTTTCAGCTTAAATCCTGTTTTTCTTTCTCTTGCAACTGCTTCCAGAATTGATTTCACTTCATTAAAGTTTGTTTTTGAATGAGAAACACAAATGCATAATTTCCATTTTTCTTCTACTCCAGTTTCTTTTCTTTCATTTAATTCAATTGTTCTTCCAACTTCAAAGATTTTTTGCGGAAAGCTTGTATTCTTGTTTTTGCTTAGAAAATCAAGGGATTCAGGAAGCAGATTTTTTCTGAAGATTTCCCAGTTTAATGAAACAGGATTAGCTATTTCGACAAAGTCTTCATTTAAATTCATTTTTTTTCTTTGAATTTCTTTTGAACTTAAATGATTTGATGCAATTTCCTGCAATCCAAACCCAACACATAATTCTCTTGTTTCTTTTGTTTTGTTTGTTTCTTCTCTCACACTTCCCAGAGTAAAAACATTCAATGCTTCTGGCTCTAATTTATTGTAATCAAATGCAATTGCAATCTCTTCTATTACATCCCATGGATGAATAATGTCTTTTCTGTAATCTCCGAATTCTGCAGTCAAATTTTTTCCTTTAATTGAACCTTGCATTCTCTTTTTTTCCATGAGCGTAATCACTTCTTTTGCATTGAATTCGGTTCCAAGCAAGTCGTTTACTTCTTTAAATGGAAAAACTATTTTTTCTTTTCTGAATTGCGGAGAAATTATTTTTTTGTTTCCGTAATTTAGTTCAACTGAATAAATTTTTCCTTTTCTGTCAGCTAAAGCCATACACATTATTTTTAATGCAACATCAACCAGTTCCTGATTAAATCCTGTTACATCAACAAACAAATTTTTTGTTTTTGTTGTAATTTTTCCTGATCCTTCAGAATTAATTACAGGAGGCATTGACAAAACTTCCTTGTTTTCGTCTACAAGCAAAGGAAATTTCTCAAATTTTTCAATTAATTGCCCATATTCTTTTCCTTTAGGGTGCTTTATTAGTATTTCCCTTAAACTCATGTTTTCAGAAAAACCTAATGGTACAAATTCTAAGGAAGGTGTTGCAGCAAAATACCTTACATTTCCTTTTACTTTATCTAAATCAAATACTCCTATTGCAACTTGTTCTCTTTTTTTTCCAAAACTTTGGCATATTTTTTCCTGCAGCTGAATTATCTGCAATAAAACTTCTTCTGTTACATTTACATTTCTTACTTCAGCATAAGCTCCTTTTGGCCGAATTCCTTCTAATTTCTTGTCAATAAATGCTTTTCTTTTTCCTTTAAACACTTTATATTTTGGAATTCCTTTTTCTTTTCCAATATATGCTCTAAGTTCTCTTGCAATTCCTTCAGTTGACCATAAGTCAGGTCGATTAGTTTCCTTTACATCAATTTTTAATGCATCTTCTTCTATTCCATCTAATTCTCCTTTTACTCCAAGCAATGCTTCTTCTAGTTCTTCTTTGGAAAATTTTTTTCCAATTAATTCTTCTAAATCTTTTTTGCTTGATTCAATTGTTGGCATTAAAACCCCTTTCTAAATTCCTATTTAATTCACTTGCATTCATTAAATCCCTTTTCTTAACCAATCCAAATTTTGGCTGAATAATTCTCTTACATCATTTAATCCTAATTTAAACATTGCCAGCCTGTCCATTCCCAAACCCCATGCAAGGCATTTTTCTTTTATTCCTAAATTTTCTGTTATTTCTGCTCGGAATATTCCTGCTCCGCCAAATTCAACCCAGCCAAGCTTTGGATGCAGTGCATTAAGCTGGCAGCTGGGCTCTGTAAAGGGATAATAATCTGGCAGAAACTTTACTTTTTCTGCGCCCGCAATTTCTACTGCAAACTCTTTTAATAAACCTAATAATTTTCTGAAAGTAAAATTTTCTCCTGCAACAAATCCTTCCATTTGGTTAAATTCAATTAAATGAGTTGCGTCAACTACATCTGGCCTGAAACAACGGGCAATAGTAAAATATTTTCCCGGCACTTCAACTCCTTTAACTAACTGCCTTGCTGAATGTGCTGTGCCGTGAGCTGAAGGCATTAACTGCGAAGCAATTTTTTCATTCCAATTGTATTTCCATCCTTTTGATTCTGCTTTTCCTCCGTTTTCATGTGCTTGTTTTACTGCTTCAACAATTTTTTTGTCCGGCAGTTTTCCGTATTCTGGTTTTTTTAATTTGTATGTGTCAGTCCAGGTTCTTGCAGGATGGTTTTGCGGCTGAAACAAGACATCAAAATTATAGAATTCTTGCACTATTAATGGGTTTTCCATTTCCTTAAACCCTAAACTTACTAATTTTTGTTTTATTTCATCCACAAACTTAAAGTAAGGCTGTTTTTTTCCGGGAAAAACTTCTTCTACTGGATCCATTAAATTGTATTTTCTTTCTTTTTGTGTTTCAAGCAATGGAATCCCTGAAAGCCCTTTTTTTGTTATCTGAATGAATTCATTTCCTTTTTCTTTGTGCTTTAAAAAGTTTTTCCTGAAGCCAAGAAACTTCAATACTTCTTTTTCTTTTGCATCAAAAGAATTTTCGTTCACTTCTTTTTCATTGATTTTTTCAAGCATTAATTCTTCTTCTGATTTTTTTTCCAGAAACTCTTTTCCTTTTCCTGTGATTTTTATTTCAAGTTCCTGTTCTTTTTTTAATTCAATTAACCCTTTTTTTTTCGCGTTCCCCAGTGCAATGTTTATTTCCTGTTTTGGAATTGCCTTAATTTCAGAAATCTTTTTCCATGTATTCCCTAATCCTCCTAAAAACTTTTTTTCAGGAAGCCCTGTCTTTAATGCCTTTAATCCTTCTTCGCCTAAAACAACAAAAACTTCTTTTTGAATTCTTGCTTTTCCTAATCTTTTTTCGTTCAGCCATTGAATGCTTCTTCTAGCTGAATCAAGTTCAATTCCTGCTTTTTCGCTTAATTCCTGAACGCTTAATTCTTTTCTTTCTTTTCCTAAGACTTTAAGTGCTTTTCTTTCAATTTCACTTAATTCAAAAACAGTGTTTTTTTCAGAATCATTTAATTCAGTTGTTTTTTCCTGCAGAATTTCTTTGTTTAATTCTTTTTTTATGGTTTCAGTTTCTTTTCCTGCAGGAATCCCGGCTGTTTTTTCTTCTGAAGTTTCTTTTTGCCCTTCTTTAATTAAAATCCATTCCACTTTTCCTTGTTCATTCAGTCTGATTTTTTTTGCTTCAGTCAAATGGTCTATTATTGTAGAAAAAGTCTGATACATCATTTTTTTCGGAAGCTTTTTCCATAATTCAGTCTTGCTTAATTTTCTGCTATATTTTTTTGCCGTCACTTCAACCATTGTAATTGTGTCTAATCTAGGAGAATGAATCCATTTTTTTTCCATAAAAACCACAAAAAATTGATTATATAAATTTATATAACAAGGTTTTTATTTGTTTGCTTTCCTTTTTTTTTAATGAAAGAATTTGTAATGGATTCTGCTGTCATTTTAAACAACTTTAATTTTTCTTTTTCTGAAGAAGAAACTTACTTTACAACCAATGAAGTCCTTGACGAAATGATTGATTTGCGTTCAAGGAATCTCATTCAGTCAGGATTGAAAGAAGGAAAAATCAAAATAAAAGCCCCAAAAAAAGAATTAATCCAGAAAATCAAGAATACAGCAAAACAAATGCATATTGACTTTAAACTCTCTGAAGCAGATTATTCAATTTTAGCTCTTGCATTTGAATTAAAGCTTCCTCTTCTGACAGACGATTACCATATTCAGAAAGTCTGCTTAAAATTAGGCTTGGAATTTGATTCAGTTTTCAGGGAAAAAATTTCATGACTATTTCTTGTTAAAAATTATTTCTATTACATCCCTGTTTTTGAGTTCATGTTCTTTTCCGACCATTTGTTTTGTTTTCACATCAATTGCACGAATAAAGTTTTCCCCTAGGTCAGTATGCAGTTTAAAAGCAAAATCTAATGTAGTTGAATTCGGAGGCATAAGCAGGCAATCCGGCAAAACATTTCCTTCTGAATCAGAAAGCTTTTTTACTCCGCCTGGAAAAACCGCAATATAATGCAAAAAATCAAATACTGCTTTATCTAAAATTTCCTGTACTCCTGTTCCCCCAAACTTTTCCAGTACCTTTTTTTGGATGTATTCTAAGCCTTTTTCTTGTTTTTCATTTAATTCCCTTATTTTTTCAAAACTTTTTTCTCCTGGAACATATGTAATCACTTTTTCTTTTGCTGCTTTTTTTAAGGTTAATTCGCTTACAGCAGAACAGGCAATAATCATTTTTTCAGGAAACCTTTGCTTTAATTTTTTTAATGTCTCTTCTGAAGCAATGTCTGCCTTGTTTGCAGCAATAATTATCGGCTTTGATTCTTCTCTTACTGCTTTAGCAAAATCTTCAAAATCTTTTTCTTCCCATTCAGCAAATTTTTTTTCCCATAATTTAAGTTTTGACACTGCCCTGTCAATCTGCAATGCGCTTGCTCCAATGCCGCTTAAATTCTGTGCCATTGCATCTAATTTCTTGTTTTTTTCTTTGACTGGAATTTTTGCAAACTTTCCCCAGTTTTTTTTGATTATTCCTAAAAACCATAAATCAATTTCTTTTTCCAGAAACAATACATCTTCTGCCGGATCATAAGAATTTTTTGTTATGCTTTCCCCTTTCTCGTTTGTGCTTCCGCTTAAGTCAATTACATGAATTAATGCATTTGCCTGCCTTAAATCGTCTAAAAACTTGTTGCCTAATCCTTTTCCTTCTGATGCTCCGGGCACTAATCCTGCCACATCAATTAATTCAACCGGCACAAACCTTACATGATTAATACAATAACCTGTCCTTGGATTGCATTGAACATCAAAAAACTTGTCTGCGCATTCAACTCTAACAAAGCCTATTCCTTTGTTTGGTTCTATTGTGGTAAAAGGGTAATTCTGCATTTCAACGTCAATTAATGTTGCAGCAGAAAAAAAAGTGCTTTTTCCTACATTAGGTTTTCCTACGACTCCAATCTGCATTTCATCCCCTGGATTATTTTTTAATGCATTAACTTCTTAATTATATTATGAGTCAATTATGGACAGAAAAATTTGCCCCAAAAAACCTTGAAGAATTCATAGGCAACACTGATGTCGTGCAAAAAGCGCTTTTATGGAGCAAGGAATGGAATAAAGGAAGAATACAAAAACCATTATTTTTTTTTGGTTCAACTGGTTCAGGAAAAACTGCTTTAGCTTATCTTTTAGCCAAAATCAATTCTTGGGGAATTTTTGAATTAAATGCAAGCGATTTCAGGAACAAGGATTCAATTGAAAGAATTGCAGGGGCTGCTTCAATGAATTCTTCTTTTTCAGGAGAAAAAAGGCTTGTTTTATTAGATGAAATTGACGGCTTAAGTGCGGTTGACAGGGGCGGTTCAGCTGCAATAACAAAAATATTAAAGGAAGCGCAAAATCCTGTAATTCTTACAGCAAACGAAATTTATTCAGACAAAAAACTTTTGCCAATAAGAACTAATTCAACTTTAATTCAATTCAAAAAAATTAATTACCTTTCAATGGCAAAAAGGCTGAAAGAGATTTGCATACAGGAAGGAATTGAATTTGAAGAAGAAGCAATTGAAACACTTGCAAAGAATTCTTCAGGGGATATGAGAAGCGCTTTAATTGACTTACAGACTCTTGCATCAGAAAAAAAGATTTCATTAAGTGATTTGAGTTCCTTAGGCTATAAGGAAAGACAGGAAGACATATTTAAGGTTTTAAGGAAAATCTTTACAGCAGATTCTTTTTCTGAAGCAAGAAATGCAAGGTTTTCTGCTGATGTTGATTCAAATTTGCTGATGAAATGGATTGAAGAAAATATTCCAAGACAGTTCACTTCTCCTTCAGAAATAAGCTCTGCTTTTGAGCAGTTAAGCAGGGCAGACTTATTCAATGGAAGAATCAGGAAAAGGCAGCATTACGGTTTCCTGCGTTACAGTTCAGAGCTCATGACTACCGGAGTAAGCCTTTCAAAAGAAAAACCAAATAAAAACTTTGTAATGTACCAGTTTCCTAAAATTCTCTCAAGATTAAGCAAAAGCAAAGGGACAAGAGAAACAAAAAAATCTATTGCATCAAAATTAACCAAAGAACTGCATTCTTCTTCAAAAGAAATTTTTTCAGATGACATGCCTTTCCTTAAACAGGTTTTTGCAAAAGACAAAGATTTTGCGGTTTCTTTTAGTGCAAGATTTGACTTAAATGAAAAAGAAATTGCATTGCTTTTAGAGACAAAACCTGAAACAAAAAAAGTTAAATTGCTTTTTGAGTTGGCACAGCAAAAAAAGAAAAGTTCTTTTTCTGCAAGAAAACCTTTAAGCCCGTTTTCTGAAAGATTTATTGAATCAGAACAGGAAAAAAACGAAGAAAAAAAAGAGGAAATTCAGGAAAAGCAGGCGTCTTTAAGCCATTATTTTTCTTAG
>JAHJUD010000132.1 GCA_018829335.1 Microcaldota archaeon | reverse complement strand
GCAAGCTTTCGCAGGATTCTTTTGCGTAAAAGGTCTTTAGAAGAAAAAATTTTTTGTTTTACTGGAATCCTCATTGCAGTGCAGACAAGGTTTTTATCAAGGAAAGGAAGCCTGTGCTCTAAATAAAAATGAGTTGAAAGAAGGTCTTCCCTGTAAAGGTTACGGCTCCATAAATTGAAAATTGAATGCCAGATTTCTTCCTGAACACTGTTTTTTGAGGCAAGAACTTTAGAATAATTATGGTAGCCGCCAAAAATTTCATCAGAGCCTTGGCCTGAAAAAATTACCTGAAAACCTTTTTTTGCTGCTAACTCACAGACAGTATAAGTTGGAACTGAAAGCTGTAACTGCATTTCATCAAAAAAAGAAAGCAAACTCAAAGACTTTAATGCAAGGTCTTTTAATTCGTCTTTTTGGATTATTCTTGTGTGAAGTTTAAGACCTAATTCTTCTGAAGCTTTAATTGCAGAATCAATATCATGAGAGTTTTCCATGCCGGCAGTGAATAATTCTGTTTTTGGCACAATAGAAGAAACTGCTTTAGCTATAAGCGAAGAATCAACTCCGCCGGAAAAAAAAACTCCTGCTTTATCCAAATTTCTTGAACGCAATGCAATAGAAGAAGAAAAAGAATTTTTCAGGCCAGAAAAAGAAGCTTTATTAGAACAGCTTTTCTTTAATAAATCAAAAGAAAAAACCTGTTTTGTCTGGATGCCTTTATCTGAAAGAATTAATAAATGCCCTGGAAGCAAAGGAAAAGAGAAATTAATGTTCATTTTCTTTAAAGGCTTTGGCTCTGAAGCAAAAGCAGAAAAAAAATCGTTTTCTCCAAACCATAAAGGTTTTATTCCAAAAATATCCCTGAAAGCAAAAATCTTGTTTTTATGCATTAAAGCAATAGCGTATTCGCCGTTTGCTTTAAGCATGAATTTTTTAACTGCTTTCTCAATTGAATTTTTTTTGAGTTCTTTTTCAAAAAATTCTTTAACAAAAACTGCATCTGAATCTGAATCAGAGAATTCAAAAAAATTGTATATTTCTCCGTTAAAGACAAGAGAATAACCAGAAAAATCTAATGGTTGGAGTTGTTTTCCTGTAATATGCATTGTAGAACTGGCAATTCCCGCTGAACCTTTAAGAAAACTTTTATTCAAAAAAGAAAGATTTTTTGAAACAAGGGTTTTCCCGTTAACTGAAACCCCAAAAGAGTCTTTTCCTCTATGCCTTAAATCAAACAATGATTCAGTTAAATGAAGAAAAACATTTTCTTTTTTTTTGGAGATGACTCCAGAAACAGAACACATGATAAGAAAAGCTGGGAAAAAGAGTTTATAAAAGTTAGGTGAAAAGCTAACAAAAAAAATAATAAATTAATAGTTTCAAGGAAAAGGTTTGTTATGAAGGAAAAAACAAGAATCCTGGCTGCACTGACAGTTATCTTTATGGTTTCAGTTGTTGTTGTTGCATTCGGAAAATTCCTTGAAAAAAACAGTGTGGAAATCGCGCCGGAAAAAGCAGGTTATACTATTGCTTCAGATTTAATGCAAACAGAAAAGATTTCTTTGGAAAAAGATAATGCACAGACTGCAGAAACAAGCATTAAATTATCAGATAATCAAAAAGAATAATAGTATTCTCCTTTTTGTTTTTGGGCTTTGTCTTTTGCTGAATTAAGCTTGTTTATTCTCGGCCTGCCATTGCTGCTTTCCCTTCTCATAGTAATATCCATTTCCTTTAGGAAAGAATTCATTCCTGAATGCATTTCTTCAGGAGAATTTGCTTTGCCTGAAACAGAAGCTTTTCCTTCAAATACAATCAGCCTGTCAGAAATATAATCAATGAATAATACATCATGGTCTACAACCAAAGAAGCTTTTCCTTTTTTTTCTGTAATGCTTTTAATTGCTTCAGCAATCTTTAACCTGTCTTCCACGTCAACAAAAGCTGAAGGTTCATCCAAAAGATAAAGGTCTGCTTCCCTGCTTAAACAAAAAGCTACAGCAGTTTTTTGTAATTCTCCACCGCTTAATTTTTCCAGTTCAGAATCCATTAAGGAATCCAAAGAAAGCTTTTTTTTGAATTCAGAATTAAATATTTCTTTGTCTATTTCAGGAGAAGAAAAAAGCTCGTTTACTGTTCCTTTGCCTGCTTTAATTTGCTGGAGCTTAAATGAAACCTTAAGCTTTAAGTTTAATTCAGTGTTGTCAGGCTTTATTTCGTTTGCAAGCAGTTTAACAAAAGTTGTTTTGCCTAAAGCATTTCCTCCAAGAATTCCCATTACTTCCCCTTGTCTTAAAGCACCTGGCGCTATTTTTAATTCAAAGCCAGGAAACTTTTTTTGCATTAAAGGATATTCAAAAAAAGTTCTTGTTTTCCTGCTTTTCTGGGGAGGCTTAACCTCAAAGCTTAATTCCCTGCTTCTAAACCTGATGTTTTCGTCTTTCAAAAAGCCGTTAAGGAATTCATTTATTCCATTTTTAGAGCTTTTAACTGAACTTACAATGCCATAAACTCCAGGAGAACCATAAAAAATGTGGATGTAATCG
>JAHJUD010000131.1 GCA_018829335.1 Microcaldota archaeon | reverse complement strand
TCAGTAATGGGAAAAGAAGATTACAGGATTCTTGTAGTGAATGACGGAAGCAAGGATAACACAGCAGAAACAGCAAAAAAGGAAGGCGTAATAGTTTTTTCTCATCAGATTAATTCAGGTTTGGCTGAAACATTCAGGACTGAAATGAAAGAAGCACTAAAATTAAAGCCTGAAGTTATAGTGCATATTGATGCAGACGGGCAGTATGACCCAAAAATAATTCCTTTAATGATAAAAGAAGTGAAAAAAGGCACTGATTTGGTTTTAGCCAGCAGGTTTGCAGGAAAAATAGAAGAAATGCCCCTTCTAAAAAAATTTGGGAACAAGGCTTTCTCTAAAGTTATTTCAAACATCACTCATACAAAAATAACTGATGCACAAACAGGATTCAGGGCATTTAACTTAAAAGTGGCTGAAATGGATATGAGGGCAAATTATACTTACACTCAAGAACAAATAATCAGAGCAATAAAAGAAAATTATTCAGTTAAAGAAATTCCCTGTGATTTCAGGAAAAGAAGAGAAGGAAACAGCAGGCTGATATCTAACCCAATAGATTATGCATTAAAGGCAGGCATAAACTTGTTCAGAGTTTACAGGGATTATGCTCCATTAAAGTTTTTTGGATTAATTGGATCAGGCTTGTTTGGTTTGGGTTTCTTGATTGGGTTGTGGCTTGCTTTTATTCATCTTACTGCAGGAATTGAAGGCCATATTGCATTAATGCTTTTAACAATGATTTTAATTGTTACAGGCCTGCAGGTAATCTTGTTTGGTTTTCTGGCTGACATGAAAAAAGGGAATTAAATGAAAATTGCATTAATTGGACCGACTTACCCTTATGCTGGAGGAATTTCTCACTTCAATACATTACTTGCAAAAGAACTTCAAAAGAAAAATGAAGTGAAAGTTTTTTCATATTACAGAAGGTATCCTTCTTTTTTGTATCCTGGAAAAGAACAAGAAGACAAAAAAAGTGAAATAAGAATTGAAGTTGAAGCTGAAAGAACTTTAAGCATGATTAATCCTTTTTCTTGGATTAAAACTGCATTAAAAATAAGAAAGTTTAATCCAGAAAAAATTGTTTTTCATTTTGTAACCCCTTTTACTTCAATAATGTTTTCATTAATATCGTTTATTTCAAAATTTAAGAGAAAAACAAAAACAGTTTTAATTTGCCACAATCTAAAACCGCATGAAACAAATTTATTAGATAAAATACTTGGCAATTTGATTTTCTGGAATGCTGACAAATTCATTACACATTCTAAAGATGATTTTAAAATATTGAACAAAAGATTCAAAAAAAGAAAAGTGATAAAAGCATTTCATCCAATCTATGATTTTTTTAATTTTAACATAATTAAAAAAGAAGAAGCAAAAAAAAAGCTTGAATTGAAGAAGCAAGCAATTCTCTTTTTTGGATATGTAAGAGAATATAAAGGCCTAGACATTCTGATTGATGCACTTCCATTAGTTTTAAAAGAAATAAATGTTGATTTGATTATAGCAGGGCAATTTTGCAAAAACAAAGAAAAATATCTAAAAAAAATTAAAGAAATAGGAATAACAGATAATGTCAAAATTTTTGATGAATACCTTCCAAATGAAAAAGTTGGTTTATTTTTTTCTGCGTCAGATGTATTGGTTATGCCATATAAGAATTTAAGCCAAAGCGGGGTTATCCAAATTGCTTTGTCATTTGATAAACCAGTAATAGCCACAGACGTTGGAGGAATAAAAGATATAATAAAAAATGGAGAAAACGGATTTCTTGTAGAAAATTCAAAAGAAAGCTTGGCAGAAGCTATAATAAAATTCTATAAAGAAAAAAAAGAGAGAAAATTTTCTAAAAATGCGGAAAAAATGAAAGAAAATTTTTCTTGGGGCAAATATTCAGAATTTATATCTAAAAATTAAAAAGGTTAACTTTATTTGAAGTTAAGAAGGGAATATAGAAATGAATGTTGGAATTATTTTTCCTAGGTTTATTGGGCCCTACGGTGGAGAAAGATTAGTATTAAATGAGGCAAAAGAACTCTCAAAACTTGACAACAAAGTAACTCTTTATACGAGAGTGATCGAAAATAATTCTATTCAGACATTACCATCCGGCACATCAATAGTTCAAGGGATTGGATTTAAGACAAGAAGCCACGAACTAAATGCCTTAATTGATTTACTACTTGCTCCTTTTTTGCTAACAAAAATTAAAAAAGAGCATGATTTGGTTATTGTTGTTGGATGGCAAGCTGCTTTTGCAGGAGGGATAATCAAAATATTTAATGGAAAAAAGAAAATAGTCTACAGGTGTCTTGAACCGCCAAGATTTCTTTACGATTTGAAAAAGGAAAGCAAGAGCAATCTGTCTTTTTTCAGCAAAGTATTTTTGCATATTTTATCTCCATTAATTAAATCAATAGATTATTCTTCTGTAAAGAAATGTGACG
This sequence comes from Microcaldota archaeon, assembly GCA_018829335.1. Taxonomy (GTDB): domain Archaea; phylum Iainarchaeota; class Iainarchaeia; order Iainarchaeales; family 1-14-0-10-31-34; genus 1-14-0-10-31-34. The sequence continues at coordinate 1,491 of JAHJUD010000131.1, read as the reverse complement.
CGGTTATCTCAATAAGCAAAAGAACCAAAAATCAAGTAAAAGAAATCTATGGAATTGATTCAGAGGTTGTTGAACCAGGAATAGAAACTGAAAGATTTAAAAAATATTCAAAAGAAGAAGCTAGAAAAAAACTTAAAATAAATAGGGGGGCAAAAATTTATTTATCTGTGTCAAAATTGCATAAAAGAAAAAGAATTGATTTAGCTATAGAATACTTTAAAAAAAATAGAACAAAAGGAAAAACAGTGTTCTTTATTATTGGAGATGGTCCTGAAAAAGAAAATTTGGAAAAAATTAGGGGGGGATTTAAGGACATTATTTTTTTAGGAAGACTGGAAGATAAGTTGGTTGATTTATATTTGTCTGCAGCTGATTATTTTATTTTTACAGCAAAAAACGAGCCTTTTGGAATAGCTCCACTAGAAGCAAAGTTAGCAGGATGTAAAATAGTCCCAAAAGATTCTACAAACAAAATACAAAGCTGGGAAGAAACTGCAAAGCAATTAAACAGAATTTATACAAGGGTTGTAAATGAAAATAGGCATTATAGCTGATTCAATCAGAGAGAAAAGAACAGGGATAGGAAACTACACCTTTAATTTAATACATGAGTTAAAAAAAATTAACACGAATAATCAAAAAAATCAATATTACTTAATTGATAATGCAACTTCTAAAACTCATGTAGATTCTGAAAAAACAATAATAATTAAAAATCCTTTAAAAAAAATTTCAAAAGTATACTTTTGGTATCTTTATACTGCATTAAAATTAAGGGGAATAGAAAAAAAATTTGATTTAATCCACAATCCATCCCAAGCCCCTACTTTCTTTAAGATAAAAAATAATGTCATTACAGTTCATGATATTACTCCAATTTTGTTTCCAGAAAAACACTCTTTTATCCGTTCGTTAATATACAGATTATTTATGGGCAGAACCTTAAAGAACGCAAAGAAAATAATAGCTGATTCAGAAAGCACGAAAAAAGATTTAATAAAAGTCTTTAAATTACCTGAAGAAAAAATTAAAGTGATTTACTTAGGAGTGAACGAAAATTTCAAAATAATAACAAACAAAAAAAAGCTCGATGAAAGCAAAGAAAAATTCAGTTTATTTTTCCCTTTCATTCTTACTGTAAGCACTCTTGAGCCAAGAAAAAACATTCCTAACCTGATAAGAGCTTTCAGCACACTTAAAAAAGAAAAAAAAATAAGACAAAAACTTGTTGTTGCAGGGCAAAAAGGCTGGAAATACAAAGAAATATTTGATTTAACTAGAAAACTTGGAATGGAAAAAGAAATAATTTTTTTGGGTTATATTAGTGAAGACAAATTGATTTGTATTTACAATTTAGCTGATTTGTTTGTGTTTCCTTCTTTTTATGAAGGGTTTGGTTTTCCTGTGTTAGAGGCAATGAAATGCGGCTGCCCGGTTATAACTTCAAATGTTTCAAGTCTGCCGGAAGTTTCGGGAAACGCCGCAATACAG
>JAHJUD010000130.1 GCA_018829335.1 Microcaldota archaeon | reverse complement strand
TGCGTATAAACTAAAATGTTTCTTTAAGAATCTTCTAAGCTGTAAATAAAGTTGTTCGCTTGTTGTTTGAAGAACAATTCTGGGGTAAGCTTTATTGTAAATTTTCCTTTTATCAAAGAAAACACAGCCATCAGTGTCAAAAATTCCTCTGATTGTAGAAAAAATGAATTCTTCTTTTGAGTTCATTATTTCTTCAGGAATTTTTATTGTATAACATTTTACGCCTGCAGGAAACCCAAATCTTTGTGTTAGTATTTGATGAAGCTGTTTTGAGTGAAATATTTTTCTTATAGTATTCTTTTTCTTTACTATTGTGGTTCTAGGCGCCAAACCGTTAAAAAGTAGTATAGAATAATCTGTCATCACATTTGTCAAATAGTTATAATCAAGTGTCAAGTCGCCAGTGAGTTCTGTCCAATAAGTCTTTCCATATTTACTTGTAAACCCATCTCCTATTAACGCTCCAATAAACTCGCATAAGTTATTTGATAATTCCATATTTAAATCAAATTTGTATTTGAGTGAGACTTCCCTTCGTTTTTTAATAGCTTTTTTTAATCCAAGTGCTCTTCCTTTTGCAAGTTGTTCAGGGTGTTTTTCAGCAGTAGTCTTTCCACCTAAACTAGCGCCCCAATTAGAAGGTTTTTTGCTTATCTTTGAAGAGAAGTAATTTTTCTGTTCTTTGGAGAAATATGCTAAAAAAACATCAAACAATTTTTTTGGAATTGTTAACATTCCATATCTGTAATTCTGAAAAACACTTCTTGGAACATTAAACTTTTTGTATAGTTTGCCCCAACTTTCAATTTTACAATTCTTTAAAAAATTCTTTTCTTGTTTCAGAATTAGGAAACTCAACTCTTTCTTCCATTATAAAATTTAATTTTTTTTATTTAAAAAGAAACTGAAACACGTCACTGCCGATGATTAATTAACTAAATCACCCAATTTTTCACTTTGTTTTTTGCGCATACAGCATTGCATAATTTAATTCAACTTTAAATCCTTTTGATTGCAAAAATTTTTTCACGTAACCAGAGTTTTTCTTTTTTTCATCTAAGTCATGGCATTCCATTGCAATCCTCTGGATTTTTTCAAAACAATAATCAGGCAGATTATATAAAACCTTGTATTCTGCTCCTTCAATATCCATTTTCAGCAAATCGCAGTGTTTGATTTTGTTTATTCTAAAGATTTCTTCTAAAGTAATTGAAGAAACTTCAATAAATTTTTCTTTATTAAATCCTTTTGATTTTATAAACTGATTAATAGGAGAAGATTTTTTTTCATCAAATTCTTCAAAGCCATAAATTGAATGTCCTCCGCTGTGATTTTGTGATAAAAAAATTTTTTCTTTCCCTTTTTTGTCTGAAACTGCTAAATTAAAATGCATAATCTTGTTTTCCAGTTTATTTAATTTAATGTTTTTAACCAGCAAATCATAATTTTCTGAAACAGGTTCAAATGCAAAAATTTTTTTTGCTTTATTTGAAGCATAAACTGAAAACAAGCCGATTTGTGCGCCAAGATCTATTATTACAGAATCTTCATGCAAGCTGGTGTTTTTTAGCCGGTATTGGTCTTCTAAAACAGTTTCTACGAACAAACATTTATCCAATGTTTTTGGTCTTATAAGGTAAACCAAGTTATCTTTCATCTTTAAAATTACATATTTTTTTTGAATTAAATTAAAGGAATTAAGAAAATAATCCTGCCAGTTTTTTATGTTTTCAATAACTGTTATTCCGCGCTTAATTTTTTTCAGTAAAAAAGCGCCCTTCATCCAATATCATTGCCTTTATTTTAAAAAATCCTTCAATTTTTCGAGTTCAGAAAACTTCACTTTAATTTCTTTTCCGCTTTGCATGTCTTTAAGAGAAAACTCTTCTGCTTTAATTTCTTTTTCCCCTAAAACAATCACAAAAGGAATTCCCTGCTTTGAAGCAAAATCAAGGTTCTTTGAAATGCTTCTTTCCATTAAATCCATTTCAGCATTAATTCCCAAAACCCTTATTTTTTCAGTTAAAGAAATAGCTTTCTCTGTACAATTAATCGGAATAATGAATATTTGAGTAACCGTTTTTTTTCTTTTCTCGCTTTTTTCATTCAGTTCATCTAAAATCCTTTCCAAACCAAAAGAAATTCCTGTTGCAGGAAACTCTTTTTTTCCTGCAATTAATCCAATCATTTTATCATATCTTCCGCCGCCGCCAACAGAACTCTTAACTTTTCCTTTCTTTAAAAGAATTTCAAAAATCGGGCCTGTGTAATACGCCAAGCCCCTCACCAAATTAACGGTTATGTATAAGTTATTTATTTTGTATTCTTTTGCATAACTTAAAATTTCTTTTAATTCTTTTATTCCTTGTTTTCCTTCGTCTGAAGAAACTTTTTTTTCTAATTTTCCCAAAATTTCTTCATTTTTTCCTTTGATTTCAATTAATTCAAATATTTTTGTAATTGTTTTTTCTTCTATGTCTTTTTCTTTTAATTCTTTTTCTACTTCTTTTTTTGGGATTTTATCTAATTTGTCTATTGCTAAAAGCACACTCAAAACTTTTTCTTTTTCTATTCCTAGTTCTTCCATTAACCCATTTAATAATTTCCTGTCATTCAGCCTTATTTCTACATCTAATTTCAGTTTCTTAAATACTTCTGAAGCAATTTTAACTATTTCTGCATCTGCCATCATTGAATTAGTCCCTATAACATCTATATCGCATTGATAGAATTCCCTGTATCTTGAAGTAGTAACCGGCCCGTCTCTAAAAACCCTTTCAATCTGGTATCTTTTGAATGGCATTCTTAAAGCAGGATTTATTGCAATCACTCTTGCTAAAGGAACACTCAAGTCATATTTTAATCCCAGTTCTCTTTTCCCTTGGTCTGTAAAAGAAAAAATTTCTTTTGTTATTTCTTCTCCGCCAGCATATTTTGATGCAAGCACTTCCATTTTTTCAAATACTGGAGTCTCTATCGGAGAATAACCATACAACTCAAATATTTTTTTTATTTTTTCAGTTATTTCCTGTTTGAATATTTGTTTTTCTGGCAGAAAATCTCTTGTTCCTTTTGGTTGAGTTAATTCCATTTTTAATCACTTGACTATTGCAGTACAGGCTTGCCCTGTACATTTTGTTAAACCTTTTATTAAAAGGTTTAGGCCGACGCCGGGGTTCGAACCCGACCCGGAAGCTCCACAGGCTCCCATGCTTCCACTACACCACGCCAGCCATTTTTGAATGAATTTTAGGTTAGAATAAATTTTTATTTGCAATGCCTTCTGGAAAGTAATTAAATTAGCAGAATTTTTAATCAAACTTTTTTCTAAAAAGTTTGTTATGAAGGCACTCACTTTTCATAGTATCAATAAAATTAGGTTATGTAGTTATTAAATAGCTTTCTAAATGCAGTTTAATCTTGTGCTGGACGTTTGGTTAAACCCTTTACAGTCCAGCTTTATGCTGGACGTTTTGTTACGCCTATTAAGAAAGGCAGTACGACTGAAAGTCGTACATTTGGTTAAACCCTTTAAGAAAGGGTTTTGCAGGAGGGAGGATTCGAACCCCCGAAGGCACTAAGCCACTAGGCCCTGGACCTAGCACGTTTGACCACTTCGCTACTCCTGC
>JAHJUD010000129.1 GCA_018829335.1 Microcaldota archaeon | reverse complement strand
GAATTCAAGAATATTGTTTTTGAAATTAGCTGAAGCCTGCAAAATTATTTCATTTAATAATTGTTCTTCTTCTGGAGTTAATTCTTTGAAAGGAGAACCCATGTCCTTGAATTCGCCTTCTTTTAATACCTGCATTTTAATTCCAAGTTTTTCCATTAATCCTTCTAAATTTGCAGTCATTGAAATTACTCCAATGCTGCCGGTTAAAGAGTCTTCATCTGCAATGATTAAATCAGAGGCCGCAGCAACATAATATGCCCCTGAAGCACCGACTTCCCCAATATAAGATACAACAGGTTTTTTTGCTTCTCTTACAGCATAAACTATTTCTTTTGTTGCTACTACACTTCCTCCGCCTGAATCAATATCCAAAAAAATTGCTTTAATTAATGGATCTTCATCTGCTTCCTTTATTTTTGATGCAATTTCATTTGAAGTCATAGAATAAGAAAAAGAATCAGAAGAAGAGACAATCTCTCCTTTAATTGGAATTACAGCAATCTCTCCTTCTAAAGGAATAAAAGAAGAAAAAGCAAGAGAAATTATTACTGCAAAAAAAACAAGGAAAATTAATCCTGCAAACACAATCAAATAAAGCTTGTTCATAATAAATTAGAAAAGGTTAAAGAATAAAAAATGATTTAATTGCACAAAAAATTATTAAAAGCCGGAAGAGTATTATTTAATAACTAAAAAGGCAGTATTCAATTGATTAAGTATTATTCAATTAAAAAAAGATTTAATAACAAAATAAATATTAATTAAAAAAAAGGATTTAATAATAAAAGAAGCATTATTTAATTAAAACAAAAAAAAGGCGTTAAATTGGATTATTCTTTTTTGTATGAAATGGTTTTGATTCTGATTCCATTGTATATTGCAAATTCAACTGCAATGTTTTTAGGCGGAAAAACAAGACTTGATTTTAGTTTGAATTTTCCTGACAACAAGCCATTGCTAGGGGAAGGCAAAACAATAAAAGGAACTTTTCTTGGAATGCTTGCAGGAATGCTTGCAGTATACTTAATTAATTATTATTTTCAGGGAAAAGTTCCTATAATAGAAAATTATTTTGAGTATGGAATTCTTTTGGCTGTAGGCGCAATTTTAGGAGACTTGATTGGAAGCTTTATTAAAAGAAGAATGGATATTGAAAGAGGAAAACCAGTTTTATTATTAGATCAATTAGATTTTGTAATATTTGGAGTATTTCTTGGAAGCTTAATTTATTCAATTTCAGCTGAACTGTTTATTGTTATTTGTGTTGTAACTTTAATTGCACACAAGTTAAGCAACTGGATTGCATTCAAAATAAAACTAAAAAAAGTTCCGTGGTAAAATGCAAGAAGAACAAAAAAAGACATTAATGTTTTTAGTTAAATTCGGGGTAATTTTTTCTGTTCTGCATTTTTTGGTTTGGACGGTTCCAACAGAATTCCTGCAAAAATGGATTGCCGGAATTCAAGCAGGGTTTTTTGGATTGACAATTCAAAATAATCTGCTTTTTATTGAAGCACAAAAAATTTTAATTAATCCTTCCTGTACCGGCCTGATAAGCATTAGCATTCTTGCAGCAATAATTTTTTCTTTAAGAAAACCTGAAATCAAACAAAAAATCCAGATTTTTATTGGGGCTTCAATAGTGATGTTTTTGTTGAACTTGCTGAGAATTTATTTTGTTTTATGGATTGGATTAGAGTTTGGAATTCAATGGATTGATTTAGTGCATGAAATTTCCTGGATGACTACTGCAGTATTTATTATTGGTTTATGGTATTATTTTACTAAAAAGATTACTAAAGTAAAAGAATTCAATGAACTTTTGTAAATGCTTTGGGTTTTAATCAGTTACTTCAAAACTTTTTCCAGGTTTTTTAATCCTTCTTTGTAGTCTTCTTTGGTTAAAGGATTGGCTATGTTTTTTGCTTTTAATTCATCCATCATTTCCCATAAGCTTATTCCTGCAGTTTCTGCAGCTTTTCCTATGCTTATTTTTCCTTCCTGGTATTCTTTTATTGCTTTGTTCATTTTATCACACAATGTTTAAATAGCAAAATTTAAAAAAATTGTTGCTTTGCTTTCTCCTCTACAGAAATTTTCACAAAAACCCCTGTCTTTTTGTTGTATTTGTAGCCAGGCATTGAAATAAACTTTTGTTTTAAAGCAACTCCAAATCCTTTCAAATATGATTTTAGTAATTCGTTATATTTGTCAATCAGCAAAATATTAGAACTTCCTTGCTTTTCCCAAAAAATTGGGTTATTTAAAATATTTTTTATTTCGTTTTCAAATGCCATTAAAAGCTCTTCTGGAAGAGGTTTGTCAATTTTATAGAACTTATAGCCTGTAACTTTTCCTTTATGATTAAAATCTGCAAACACCCCTGTTTTGGCTTTTTTTTCTTCAATTAATAAAGACAAAGATACAATGTCGGAAAGGCGAAACAGCACGAACATAATAACGCCCAGTATTTACCTTCAAAGGCAAATGCTAGTGAATAAAAAAATAAGATTTAGGAAATGCTTTAATATCAAAAGTAATATTGTCTTTGTCTGCGCTGGTTCTTCTTGAATTAATTCTTTTAATATTACTGTCAAGAAAATCTTTAGCCCAAACAATTTCAGTTTTTCTTACTCCTTTAGCTCTTTCAATCCTTTTCTTTACAGGGGTTCTTTTTTTTTGGTTTTTTTGCCGGAGGCATAATAAAAAAAGGCTTCCAGAGTTTAAAAGAATTCAGTTTTCCTTCTTGCTTTGAAGCAGGTATTTTGCTATTTCACTAAATGCAGGCCTTGTAATAAAAACTCCAATTACTACTCCTGCAAGAGTTGTGATTGCAAATCCTACAAGCTTTCCTAAACCAAAACCAAAAAATATTATTGGAAGCATTGTTGCAGCAGAAGTTGCTGCAGCAGCAAAAATAATGAAAAACGCTCTTTTAACCCTGTTAACTAAAGAAGTCTCGTAATCTGATTCTTTTCTTAATAATTCATCTGAAATAATTATTTTATGGTCAACTCCTGTTCCGACTGCAGCAATAATTCCAGCTAAAGATGCAAGATCTAAATTCCATTTAATAAAAGAAGCAAAACCTAAAACAATTATTACTTCTGATAAAAGAGTAAAGCCCATCGGAATAACTAATCTTGGTTCCCTGTAACGCACAAATAACACTATCAGAACAGTAATCAATGCAAGCAATCCCATCAAAGAAACAACTGAAAGAAATTCACTCCCCAAATTAGGTGAAATAGTTTCTTTTCCAATTGATTCAACTCCAATTGGAAGCGACCCTGATTCAAGAATAATAGTTAAATTAGATAATTTTGTTAAAGCATCATCTTGGCCTGAACCAAAACCTCTAATCACTAATTCAGAGTATTTTTTTGCATCCTTTAATTCTTCAACATAAGGCTGCATATTAGTAACATCTTCGCTTAAAGAAATCACTTCTTTTGCGCCAGTAACAGTCCAAATCCAAGGAATGTTTTGTTCGCTTTCAACTTGGTTTACCTTAAAACCTAAAGCATTTAAATCAAGCAGAAAGTCTTCAGGGTAAACTCCTAAAGGAACAATAATGTTTTCAAATTCAGAAGAATAATTAATTAATGTGTTTTTGTCGGTTTCAGAAATATTTGAGTCAGCTAAAATTAAAGGAGTCTGTGCATTCAATAAAAGCTCTTCTATTTCTGTTCCCTGAGGAATATTTTCAGCAAAATTTCCAAGCAATAATGCATCCTTGTCTTTGGAATGCATTACTGGAGGCATTAATACTATTGCTTCAGGCCTGTCAATGAAAAAATAAGTTTTTTCGCATTCATAAGTTCTTCCAGTACTTTGGTCAAAACCAGAGATAGTGCATTTATGAAAAGTCATTTCAGTAAATCTTTCTGCTCCTTCTTCACTTAACAAAAAAGGCAGATGCCATTCAAATCCTTCCTGCTGCTGTATTATCCCATAACCTTTAGCTGAATCCTTATAAATATGCAGAATGTCTTTTCCTGAAAAAACTGTTTTTCCTTCTAATGTTGCCTCAAATTTTCCTTGTTTTTTTAACAACAATTCAATTCTTTCAACTTGAGCAGGATCAGTTTCAGCAACTTGAGCAATAATAAATTCATTTCCAAAAGCAGTTACTTTAGTGTCTTTTAAGCCAGTCCAATCTAATCTTCTTGAAATAATTGAAGTAACCTGAGCAACTTCTTCAGAAGAATTTAAAGGTTTTTCCAAATGAATCTGAAATTGTGTTCCGCCTTCAAAATCTATGCCATATTTTAAGCCATTAAAAGAAATTGAAAGCAATGAAAGAAACAAAAATACAAGAAGCAAAAGAATTTTCCAGTTCTTGAATAAGTCTCTCATGCTTTCACCTTTTTTCTTTCAACATACCATAAAAGGATTGGAGCATTCATCATCCAAGTAACAATCAAGTCCCCAAACAAACCAAATAAAATTACTGCAGCAATATTAAACATTACTTCAATCTGGTACATGTAAGAAAGAATTAACATTACTGAAACAGCCGCAATTGTAGTTAAAGTCATTGTAAGGCCTGTTTTCATTGAATCAATTGCTCTCTGCCTTGGAGTCTTATCTTTTCTTTTCAATAATCTTGTAGTCAAAAGAATGTCTGTGTCAACACTATAACCAATCAATAAAAGCAAAGCAGGAATTGAATTCAGGCTTAAAGCTATTCCGGTTAAAGCCATTAAAGCTAATGCTGTAAGAACATCAAAAATGCCTGCATAAATTACTGCAACAGAAGGAATAAATTCACGGAAGAAAAAGAAAATCACAATAATTATTCCGATTAATGCAGCAAGGCTTACAATCAAAGCATTATCCCAAAAAGTTTTGCCTAAAACAGGAGGAACCTCTTTAGTTGAAAAAAAGAAGTCTTGTGAAAGAGAAAAATTTGACTGCGTAATAGACTTAATTTGTCCATGCAAAGCATCTTTTGCCTTGGAATAAATTTCATCTGCTTTTTCAATTAAAGCTTTTCCTGTTAATCCTTCATCTGTTGCTTCAATGAATTTATTGGAAAAAGAAATTGAATTTCTTGCATGAATTTCAGCTTCAGAAGAATTTGACTCAAAAAGGCTTTTTGCAAGGTCAAGCTCTTCTTTTGCTTTTGTAAGAGTTGCTTCACTCTCAAACTGGATTGTAACGCCATTAGTCGTAGGAGAAGAAATAGAATTAATTGACAAGTCATTGAATTCAAATTTTTCTTCTAAAAGAGCTTTTAATTTAACTGCATCAACAGGCTTTTCTGCACGAATAATAATCTGGGTTCCGCCTTTCAAGTCAATTCCCTGCTTGACTCCAGGAGAAACAAAAACAACAAACAAAAAAATAATTGTTAAAATCACTGGAACAATTAAATACAGTTTATAGTTGCCTGAAAATAATTCCATCAAATCACATTCAAAACAACCTTTTTAGAAAAAAGGTTGAACAAAAAACATAGTTAGAGAATTGAATAAAGAAAAGAATAAAAAAGAATGGATAAGCAAAGGCTAAAACAAAAAGGCTTAATTAAAGGCGAAAAGCATTAAAAAACTTTGTATATCAATTGATATATGGTGTTATTGTGCAGGGGCAAATGCAGATATTTAAAAAAGATGTAATGAGGTTTCCAAGGCTTGATACAGTATTAATGATTGAAAAAGAAATAAGAAAAGCCAAAGGAGACTTAACTGTAAGAGGAATATGGAAAAAGCTTCCGAAAAAGGTGATGTGGCAGACTTATCTGGCTACACTTGACTACCTTGAATATTCAGGAAAAATT
>JAHJUD010000128.1 GCA_018829335.1 Microcaldota archaeon | reverse complement strand
TTTTTCGTTTTGATTTAAACAGTTTTCTTGGCACTACTTCTATGACCAAATTATCTAACAAGAAAGTGAAATTTATTGTTAAACAGGTTGTAAATGAGGGCACATGCATTTTACAGCTTGCTAAACTGTATGGCGTGCATGGCTGGAAAAAAATTCAGAAAAAGAAAAACAAGTCTGGCTGGTTTATTACAGGAAAAATACAGGAAAAAAAAAGGATTCCCTATAATGACGCAGTAGAAGAAGCATTATGTTTTGGCTGGATTGACTCAACAGCCAAAAAAATAGATGAAGAAAAGTTTGCTCAAAAATTTACTCCAAGAAACCCAAAAAGCCCTATTTCAGAAATGAACAAGGAAAGAGTAAGAAGATTAATTAAAGCAAAAAAAATGACAAAAAAAGGACTAAAAACAATAGAAAAGTTTTTTCATCCAAAAAAAGACAAAAAAGAAAAGTTTGTCATAGCAGAAGACATTTTAAAAGAAATCAAAAAAAACAATAAAGCATGGAAAAACTTTAAGGAAATGGATGAAGGATACAAGAGAGTTAGGATTGGCTATATTGAATCCCAAAGAAACCATAACATGCAGGCTTTCAAAAAAAGCCTTACCAATTTCATCAAAAAAACAGAGCAAAACAAGAAGTTTGGAATGGTGCAGTGAACCATTGCTGTGCTAAATAAATCATCCTTGGTAAGTTCTGAGCTTATTTAGGATGTCAACTTCTTTTGAAAGGCTTTCATCGTCTATTTCATTCATTTCTGCTTCAAAGTATTCTTTGAATTCAGAAAAAATCTGCTTGTATTCATCTGAAACAGCCAATGGAACTGACTGTCTTTCCCAGATTCCTAGTTGTGTTTGAGTGAGTTCTTCTGGAACAGGAATCCCTGAATCTGTTCCAACCACAGAATAAACAGGTTTTTTTTCTGAAATGCTTTGCGCTTCATCTTTAATCCAGTTTTTCATTAAGCTAGCATACCTTGACAACAAAATGGCTTTCCTTATTCCTGTATTATCATAATAGTCAGCTTGATTTTCTTTTAATTCAGCTGTTTTTTTGTTCACTGATTTGTTTCCCTGCCTGTCTTCATAGCTGACAGACAAATTCAAAGTGCCTTCATTTTGAGAGGTTTTCTTCAGTTTCAATAAAATTATTCCGCCTCTTGTTTCAGTTTCTTTTTTTGCTGAAGGAAAAAGTGTGTTCACTTTCATTATTTCTCCTGTTGCTTCATCTGCTTCAGGTGAACCATAAACTTTTTCTATTTCATATCCTTTAGCATCTAAATCCAATAAAAGGTTAAACACTAAAGGAGTCACCATAAATTCGAATTCATCATCCATTCTTGTCTTGAATTCTTTTGATGAATGAACAGAATAATAATTTGATCCCCTGATTTTGGTTATTGCTTCAATTAATTCAGTGCCAAAGTCAACTCCGATTCCAATAAAAGTAGTGTGAACTTTTTTTTCTGCATTAGAGCTTGTTAAGCCAAACAATCCTTCCTTGCTTGTCATTCCAATGTTTGGCATTGCATCAGTCAAAAAAATTATCCTGTTTTCATATTCACCCTGGTCAGAATCTAATACAGAATCAAACAAGCTGGTTCCCAGTCTGTATCCTGCTTCAAAGTTTGTTCCTCCCTGAGGTGAAAGCTCAAGAATATGGCCTTTAATTGCTTCCATGTCAGTGTTTCCCACGCGACTTAAAGGCTTTCCAATGTAACCAGAGTTATCAAACAAAACCATGCCGAATTTATCGTCTTCATTTAAGTGGTCAAGCAAAGCAACAACTGATTCATTTGCTATCTGCATTTTTGTTTTGCCTGAATCCTCTTCTACTTCAACTTTGTTCCCGAACTGGTCATAATAATAACTGTCAAAGCCTGAACTCATTGAACCAGATATGTCCAAAACCACAACCAAATTAAGTTTTTTTCTTTTGAAATCGCTTTCTTTAATATTTGAATTCAGTCCGACAGACAAAAAATACTCGTCTTTTTGAGAGAAAGGGTCTTTTGAAACAGCATAAGTGTAGGAAGGGCAGAATAAATTATTGCATGCTTCTGTTTCTCCTGTATCAAAAAAATAATCATAAAAAAGACCTTCAAAAGTTATGTCAGTCGGAACAGGCAGATAGTTTTTGTCAATGTTTTCCCTGAAGTTGCCTATATCTTTTGCTCCTCCAACAGAATAACCTAACAAGCTGTTATATTCTGATGAATAACGGTTTAAAGCATTTGAACTCATGCCAGGTCCGGCAAGGCTGGTAAGAATTACAATTAATACTCCTCCAATAAACAATAACACTATTACTCCAATCACTAAAACAACCAGCAACTTGAATTTTTTTTTGATTATGAGATAAACAAAAACCCCTAAAATTAATGCTAAAATAACTCCAATAACAACTAAAACAGGCATCAAATAAATAATGCCTGAATCATAGTTATTATTCATTGGGCTAAACTGCCAGTCATCAGCTTCGCCAAAATTCTGGTTATTTCCAGAGTTCTGGTTAAAAGCATTAAACAATAAAACAATAGCAACCAATGCAACAGCCAGTAATACTGCTAAATTTTTCTTGTCTTTGAAATCAATAAATTTATTCATAGAAGACAGTACTGTTTCTTTGTATATAAAGTTATCGTGTTCTAGACTTTTGTGTAGAGTCCCGTTATTTTTTCGTTTTGATTTAAACAGTTTTCTTGGCACTACTTCTATGACCAAATTATCTAACAAGAAAGTGAAATTTATTGTTAAACAGGTTGTAAATGAGGGCACATGCATTTTACAGCTTGCT
>JAHJUD010000127.1 GCA_018829335.1 Microcaldota archaeon | reverse complement strand
TGGTTTTCAGAAACTAATTTATATAAGGTGAATCTTAATGTTATTGTTTTTTCAAAGGAGGGCTTAAATGAAAAAAATTATTTTTTTGATGGTTTTAGTTTTAATTCTTTTTTCCGGCTGCCCTAATCAGCCAACAGACGGAAAAGATAACGGCAATAAAACGCAACAAGATGCTTATGCCAAGGCGCTTGAATCTCTTTCAGTAGAAGTGGGTTCAACAGTAAATTTTTCTCCACAGGAACTTAATTCAAAAGAAGATTTCACTGAAATCAAAAACAAACTAAGTTCAGCAATGGAAAAAATAAATGAAACAGAAAAAGAATTCGGAGAAAAAGAAGAACTCACAAAATACAAAGAACAGCTTAATTCGCTTCTTGAATCAGTAAATGAATTTGAAAAAACAAGGCCTGCTTTTGTAATGCCGGAAAACGTTTCAGGAGAAATAAGTTTTGAGGAAGCAAAAAAAATTGTAACAGAAAATCTTGTTGATGCTTTAGCTGAAACTAAACCGGTAATTTATGCCAAAGAAGAAATGCTTGAAGAAGGAACTGAAGTTTCTCATTACGGAAAAAAAGAATTAGATAATTTAGTCTGGAAAACAACAGATAAAGCATGGTTTTTCTGGATTGATGATGCCCCAAATGCAGAATTTGCCCATCCAACAAGATATGTTTTTGTAAAAAATTCAGGAGAATACATTGTATTTAAGGCAGACTTCTGGCCTGAAATAAACAATGAAAGATTTTTTGGAAGCCAAGGAACAGAAATTGTTTACGGAAATTTTAGTTCTGATAATTTAGGCGAATTAATTCAGATTAATTTTGCAGAAAAAACTTTAAGCTTTGAAGGAGAAGTTGTGTCAGCTTTTACTCCAAGAACGCCTTGTCCTTGTAATAAACCATCAGAAACTTATGCAATCATAATTCAGGCTTCGCCTGGAGTGGAAGCAGACGGGAGAGTAATGAGCTTTGGAACAAATGCAGACGGAGTAAATGACATGGTGAAAGGAAATGGAATAAGCCCAGACAACATTGAATTTCTTGCGGATCCAACTAATACTGGCGCAGACGTTGATTCAGCGGCAAATGTTGCAAACATTAAAGCAGCAGTAAACAAAATTAAAGGAAAAATTAAATGCTGTGATGAATTGTTTGTTTATTTAACAACACACGGAGGATTAGTCTGTGATGTGACTTGGACTAATGGAATTACCGGAGGCCAAACAGAAGAAACACTGCAGAACAGCAAATGCCCTAACAGGGGAGATTCCAGCTGGGGAATCTGGGTTGCAACTTCAGTAAATTACAGGAACTGGTTTTCTATTCCTGGTGCAGCAGGAGAAAAAGACCCTTGGGCATCAGATTTTGCAGATATCTTTGACGGAATAGACAACTGCAATACTTCTTTTATGTTCCAGTCATGTCATTCAGGAGGAGTAATACCAGAATTACAAGGAAAAGGAAGGACAATTACCACGTCAGCTGACATAATGCACAGCTCTTTTGCAGGAAATCCAGGAGACCCTTCTCCTGTAACTGAAGGATTTCTTAATGGAATGAATGGCGCAAACGGAGCAGACTCTGATGGGGATGGAAGCGTTTCATTAGAAGAAGGAATGAATTTTGGAAAAAACAATTTTACAGGAGGAAACAGTTATCCTGAATTCTGGCAGTCAACTGAAGCATGTGATTGTCCGCCAAAAATATGCGATGAAAACATAATAATTGATGATTCAAATAACAATATAGACGACACAACAAGTGTTTCAATAAGCGATGCATGGGTTTTAGTTGACGGAAATGCATCAGATTACATTGATTTGAATCCAGATGCATGGAACCATATTGTTGTAACATCTGATTCAGATTTTGTACTGCCGTTTACAATAACTCTTTCAGGCGACGGCTACTCTGATGACTATGTTATTTCAGACCCAATATTAGATTGTGCTAACACAAAAAAATGTTCAACAGATATTGATACAACAAACATGGTTATAGGAATTACAACATTAACTGCAAGCATTGACTCTGAATTCAGTACAACATTTACTGTAAGTGATTCTTCAGCAAGCTGTAATGAAGAATGGCAATGCATTGAATGGAGTTCTTGGAGCGCTTGTTTAAATTCAACGCAAACAAGGACAAGAACTTGCACTGATGCAAATACATGCGGAACAACAACAAATAAGCCAGATGAAACAGAATCACAGAATTGTGAAGAATGTGTTGAGTCATGGAGCTGTGATGAATTTGATTCATGGAGTGACTGGAGTGCATGCAGTGAACAAGGAATTCAGACAAGAACAAGAACAAAAGAATGTTCAGATGAGAATTCATGCGGAACAACAGTAAACAAGCCTGAAACAACTGAAACAGAAACACAAAACTGTGAATATGCTCCAACAGAACAAAAAGCTGAATATACTGCGCATGAAAATGTATTAGGCGACAGAATTTATGATGTATGGTATGATGGAGTAAATTATGCTTTTGATACAACTGAAGGAAACGGAGAATGGGGGATAAGAATACAGTATATTCCTGCTGGAACAACAATTAAAGTTTGTGTTGCAGCAGAACAACCATTAAGCTTTGTTTATTATCCTCAATACCATTACGGGTTTGACTTTACAGATACAGACCCTGGATGCACTGAAATCTACAATAAGAACACATGGGCTAACGGAGTATTAGTGCATTTAGGCGACCCTACTCCGGTTAATACAGCAGGAATAATTACAGTAACTCTTTTAGGACAGTAATTGCCCTAAACTTTTTCTTTTATTTTTTATTTAATTTACAGCTTTGCATAAAAAAAAAGAATTTTGCTTAAAATAAAAATAATTAATTAAAAAAGAGAAAGAGGAAAGTTTAGAACTTTCCTCCTTTGCCTTTTGTTGTCTTCCTTTGCAGAATCCGGGGTGATATACCCGGCAATTAATAGAGCTTTTGCATTTAATAACTTTTCGTTGTTAACAATCCAAACAAAAGAAAGGAAAAAGATTTGGTATTTTTACTCTGCTGCTTTTTTTGGGTCAAGCATGCCAAAAGTTGCCTGAACAAAATGCCAGATTACCACAGCCCACAAAGCAAGAATAATAATGTAAAAGAAAGGATTAGCTAAACCAAGCAAAACAGACAAGCCAATAAAAAAAATAAGAACCCAAGTAGAAGCAAAAAGTTTTAGGTTCAATAACAAAAGCCAGCAAAAAACAAGAATATTTGCAACATAAAAGTTATCAATGAAAAAGAAAATTGAAAGAAAACCAACAACCATTATCAAAAAATAAAACCTTTTAGTGCCTTTATTCAAGGCAAGGGTAAGAAAAATAATTATAAAAAACAAGACCCAAAGCCAGATATTAAATGATGCAAGAAAATCTCCAAAAACCTGTGAAACCATAAAAATTACTTATACATAAAAGTATTTAAAGGATTTCAGTATGCTTTTAATGGCAGTTTTGGGCTTGTTTCTTTAACGCTTTTGAATGCAGACAAAAGGAAATTAGACAAAGTTATAATGTAAATCACAATTGAAATAATGTAAAAGAAAGGGTTAGCATAACCTAAAAAAAGCAGGGCAATAAACAAAGAATAAAGGATTGGCTTGGAAACAAAAAATTTTGTTCCGGTAAAAATAAACCACAGGCAAAGAAAAGT
>JAHJUD010000126.1 GCA_018829335.1 Microcaldota archaeon | reverse complement strand
TTGGCCCCAGTTTCAGCACGATGCACAGCATACAGGGCTTTACACAAAATCTTTTAGCGTTCCTGTTGTTTTGTCTCCTGTTCATGATGGGTATATTACTTTTGATGAGGCAACAAACAGTTTTGAAGTGAATTCAAATTATCCTTACATGGTTGTGGGTTCTTATTATGGTGATTTTGATGAGGAAGTTGATACTCCTGAAACTTTAAGGGAATACAGGGCTTACTTAAAGTTTGATTTGAGTGGAGAACAAGGTTTTTCTGGGGCAGTATTGAATTTGACTAAAACAAACGGGATTTCAGAAAAAGAATGCAGGCTTTATTCAATTGCAGATTACGGTATTTTTAATGCATCTGACTGGAACGGAATTAATCCTGTACTGATTGCAAGCTTTCCCTGCAATGAAAATGCAAGTGTTGCTGTTCCTGCAACCGAAAACTCAGTTAATGCTTTTATGGTTAAAGCAGAAATTCCTTCAAATGAAATACATTATGGTTCAATGGAATCAGACAACAAGCCTGTCTTAACCTTAAATTACGGGCAGACTCCTTTCTTATGCGGTGATGCAGACTCAAGTGCAAGCGTGGATTTAGATGATGTAGTTTACTTAATTGCATATATTTTTACAGGAGGGCCTGCGCCAAATCCATTAAGTGTAGGAGACGCTGACTTAAGCGGACAAATTGATTTAGATGATGTAGTTTACTTGATTAATTATATTTTTATTGGAGGGCCTGCTCCATGCGAAGTTCCGGCAGGATATAATCCTCCAGTTAATACAACAGGATGGGGGCAAACAGAAGTAAACGAATATTTAGAACAATTTACTTAATTCGAATTTATTTGTATTTTTCAAGCAAAGAATTAATGTCAACGCTCTTTAATTCTTGCTGTTGTTTTACAAGAGATTTTTCTTTTAATTGAGGCAAGTCTTCTGTATAAGTGTCTCTTTTGGTTTGATAAAATATTCCAGTAGGAATTCTTGGATTCCATTCAAAAGATTTAAGGAAAGCAGCAGAAAAATTTGAAGTGTCATGTTTTTCTGATTGTAAATCATAAACTCTTTTCTGAAAGAACTCAAAAGTGTTGACTTTATTTAAAGTAACGCAAGGCTGCAAGATATCAATTAAAGCAAAACCTTCATGTTGGGTTCCTTTAACAATTAAATCAGCAAGCTGTTCAGTATTTCCTGCAAAAGCCCTTGCAATAAAAGTTGCACCAGAAGCTAAACCTAAAGCAATAGGATTAATTGGCAGTTCAATTGAACCATTAGGAGTAGAAACAGTTTTTGCTCCTTGCTCTGAAGTAGGAGAAGTCTGGCCTAAAGTTAAGCCGTAAATCTGATTGTCATGGCCTAAAAAAGTAATATCCAAGTTTCTTCTCATTGCATGAATTAAATGATTTAATCCAATGCCATAACCGTCTCCGTCTCCTGAAACAACAAAAACATTCAAGTTATGGTTAGCCAATTTTACTCCTGTTGCAACAGGAACAGCTCTTCCATGAATTGAATGAAAACCATAAGTTTCAATCCAATGAGGCAGACCAGAAGAACAGCCTATCCCAGAAACAACTGCAACCTCGCTTGGATTTAAATTCATTTTAGAAACAGCTTTTTTTAGTGCAGCTAAAATTAAATGATTTCCACAGCCAGGGCACCAGGTTGTAAGTTCTTTAGTATTTAATTCATTTATTTCAGTCACTTTAACCGCCTCACAACATTAACTATTTCATAAGGATAAAATTGTCTTCCAGTGTACTTCAATAATTTGTCTTTGATTTTAATTCCTGTTTCCTGTGCAATAAGTTTTCCAAATTGCCCTGAAAAATTGTTTTCAACCAATAAAATTTTCTTTGCTTTTTTTATTACCTGAAGCAAAGTTTTTTCTTTGAAAGGAAAAATAAAAGAATAATGCAAAAGATTTGCCTTGATTTTGTGTTTTTTTAATTCCTGCAAGGCTTCTAATGCAATTCCTTTAGTTGAACCCCATGCAATCAAAGAAATCTTAGCGTTTTTGTCCCCGTACAGTTTTGGTTCAGGAACTTCTTTTTTTAATGCATCTAATTTTTTCATTCTTTTATCCATCATTTTAATCCTGTTTTCTTCTTCTTCAAAAGAAACTCCTTTTTCATTGTGTTCGTCTCCGTTAGCCTTGAAAACTGTTCCAATGGTTCCAGGCAAAACTCTAGGGGAAACTCCGTCTTTAGTAAAAGCATAACGCAGATAATTTTTTGGCGCAGAAAAAAGAATTTTTCCTCTTTCAATTCTGAAATTCTTGGATTCAAAAATTTTAGTTGTTTTGTTTCCTTCAGAAACATATTTATCCAATAAAACTATTACCGGCAACTGAAAGCGTTCAGCAAAATTAAATGAATTAAGACCTGCCTGAAAAGCTTCTTCGGCATCTCCTGGAGCCATAATCATTCTAGGAAAGTCTCCTTGAGAAGCATTTAATGCAAACAATAAATCGCCTTGTTCAGTCATTGTAGGCAAGCCGGTACTAGGGCCAGGCCTTTGGGATTCAAGGATTACAGCAGGAGTCTCAGTCATTCCTGCTAATCCAAGAGCTTCAACCATTAAAGAAAATCCTCCGCCTGAAGTGGCAGTTAAAGCCCTTACTCCGGCAAAGCCTGCTCCAATAATCATATTTATTGCTGCAATTTCGTCTTCAGTCTGCTTGACCACAATATCAAACTGCAGTTCATGTGCAGCCATAAAAGAAAGAATTGAAGAAGACGGAGTCATGGGGTATTCTGCAACAAACTTTAATCCTGATTTTACTGCACCCAAACAAAAAGCGTCATTTGCATTGATAAAAATGTTTTCTTTGTTTTTTTGTTTTTTTAGCTGGTAATTGAATTTAATGTTTCTGTTTTTTATAAAGTTAAAGCCTTCTTTTGCTGCAGCAATATTAATGGGAATTAAAGCGTCTTTTCCTCCGGAAAAAGCTTCTTTAATTAATTTCTCTAATTCATCAAATTCCAATCCAAGCAAGGCAATTGATGCGCCCAAGCCAACTGTATTCCTCATTATTTTTTTTCCGTGTTTTTCAGCTATTTCAGTTAAAGGAATTCCAATCAAATTAACAGACTTTTTTATTTTGAATTTTTCTGTTTTAATTTCTTTTGAATCAAAAATTATTCCTGCATCAGAACTTAATTCATTCAAATGTTTTTGAATTGTTTCTTCATTCAAGGCAATCAATAAATTAACTTCAAAATTCTGGGATAAAACAGGGTCTTTTCTTACCATTAACTGAACTGTGTTATGGCCTCCTCTTACAAGAGAAGGAAATTCACTGGAATAAAAAGCATTCAAGCCGTTTCTGGTGCAGAATTTGCCAAACATTATTCCGACAGAAAGAATTCCATATCCTGCTTCTCCGCCAATTTTCCAGTTAACAAAATCCTTCATAAAAACCCTCTAAAGTAACTAGAAAAAGAAGAAAAGAAATAAAAATCAATTGTTGCACAAATTTAAAGGAAATTAATTAGGTTGACCTAATTTTCAGTTTTTGTTTTTAAGAGGCTTTTTTCGTGGACAAGAAAAGGGATTTAACCCAGGGAAGCATTTTAAGAAATTTAATTTTTCTTGCTTTGCCGATAATGTTTGGAATGCTGTTGCAGACTGCATTTAATGTAATTGACACTATTTTTATCGGCATGCTTGGAGCAAATGCTTTGGCTGCAGTTTCAATTACTTTTCCTGTAGTGTTTATTTTCATTGCTTTTGCTTCAGGGTTAGGAATCGGTTCAACAACTTTAGTAGCGCAGGCAATAGGGAGAAAAGACTTAAAGAAAGCAGACAATGTTGCAGAACATTCCCTTCTTTTGGCTGTAGTAACAGGAATAATTATTGCTGTTTTAGGAATAATTTTTGGAAAATATGTTTTTGTTTTTATGGGGGCAACACCAGAAATACTAAAGCTTACTCTGGCGTATTCTGACACAATTTTTGTAGGATTTATCTTTTTGTTTATTGGATTTATTTCACAGGGAATTTTGCAGGCAGAAGGAAACTCAAAGACTCCAATGATTAACATGATAATAAGTGTAATCATTAATATTATTCTTGATCCAATAATGATTTTTGGGTTATTTGGTTTTCCTGCGTTAGGGATTTTTGGCGGAGCATTAGCCACGGTTATTGCAAGAAGTATTGGCGCAGGACTAAACATTTATTATATTCTGAAAGGAAAAGGAATAATCAAGATTAAGCCAAGAGATTTTTCTTTTAATACAAAAATATTCAAAGACATTGTTTTTTTGGGGGCGCCTGCTTCAGCAGGGCAGTTAACCATTTCAATTGGATTGACAATGGTGATGAGTTTTGTCGGGGTTTTTGGAGTTCA
The DNA here is from genome assembly GCA_018829335.1 of Microcaldota archaeon. Taxonomy (GTDB): domain Archaea; phylum Iainarchaeota; class Iainarchaeia; order Iainarchaeales; family 1-14-0-10-31-34; genus 1-14-0-10-31-34. The sequence goes on along the minus strand of JAHJUD010000126.1, from coordinate 15,820 downwards.
TGCAATTGCAGCTTATGGAGTTGGAACAAGGCTTGATTCACTGGCAATTCTGCCAATCTTGGGGTTGACTAGCGCATCTATTGCAATAGTAGGACAGAATATTGGAGCAAAAAAAATTGAGAGAGCAAAAAAAACAATTTTTTATTCAACTGCAATCTCTTCTGTTCTGATGGCTTTTGTGGCAGTAATTTTTATTTTGTTTCCAAAGCCTTTTTTTGACTTGTTTTCTTCTAATGAGGAAGTCCTTTCAATTGGAATAGCTTATCTTTCAATTTCTGCTTTTGCTTATCCTTTCAGAGGCATTTTAATGAGTATTGCTGCAGGATTCCAGGGCGCAGGAAAAACTTTTCTTGCAATGATTACAACAGGAATTTACTGGATTTTAATTGTATTGCTTGCATTCTTTTTGAAAGAAAGCTTTGGAATAAAAGGAATCTGGTATTCTATTCTAATTTCAGCAGTGTTGGGTTCTGCAATCACATTAATAGTCTATAAAACAGGAATATGGATTCCAAAAGAATTAAAGGAAATTCCAGCTTAATCTTTTATTATTAACGCAGATTTTTCTGAATAACAAGCCTAAAGTACAAAACTACTGTGTTAGAGGAAGGCAACTTTATATCGCGCAAATTTCCAAATTCCTCCATTTTACTAAATTTTACCTCTAAGGGATAACCGCGCAAAACGTTTAATAACTAGTTGGTTCATTATAAATTATGAATTGGACAAAACCAAAAGGACATTCTAAAGAAAAAGTTAACAGTGCTGGAGAAATCTTAGCTGACGAACACAACTCACTTGCAGAAAAAGATGAAGCAATAGAGATTTTAAGTAATTGGAGGGCTTGTCATAGTTACCCTTTGCATGTATTCAAAATAAGATTGAAACGCGCCTCTAAAAATGTAGACAAAACGTCATTAACTGCTCAACGATTAAAACGTGTTCCTTCAATTATAAAAAAACTAAAAAGAAGATATCATGGAAAGCCAGCAACTATGAAACTTTCTCAAATGCAGGATATTGCTGGATGCAGAGCCATTATGTCTGATGTTTCCTTAGCAAGGAAACTCTTTGAAAAACATTATTTAAAAGGAGACTTAAAGCATAAAAGAGTTGGAATAAAAAATTACATAGATAACCCAAAAGATGACGGGTACAGAAGCATCCACGCAATCTATAAATTTTTTAGCGATAAGGGAAAAAAAGAGTATAATGGATTACTTGTTGAAATTCAAATAAGATCAAAATTACAACACCTTTGGGCTACAGCAATTGAGACTGTGGATTTTTTTACTAGACAAGCAATCAAATCAAATGAAGGGCAAGAAGAATGGATGGATTTCTTTAAATTACTCAGTAGTGCTTTTGCAGGAATTGAAAAATGCCCTATTGTTCCAAATACACCAACCAATAAAAAGGAACTTTATTCCATGATTAAAGAAAAAGAAAGAGAATTAAATGTTATAGCTAAAATGAAAGGATGGGCTGAAGGCATCAGGGTCTTTGAAGAAGCAAGTAAATCTTCAGTGAACTTACAATATTTCTTATTAGAGTTAGATGTTAGAGCTATAGAACAAAACAGATCACAAATTAATGTAACAGCATATACCAAAGATAGTGAACAATTAGCAATAGCAGATTACCTTTTATCTGAGAAACAAAACTTGGGAAAAAAAGAACATGACGTTGTGCTTGTCGGGGCCGATAATGTTTCCGAGTTAAAAAAAGCTTATCCTAATTATTTTGTTGATAGTACTGAATTTTTGATTGTTTTGGAAAAAATTTTAAAAAAATATTAAATGAAGATTATTTTTTGTTTTATAAGATAGTAATATATTAACAAAAATGCAATTAATTAAAACCTCATACAAAAAAATTGTATTGAGTTTATTAAAGGGAAAAAATGGATTTAATTCAGGCAGTAGTTTTAGGCTTAATGCAGGGAATAACTGAATGGCTTCCAATCAGTTCCCAAGGAAACACAATAATTACAGCAATAAAAGTTTTTGGTATTCCTGCAGAAACAGCTTTTAGTTATTCAGTATTTCTTCATCTTGGAACAGTGATTGCAGCAGGAATTTATTTCAGGAAAGAAATAAAAGAAATAATTGAATTAAAAGAAAAAAACCTGCTTAAGTTTATGGTTATCGCTGTCTTGTCAACTGCAATAACAGGGATTCCAATATACTTATTTCTTGAACAGCTTTCAGTCAGTTCATTTTATCTTTCAGTATTAATTGGATTAATGCTTATTGTAACAGGAATACTGCAATTAAAGAAAAAACAAGAAAAAAAAGCAGAAGAAAATTCCAGAAATGCTTTTTTTCTTGGATTAGGGCAGGGGTTTTCTGTTTTGCCGGGAATAAGCAGAAGCGGGACTACAACAAGCGTTTTATTGTTTGAGGGTTTTTCTCCAGAAAAAGCGTTTAAGCTGAGTTTTCTGCTTTCAGTTCCGTCAGTTTTTTTGGCAGAAGTTCTTTTCGGCTTAAAAGAAGGAATAAGCTTTGAGCCAAATTTAATTCTTTCAATATTGATTGCATTTGTTTCAGGCTATTTAAGCATAAAATACCTTTTAGGGCTTGCAAAAAAAATCAATTTCACTTACTTCTGCATCGGATTAGGAATTTTTTACATTATAATTTCATTTTTGTAAAACCTGCTCAGGATTTTGATATTTTCCAGATGAGCTTAAAATAGTCCCTGTATATTTTTGCCACTTCTTCGTTTTTGATGCAGATTGCAAAATAAGGTTCGGCATTCCAGATAGTCATTATTATTTTGTCATTGAATATGAATAAGTCTGTAGGGGAATGGTATTTTTTTTCATGAAACCTCCATTTACCGTAAGTTCTTTCCAGAATATCTTTTTGTTCTTTCATTGATTCATCATAAAGAAATTTAGATTTTACCGTGAAAAGTTTTTTTTTGTTCTGGAACTTTTCATAATATATTCCCATCTTTGACTTGAACTGGCCTCCGGCAAAAGCAACATAACTGCCTCCATGCTTAAGCTCATTAAGCATGTCATCTAACACCAGCTTAACTCCCTTAAAGCCCATGTAAACCTTAATGTCTGTTGCAGGCAGGCTCCTTTTTTTTTCTAAAGCCTTGATTAAAGAAGAGACTTCAGTTTCCCTCAGTTCCTTTAATTCAAGCTCTTTTTCTTCAATGTAATCTGCAAGCCTCTGGGGATTAGAAGCCTGAAAATTTTTTACTCCGTTTATTACCACAAAAGAAACAAGCCCTTTTCCGATAAGCCTGTCTAATGCATCATAAACTCTCGGCCTGAACAAGCCGGTCTTTTTTATTATTTCCCCTGCCTGAGAGCTTCCAAGGGAAACCAAAGCATCATAAATTTTTATTTCGTTAGGAGTCAGCCCAATCCTGCCAAGAACTTCCAAACCCATAACCAATACCAGAAAAGAAAAACTTAAATAGTGTACTACTGGCACAGTACAACTAATAAATAAGAAGCATAATCTACATAATTATTATGATGAATAAAATTAAGCTAAATGCAGAGAACCTATTGGAAATCAAAGATGCACTTTCCAGATTATATAAGCATAAGAACAGCACATTCTCCAAATTGTTTCTTCTTGAAGGGGAAACAGAACTGGAAAAAAACATTGCATTGCCTTTGCTTAAGGCAAATCTAATTAAGCCTGGTTCTGGCAGCAATTTTATCTCAAATGTGAGAATCTGGAAATCTAAAAAAAAGTTTATCATAACGGACTTGTTTACCTGCGCCAGAAAAGACAGGGTTTATCCAATTTTTGCTGATGAATCTGATTTTTTAGTAAATAATCTGATTGTAGATAAAAATGACGAGGTATTGGATGTGTGCACAGGCTCAGGCATACAGGCAATTTGCTGTGCTGAAAAATCAGGCAAAGTTATTGCAGTAGACGTGAATAAAAGGGCACTTTCTTTTGCAGGCTTTAATACAAAGCTGAATAACCTTGAAGGCCAAATAGAATTAATTCATTCAGATTTGTTTGCAAAGATTCCTAAAAAAAAATTTGATTTGATTGTCTCTAATCCGCCTTTTATTCCTGTTCCAAATGAGAAGAACTGGTTTTTGCATGGAAGTGCAGGATATGACGGCCTTAAAATAGTTAAAAGAATCCTTAAAGAAAGCAAAAAATACCTGAAACCTAAAGGAAAGCTTCAGATAATAACCCATTCTTTTGGGGCTGCCAAGAAAATTCAGGTGCTTAACTTAGTTAAGAAACACTTCCCGAAAAGCAGAATACAATTAGTGCATTTAATGAATCCAAAAAAAATTAAAGCAAAAAAATATCTGACAAGATTTTCAGGTTCAGCTAATTTTGGTTCTTGGAAAAAATTTCTCAAAAAAAATAATCTGAATTACATGTACAGAGTGTTAATCAATATTTTTCCGGCAAAAAAATTTTCATTAGAAGAAGTTCAGAACAAGAAATTCAGGTTTACAATGAATGAAAGCTTTAACCAGAAACCATTCAAAGTCAGGCCATATTATTCTGGCGGCTGGAAAGAAATGATTCAGCGTTACGGTGATGTTTCATTGTTTTTGGGAGGGGAATAAATGATAAAAAAATTCAGAAAATTAGGTCCGTTCAGGCTGCCGGCAATGCTTTCCAACGGAAAAGTAGAAGAATTCAAAATATTTTTTTACAGGTTTGACAGCCAGCCATTTTATGTTCTTGTAAAAGGCAGCATTGAAAGCAAGGAAAAAGTGTTGGTAAGAGTTCATTCTGCTTGCTCTTTTGCTCATGTCTTTCATTCACAGAGATGTGACTGCTGGGAACAGCTGGAAAAAGCAATGGAATTAATTGCAGAAAAAAACGGGATTTTAATTTACATCTGGAACCATGAAGGCAGGGCAGTAGGATTTGAAAACCACTTTAAAGCATACATGAAACAGGATGAGGGATTTGACACTGTTGACTCTTATATTGAATTAGGCCTGCCTGTGGACAAAAGGGATTATTCTCTTTGCGCTGAAATACTTAAAGACCTAAAAGCTGAAAACATCAGCCTTTTAACAAACAATCCAAGAAAAATAAAAGGGCTTGAAAGCCAAGGAATAAAAGTTGAAAGAGTTCCTTTAACAGTTAAATTAAGCAAATTCAATGAATCACAAATAAAAGTGAAAAAAGAAAAGCTAGGGCACTTATACGAATTAAAGGAATTGAAATGAAAAGTTTAAAGTTGGTTAATCCTGCAACAGGAAAACAAATAAAAAAATTAAAAATTTTCACTGAGAAAAAAATTTGTGCAAAAGTCAGGCTTGCAGGAAAAGTGCAGGAAAGCTGGGCAGGACTGCCTTACAGGAAACGGGCTTATTTCCTGAAAAAATTCAATTCACTTGTAAAAAAAGAAAAAAAAGATATTACAGAACTCATTTCCCTTGAAATGGGAAAGCCATTAAATGAAGCAATGGCTGAAGTGGAAAGAGCAACAGAAAACACTGAATGGTTCATCAAAAATACAGGAAAAGAATTGGCTCCAAAAAAATTAGGAAAGAATGTTATGTTGTTAAAGGAACCAGCAGGAGTTGTCGGAGCAATAACCCCGTGGAACCTGCCTTTTATGATTCCGCTATGGATTATTCCTCCTGCACTTTTAACCGGCAACACAATAGTGTTTAAGCCGTCAGAATTGACTCCGCTGACAGGCATTAAAATAAGCAAATTATTTGATAAGGCAGGACTGCCAAAAGGCTGCCTGAACCTGTTAATAGGAGCTGAAAATGAAGGAAAAAGACTGGTTGAATCTGACATTAATATTGTGGCTTTTGTCGGAAGCCGGAAAGCAGGAAAAAATATTATGAAAAATTCTGCTGAAAAACTTCACAGGCTTGTTTTAGAAATGGGAGGCAAAGACCCTTTAATAGTCTGCAGTGATGCAGACTTAAAAAAAGCTGCAAAAGATGCAGTAAAAGGTGCATTATCAAACTGCGGACAGCTTTGCGCATCAGTGGAAAGAATTTACGTGGAAAAAAAAGTTTACAATTCTTTTGTCAGAGAAGTTCTTAGTGAAGCAAAAAAATGGAATGCATTAGGGCCTCTTTCAAATAAAAACCAATTAAAAATTGTTGAATTCCATTTAAAAGACGCAGAAAAAAAAGGCGCAAGAATCCTGTTCGGGGGGAAAAAAATAAAAGGCAAAGGCTATTATTTTGAGCCAACTGTAATAGCAAATGTAAACCATTCAATGAAAATAATGAATCAGGAAACATTCGGGCCTGTAATAGCAGTAATGAAAGTTAATGGAATAAAGCAAGCAATTAAATTTTCCAATTCACTGAGTTATGGATTATGCGCTTCGGTTTACTCAAAAAACAAAAGCAAAACAAGAAAAATGGCCAGCCAACTGCAGGCAGGAACCATATGCATTAACTGCACTCCAAAAAGCAGGGCTGAATTCCCCTGGGGAGGAAGAAAACAAAGCGGATTAGGAAGAATGCTTTCCACACAAGGAATCAATGAATATTTGGAGACAAAAGTGATAAATGATTGAATTTTCAAGGCTATGCAGTTGCCTTTACTTCAAGTAACTTTTCTTTTTTTGGGGCAGTAGATTCAATCATTGCAAGTTCCAGTGAAATTAATTGCTTAACGGTTTTGTTTTTTGTGTCAAGAGTGTATAAGATAGCTTTGCCAATCTTCCTGTTAGGTTTGATTACTCCAAGTTCTGCAAGGCGTTTAATGTATTTTTTCACTGTAAGCTTGTTCAACTCAGTGTATTTTACAACATCTTTTTGCGTGTAGTCAAAACCAATGTGCTCAATGAAATGGTCTAATATATTTGTTAAAGGAGAAGAACCCATTAAAAGAGCCAAATTCGATTCCTGCATTTTACACACCACAATTCAAAACCATTGAATTAACAATAAAATTTTATAAAACACAAAGCTTAAAATCATATCCTTTAAAATCATACTATTATGGCTGAAGAGTCAGAAATTCCTTTAAAGGCCCAGCTTATTTTTAAGCTTGTACGAAGAAGGCAATGGGGAGGAAAGCATTCTGCAATCGAAGACCTAAAAAAGGGTTTTCCCCCAAATGCTCACAATGAAATACAGTCTATTGCAGAAGAACTTATCAGAGAAAACTTTTTTTTGGTTAAAAAAGCATTTTATGGCACACATATTTCACTCAATCCTAAAAAGTCAAAAGAAATAAAAGAACTCCTAATAAAACATTACAGAGAGATTGCAAAACCCTATCTGTGAATCTTTCCTGCATTTGTTGTTAATGACTCTGGTTTTCAGAAATTTACACTAACCGCCTCTGCTTTTTGAGTTGTACAAAAAAGCAAAAAAAACTCAAAAACCACTTAGTTCAGTGAAAAAATGACTATTTAAGCTTTTTCCTGCTTGGTTTATACATAATGGAGTTGGTTTTTGGGTTGTAAACATGCTTCCGTTTGAATTTATCGGGCATTTGCTTTCACTGGATTTACAATGGTTTGTAGAGTTAGCCATGAACAACCTTCTCTGGCTTTTTATTTTCATTGCAGCTGCTTTTGTTTACAATAACATGAAATGGAGTGCAAAACATTTTTTTGTCGGCTTTTTTTATTTGTGGCTTTTGATTTATTTTGTTCCAATGCTTGGATGGATTTACTTAGTCGGAGGCTTTTTGTTTCTGAACTATGTAAGCAGGATAGTAGTACTTACTTTTTTCGGAAATATTCCTGCATTAAAAGACAGCTATCCTGCAATAATGGTAATACAGTTTTTTGCTGTGTTAGTTTACTATAATTTGTTTCTGGTGTAAAAAATGATTGTAAAAGACACAATGAACGGAATAAAAATTTTCGCAGTGCTGGTTGCAGCAATTTACATTCTTAACTTATCTGGAATAAGGGTTTTTGCTGATTCAGCCTATACTTATGAAGCATTAGGCATGTTTTTGCTTCTTTCAATTTTCAACATATTTTTTATGAAGTTGTGATAAAAATGCTGACATTGGAATTTTTCACAAGGCTTTTTCAGCTTGACTTGCAGTGGTTTGTAGAATTAGCAATGCATAACCTGCTTTGGGTTTTTGCTTTAGTCGCAGTTACCTTTGTTTATAATAACCTGAAATTTTCGTGGAAAATTTTTATAGTAATAGTAATAATGATTTTTTCAACAGTAGAGGCATTTGAAAGCGTGAACATAGTTATTCTTGTAGGCGGCTTTTTGTTTGTATATTATATAGGCGAAGTGATTTTGCTTACTTTTACTGAAACAATTCCTTCACTGAAAGGAAAGCTTCCTTTTACTCTAACAATTTATTTTTTCATAATGGTAGCACTTTACGCATTAGGGGTGTTCTGAATGGTGAAAAAATCACTTATTCAAGGACTTTTTTTGCTTATAGGGCTTTACCTTGTCCTGATTTTCTTCAACATATTTGAAATAAAGCTTGTTGACGATTTTATTTTTACTGCCCAAGGCTTTTTTTTATTTTATATTTTTATCAGCATAGGCGTTATCTTATTCATGAGAATATAAAAGCAAAAACTTATTAATGCAAAAAAGCTAATTGTAGTGGATGAATAAAATAGTTTTTGTTTTGTGCATGCTCCTGCTTTTTTCAGGCTGTGTTGGCTGGTTTGGAGAAGCAGAAAAAACAACCACAATAGAAATAGGCAAAGAAAAAATAAAGACAGAAATATATTATGAAGGAAAGCTTTCAGATAAAGGAAAACAGTTAATTGACTGCGAAACAGAATTAAAGGAATTGTTTCCTTCAGCTGAAGCAAAACTTGAAGCAAACCTGAACACCCCAGAAGAAAACCAAAGAAAAACAGTTGAAGCAAAACTTGTTCTGCTGAAAGAAATAAAGAATTCCCTGCAATGCGATTTCAAAAAAGAAGGAGAAAATGCAAGCCTTTCAGTAAGGTTTGAAAACTCAAGGGCATTAACAGAAAAACTTAGTGAAACAGGAGAAGAAGGGTTCAGGCTGATTGACGTTAATGGAGAACAGTTTTTTTTGAGAATAGAACCTGAAAAAGTAAAAGATTATTTTGCATTAAAAATAAATGAAGAAAACTTTAAGCTTAAAGTTGACGGGGAAGTAATTCATGTAACGCCGGAAAAATTCACAATAAACCAAGGTTTTATCAGAGTCTACAAAACAAAAGACACTAACATAAGCATGATTGAAATAGAGTTTATGAAAGAAAAAAAAGAAGAATTTCCTTTTGCGCTGGTTGCAGTGAGTTTTATTGTGACTGTTTTGGCAGTGTTTGTAATCCATAATGTGTGGAAGAGAAGAGAACAAGAAGAATTATTCCCAAAATCAGAACAGGAAATAAAAAACAGAATGAAGAAAGCGTTAATGGGCGGGCTGGCCACAACACAAGTAAATATAACTGAAATGGAAAAAACAAAAGAAGGATATGAAGCAGAAGTTCAGATTAAAACAAGAAAATACAGCATAAGATTCAACAAAAAAATGGAAATCCTTGATTACATTAAATTAAAGGAGACAGAAAATGAGTGAAGAAAAAAAAAGCCAGAAAAAAGAAATCGAAGAAATGATGGAATTAATTGAAAAAGGCAGCGAAAAGAAAACTGCTGGAAAAAAACAGGAAAACTCTAAAAAAGAAAAAACAACAACTGCAGGGAAAAGCAGTAAAGGAAAACCAAAGAAAAGCCTGATTGAAGTGGTTGAAAAAAAAGAACAGGAAATTGAAGAAACTCCTGAAGAAAAAAAATTAATGCAGTTAACCCAGAAAAAAAAAGAAACGCCTGAAGTTCAGGCTAAACCTTCTGATGAAAGAGAAAAAGAAATAGAGAAAATGATCGGCTTGCTGAAAAAAGATGATGAAAGCCTGAAAAAAGACCTGCTGACAGAAAAAGTAAACAAATTAGTTGAAGAAACAGAAAAAGAGTTAGGAAAAATAAGCTTTACAGAAAAAATGCCAGGAAAAAAAGAAGAAAAAAAATCAGGCTTTTTTTCTAAAATAAAAAAGTCTGTGGAAAAGTAAATTAATTCAGCTTACCTTTACTTCATCGTTGTCTTTTAATTTAAGTTTTTTTCTGAGAAAAAAAGGAGAAATTATTTCAATTATGTCTTCTGGATGGTTAGTCCTTTCAGGAATAATTATTGCTGCATCAACTGAATTGTTTAATTTCACTTTGAACAGGAAAGCTGGGCCAAAAGACCTTTTATTGTCAGAAAAGCCTTGAATGAAAAATTTCTTTTTTTGTTGAAGGAAATCCTTTAATTCAAATTCATTTACTTTAAGGTTTAAGGTTCCTGCAAAAACTTTTTTTCCGAAAAATTTCCTGAACTGGGTCTGGTAGCCTGAAAGCCCAATATAATATTTTCCTTCTTTTAGGCCGGACTGCACTTTTCCTTTTAATGCAAAATCTTTTTTTCCTGAAAAAATTCTTTCTAACTCTGATTTTCTTTTTTCAAGGAGTTTAATCCCTTTTTCTGTCAGGGAAATAATGTTTCCTGAAGCAAGGACTTTTCTCTGGATAAAGCCGTTTTTTGCAAGAAGAGAAAGCTTTCTTGAAACAGACTGCTGGGAAATATTCAGTTCAGAAGCGATTTCTGAAGTTGAAGCAGTAAAAGAATTATTTAATCCTGCTTTTCCTGCAATAAAGAGAAGCAAAGGAAAATCTTTTTCAGGGAAATCCATAAAAGAAAAAGAAAAAAAGAGGTTAAAAGGATAGTGATAGCCAAAGAAAACAAATTGGTTTCAACATAATGATTTTAAAGCTTTTCTGACGCTAATTAGTAAGTTGATAACCTTTAGACATTTTTAGTGATTTTTGCTTGCATTAAATTCGCGTTTATTGATTTCATTGTTAAAAGGTTTTTCCTCTTTGGAGATGGTCTCTTGGTAAAAAAGTTGCGTTCTATAATGAATCATTTTCTTGTTCCAATTCATGAAATTGTATCAGAAGAGGAAGCAGCAGAAATAATAAAAAAATTCGGAAACAAAAAAGAAAAGTTTCCGCAAATTATTTTAAGCGATCCTGTAATAGAAGAATTAGAAGCAAAAAAAGGCGATTTAATAAGGATTACAAGAGAGACCCCTACAGCAGGAAAAAGCGTTTATTATAGAGTGGTGGTCAGATGAAAGGATGGCCTTTAATTAATTCTTATTTTGCATCAAAAAATATTGCACAACAAGAAATTGACTCATATAATCAGTTTATTGACTCTAAATTAGATGAAATAGTTGAAGAAAACAAGACTATTGTGCCAAAAATAGAAGAAGTAAAAATCGAATTAGCAAACATTGAAGTATTAAAGCCAAGAATAATTGAAGCAGATGGAAGCCCTAGAGCAAACTTTTTTCCAATGGAAGCAAGATTAAGGAACAGAACTTATTCTGGACCAATTTTTTTGACGATGAGATTATTGAGAAGAGATGTAGAACAAGACGAAAAAAGGGCTTATATTGGAGAAATGCCTATAATGCTTAAATCAAACCGCTGCTGGATGGAAGGATTAAATGAAGAAGAATTAATTGAAGTAGGAGAAGACCCAATGGATTTTGGGGCATATTTTGTGATTAATGGTTCAGAAAAAGCTTTGATGACACAAGAAGTTTTGGCTTCAGACAGGGTTTTGGTTTCAAGGCAAATGGACAGGACAATAGCAGAAGTGATTTCAACTAAAGGTGCATTTAAAGGAAGAGTAAGAATTACAAGAAACATTGATGGAATTTTAAGTGTTACTTTTCCTTCTTCTCCGAGAAAATTAAGGATGTTTGTATTGCTTAAAGCTTTAGGCTTAACAAACGAAAAAGAAATTATTGACGCTTTCCCAGAAGAAAAAGAAATAATGAATGATGTTTTATTAAACCTTGAATTAGATGACACAAGAAAACAAAATGATGCATTAGACAAAATAGGAAAATATGTTGCTCCAGGACAAGTAATAGAATACAGATTAAGAAGAGCAAAAGAAGTAATAGACGCATTTTTATTGCCGCACATAGGCCAGAGAGCAGAAGACAGATTAGCTAAAGCATATTATCTGGCAATGATGGCAACAAAAGCAATTGAATTAAGTTATGGCATAAGAAACGAAGACGACAAAGACCATTACAAAAATAAAAGATTAGAATTAAGCGGAAAATTAATGGAACACTTGTTTAGGTATTCATTCAAATATTTTATTAAAGACTTGAAATTCCAGATTGACAGAACAGTAACAAGAAGAAGAAAACTCAATATTTCAACTGTTGTAAGGCCTGGCGCAATAAGCGAAAGAATAAGGTTTGCAATGAGCACTGGAAACTGGATTGGAAGAGCAACAGGAGTCAGTAAATTCATGGAAAGAGTAAATTATTTAGCTGCATTAACTGACTTAAGAAAAGTTAAAAGCCCTTTAGATAAAAACAGGGAATTGTATGAAGCAAGAGATGTTCATGGAACTCATTGGGGAAGGCTTGACCCAATTGAAACTCCAGATGGCCCGCAATGCATTGCACCTGAAACGCAAATATTGTTGGATGATTACAGTGGCATAACAATTGAAAAATACGAAAAATTATGGAAAAACAAAAAAATTGCTTCAATTGACTGGAAAAACAACATGGAAGAAAAGAAAGCAAATTCAGTGAGGTACATAAAAATAAAACCAAACAAGCCTGTATTGATTGTTAAAACAAAAGAAACCAAAAGAACAATTACTGCAACAGCAGACCACCCTTTTTATTCAGAAAAAGGAAAAAAAGAATTAAGCAATATTAAGGAAGGAGAAAGGGTTGCTGTAATGCCAATTAAAGCGCTAAAATTTGAAGAACCAAAAAACAAAACAATAATTTCAGAAGAAGACATAATAAAAGCCTGCCCGAAAAAAACAGACAAAAAATATACATTAAAAGAACTGAAAGAAAAAGGCTTGATTCCGTTAAAAGACAGCAATGAAAAAATTCTTGTTCTTGTAAGGCTTGTAGGGCACTTGTTTGGAGACGGTTCACTTACAAAAACAATGAAAAAATACAAGTCTGCCTGTACAACAGTTTTCTCAGGAAACAAAGGAGACTTAAAAACAATTGCTTCAGAAATAAAAGAATTAGGGTTTAATGCTTCAAAACAAAGCACTTACCATAAAACTTCTGTTTTAAGCGATGGAAGGATTATCAGCGGAAATTCAAGAAGAATGGACTGTTACAGCAAGCCGTTATGGGTATTACTTAAGGCATTAGGGGCGCCTGAAGGAAACAAGACAATAAAAGAAACAAAAATTCCTGAATGGCTGAAAACCCAAAACAAAATTTTAATCAAAGAATTTTTGGCGTCATATTTTGGAAGTGAAATGACCAAGCCAGCTGTAGACAAAAGAAACGAAAAAATATTTTTGCAGCCTGCAGTTTCACTGAATAAATCAAAAGAACTGGTTGAAAATGGGGTAAGGTTTGCAGAAGACATAAAAGAACTGCTGGAAAAATTCAGTGTAAAAACCTCAAAAATAAAAATAACTGACGGAACAACAAGAAAAACAGGAATAAAAACAAGGAAAATAAAGTTATTAATTTCAAGCGATTTAGAAAATTTGCTTAACTTATATGGAACAATAAACTTCAGTTACTGTCAGGAAAGGCAGAGTACTGCAAGGCTTGCTTTTGAATACTTATTAACCAAAAAAACAATGATTGAAAAAAGAACTGCAATCCAACAGCAGGCAATTGCATTGTACAGCAAAGGAAAAAGCATTTCCATGATTTCAGAGCAGTTCTCAGATGAAGCAAGAACACATGATATTTCAAACTGGATTAAAAAACACAAAAAAGAAGCAAACAAGTTTGTAAGGGTTTCAGAAAAAGACTTTCCAAAATTCAATGAATGGATAAGAAAAAATGCGATATCAGAAAACGGCTTATGCTGGGAAACAATTGAATCAATTAAAAAAACAGAATGCAGTGAAGTAAGAGACATTACAACAATGCAATATTACCATAACTTTTTTGCAAACGGTTTCCTTACAGGAAACTGTGGTCTCGTAAAAAATTTGAGTTTAATGGCTGAAGTGACAGTAGATACAGAAGAAGAGCCAATAGAAAAAATGCTTGATGTAATGGGAGTAAAACTCAAAAAATTGTGATTAATTATGGTTTCTCAAGGAAAAGTGTATATTAATGGAAGGCTAATAGGTTTTCATAAAGAGCCTGAAAAATTAACTAAAGAGTTAATCCAGCAGAGAAGAAAAGGAAAAATTCATTCACAAGTAAATATTGCTTTCCATGAAGACACAAAAGAAGTTTATATTAATACTGATGCAGGAAGAGTGCAAAGGCCATTGCTTGTAGTAGAAAATTCAAAACTAAAATTAAAAGAAGAACAGCTTAAAGGAATAAAAGAAGGAAAACTTGGATGGAATGATTTAGTAAAAGAAGGAGTAATTGAATTCTTGGATGCAGAAGAAGAAGAAAATGCTTTAATTGCAACAGAAGAAGAAGAAATAACAAAAGAACATACTCATATGGAAATTGATTCAGTTGGAATTTTGTCTGTAATCAGTTCTTTAGTGCCTTATTTAGAACATAACATGGCAGGAAAAGCCTTGCATGGAGCAAAAATGTTTAAGCAGGCTTTAGGAATTTCAGGAATAAATTATAATTTAAGAACTGACACTGAAGGCCATTTACTGCATTACCCGCAGAAAGCAATTGTTAAAACAAAAACATCTGATTTAATGGATTTTGACAAAAGGCCTCAAGGACAGAATTTTGTTGTTGCAATAATGCCATATTATGGATTTAATATTTTGGATGCTGTAGTAATCAATAAAGGAGCAATAGACAGGGGGTTGGCTAGAAGCGCTTATTTTAGAACATATGAAACAGCAGAAAACAGATATCCTGGAGGCCAGATAGACAAATTTGAAATACCAAAAGAAGAAACAGTAGGGTTTTTAGGAGATGAATTTTATAAAAAATTAGGCGAAGACGGTTTAGTTGAATTAGAAGAATATGTTTCAGAAAAAGACGTAATAGTTGGAAGAACTTCTCCTCCAAGATTTCTGGAAGAAGTATCAGAGTTTGGAGTAGTGCAGGAAAAAAGAAGAGAAAGTAGCATTACTGTAAGAAAAGGAAAACCGGGTTTTGTAGATAAAGTTTTTATTGCAGAAGACTTAGAAGGAAACAAGCTTGTAAAAATAAAAATCAGAAGCTTAATGATTCCAGAAGTAGGAGACAAATTTTCATCCAAACACGGACAAAAAGGAGTAATAGGTGCAATAATTCCAGAAGAAGACATGCCTTTTACAGAAGACGGAATAAAACCTGATCTTCTTTTAAATCCGCATTCAATTCCTTCAAGAATGACAATAGGCCATTTAATTGAAATGCTTGGAGGAAAAGCAGGATCATTAAAAGGAGAAGAAATAGACGGAACACCTTTTAGTTCAGTCAGCCAAAAAGAAATAGGAAAAATGCTTGAAGAAAAAGGATTCAGGGCAGACGGAAAAGAAATATTTTTTGACGGAATAAGCGGAAAAAAACTTGAAGGAGAAATTTTTACAGGAGTAGTAGCTTACAGGAGATTATTCCACATGGTGGCGCATAAAATGCAGTCAAGAAGCAGAGGGCCAGTACAAATCTTAACAAGACAGCCAACAGAAGGAAAAGAAAAAGAAGGAGGATTAAGATTTGGGGAAATGGAAGGAGAAACATTAGTTGGGCATGGAGCGGCAATGCTGTTGCATGAAAAATTAATTGAAGATTCAGATAAATTAATTGAATTAGTATGCGAAAAATGCGGTTTGATTGCAATAAACGACAAAATAAGAAACAGAAAATATTGCGCAATATGCGGTTCTTCAGCTGTTTATCCTGTTGAAATGAGTTATGGATTCAAATTATTGCTTGA
>JAHJUD010000125.1 GCA_018829335.1 Microcaldota archaeon | reverse complement strand
GCTAAATCTTTTGAGATAGTGACTGCAAGACTTCTTCCTGCATTGATTATTGGACGCTTGAAAACAAATTTAGTGTTTATTTGGTCAGAGAGCTCATGCATTTGCCCGCTTGTGGCAAACTCTTCTTTGCATTTAAGGCATTTGTAGTAAGGGGAACCTTTTATGATTATTTTCCCTTTGTCCAGTTTCATGTCTTCAAATTTCAAGACTGCCTTTCCTTTGCATAAATGACAGGTTATTTTTTTTTCCATTTTTTCCTCACTTTTAATAAAATCTATAAACTTCATCGTGGTGCTTGAATAATTCAACTGTAGCAGTTTTCTGTTTCTCTTGAACTGAATAAATTAAAACAAAGCTTTTCATTATGTGAACTCTTCGGAGATTTTGCATTGGCTTTCTTAAAGGCTTGAAATAAGAAGGGTTTTCTAGAACCTGCTTTAATTTTCTTCTGATTGCTTTTTCCATTTCTTTATTCTTTTTGCAATGCTTTCTTATCTCTTGCCTTGCAATTTCTTTGTACTCTAGGGAATAAGCCATAAAATCACTTAAACAAGTCATCAATGCTTTTTGCTTTAATGGGTTTTTCTTTACTTCTCTTAACAAGCTCTTTCACAAACTCTTCCTTCAAAGGCAGTTCATCAACAGGGTTATAATCAGCCTCAACTAAATGATATTCTTTATCCAATTCAAGCAAACCCAATCTAACAGCTTCAGCTCTGGTTTTTACAATCCCCTTATCAATGGCTTTCTCAATTATTTCCTCTAAATGACCTTTAAACTCCAAACTTAAATTCATGGCAAATCACCATTAAAATAATGGCATAAATATTATTTAAACATTGTGGTTTCTGCCAGTTAAATGGTGCCGAAAGCCTACCTGTAAAGCCTGTCTTCCATTAAGTTGTTGTAAAAGGAGATGCTGATTATTTCTTCCTGAATATCTTCTATTCCTTTGAGTGTTTCTTCAAGTGAATCCCTTGCCTTAACAGGGGTTCTGGCTATTGCTTTCTTTGTTTCTTTTAGGACATTTTTGCTTAAAGGCTCAAATTTTTCACTGCTTTTCTTTGGGGCAAAATTTTCTGCCTGTGTAGTTCAGGCAACACACAGATGAAAAAAATGAATAAAAAAACAAAGATTTTTGTTGAAGTGCTTATTTTAAAAGAAGAAAAAAAATTGCTTAACCATTAAAATTTTTCTTGCAGTAAACACAAAAACTCCAACAAAAAGCGTTAAAAAAACAAATTAACAGAAATATTCCATTAAGGGGGCATGCAATGAAAGTTAAAGGAAAAAATTACACTTCAATCTGGCTAAAAGAAGAAGACGAAAAAATTGTGCAGATAATTGACCAAAGAAGTCTGCCTCACGAATTTATAATTGAAGATTTAAAGAATGTGAATGACACTGCTAAAGCAATAAAAGAAATGCATGTAAGAGGCGCTCCATTAATTGGAACAACAGCAGCTTTTGGAATGTATCTGGCAGCACTTGAAGCTGAAAAAAAATTGGAAGAAAAGAAAGAAAACAATGAAGCAAAAAAAGAAAAAACTGATGAATTAGATGAATTCAATTTATTCATCCAAAAAGCAGCAGAAAAACTTATCGAGACAAGGCCTACAGCAATTGATTTAGAGTGGGCAGTAAAAAAACAATTAGAAAAAATAAACAGAAAAAATTCAATTGAAGACAAAAAAATAACTGCATTAAAGAACGCAAAAAACATTGCCAACACTTCAGCAGAACAATGCAAAAAAATAGGGGAATTTGGATTCAAAATAATAAAAGAAATTTCAGAAAAAAAAAGAGATACAGTTAATATTTTAACTCACTGCAATGCAGGCTGGCTGGCTTGTGTGGATTATGGAACTGCTACAGCGCCAATTTACAAGGCGTTTGAAGAAGGAATTGACTTGCATGTATGGGTGGATGAAACAAGGCCAAGAAACCAGGGAGCAAGATTAACTGCATGGGAATTATTACAGCAAGGAATAAAGCATTCAGTTATAGTTGACAACGCCGGAGGACATTTAATGCAGAAAGGAATGGTTGACTTATGTATTGTTGGAACTGACAGGACAACTTTTACTGGAGACGTGGCAAACAAGATTGGCACTTATCTAAAAGCTTTGGCTGCAAAAGATAATAATATTCCGTTTTATGTTGCATTGCCTTCTTCTACTATTGACTGGGAATTAAGAGAAGGAAAAGAAATTCCAATAGAAGAAAGAGATGAAAATGAAGTTAAATGGATTCAGGGATTTCATTCAGGGCAAATGAAAAAAGTTTTACTTACACCAGAACAAAGCCCTGCAAGAAATTATGCTTTTGATGTAACCCCAAGAAGATTAATTACAGGATTAATAACTGAAAGAGGAATTTGTCAAGCAAACGAAAAAAGTATTTTAGATTTGTTTCCGGAAAAAACAATAGGGGAAATAGAATGAAAAGAAAAACAATGATAAGCCAGCAGAGAAGAAGACCAAATCAAAACAGAAAACTAAAAACAGGTGCACAAGTAAAAAAAGCAAAGCACCCAAATCCAGAATTATTGATTAAACAAGAAAGAAGACACGCCACAAATATAGCTAACAGCTTTTACAGTATTCATAAAAGGTTATTTGAAGTCACAGGAATAGGGCCTGATGAAGTCCAAGAAACTGCATTGGATGCCCTAAGTGATGCCTCAATGCAACCGCTTATTCCAGGCAAATCATTCACCAATTTTTCAACAACAATAGTAATAACAGGTTTACAGTAAGGAATACCAATCAGCACTATCGGTCATAAAATTAAGAGATTAAAACAAAAACTAAAAAGAAATCCAAGATTAAGAAAATTGTTTGAGGAAATGTAAATGAAGAAAAAAACTCCAAGAAAAGCTCCAAGCAATAAGAAAAAACCAAGAAGGGTTTTTCATCCGGAACCTGATGCTGTAGTTAAAGCAGAATTAAGACATGCTGATAATCTAGCAAGAAAATTCTACAAAACAAACAGAAATATTGACCCTACGCTGACAGAAAAAGATTTTATGTCAGTGGCACGTGAAGCCCTTGTAAATGCATCAAGAAGTCCAATAATAAAAAACAGTAATATAAAGAAAGTAGTTACTACATCAGTATTAAACGCCCTTAGAAATTATCTTATATTACTTAAAGCAAAAAAACGAAATGCAAAGACAGTTTCATTAGAAATGATTGCAGAGATTCCTGCAAACAGAAGATTTAACGCAACAAATCCTGGAATTGAAAGTATTATTAAAATAATAGAAAAAACAGATGCAAGCAAATTAAATAAAAGGCTTTTAATAGAACATGAAGTATTTGGCCATAAATACCGAGAACTGGCAGAAATATATAATATTCCTGAAGGAAGTGTGAAATCAGCAATTTATCAAATCAAAAAAAAATTAAGGGAAAACAGGGAAATGCAGTCGCATTGGGCTGAATGGAGATAACTAAAATGAACTTAAAAGAAAAAGCAATTGAATTGCACAAAAAATGGAAAGGAAAATTAGAGGTAAAAAGCAAAGTAAAAATTGACTCAAAAGAAATGCTTTCATTAGCTTATACTCCAGGGGTGGCACAACCCTGCATTGAAATCGCAGCAGACAAAAGAAAAGTTTTTGATTACACAATTAAATCAAACACAATCGCAGTAATAACAGACGGAAGTGCAGTATTAGGTTTAGGCAATATTGGCGCAGAAGCTTCTTTGCCTGTAATGGAAGGAAAATGCTCTTTATTCAAAGAACTGGCAGGAATAAATGCTTTTCCGATTGCATTGAAAACACAAAAAACAAAAGAAATAATTGAAACAATAAAAAACATTTCTCCGGTTTTTGGCGCAATAAATTTAGAAGATATTAGTTCTCCTAGATGCTTTGAAATAGAAAAAGAACTGCAAAATTTAGGCATTCCGGTAATGCATGATGACCAGCATGCAACAGCAATAGTTGTATTGGCAGGATTAGAAAATGCATTAAAAGTTACAGGAAAAAAATTAGAGGAAACAAAAATTGTAGTTAACGGCATTGGAGCAGGAGGAACAGGAATAACAAAGCTTTTGCTTGCAAAAAAAATCCAGCCAAAAGAACTGATTTTAGTTGACAAAGAAGGAATTTTATTTGAAGGAAAACAAGGCATGCTGAAACACCATGAAGAACTGGCAAAAATTACTAACCCAAAAAAAATTCAGGGAAACCTTGAAAATGCTTTAATTGGCGCAGATGTTTTTATTGGAGTTTCATTTAAGGGAATTTTAACCAAAGAAATGGTGCAGTCAATGAATTCTAAAGCAATAGTTTTTGCGCTTGCAAATCCTGATCCGGAAATTGAATCTGAACAAGCTTTTGAAGCAGGAGCAGAATTAGTGGCAACAGGAAGAAGCGATTACCCTAATCAGGTAAACAATGTTTTGGCTTTTCCTGGAGTGTTTAAAGGGGCATTAAAAGCAAAAGCTACAAAAATAAATCAAGAAATGAAATTGGCTGCAGTTAAAGCTTTGGCTGAATGTGTGGAAAACCCAACAAAAGAAAATTTTATTCCAAGCCCTTTAGAAAAAAAAGTAGCTGAAAAAATCAGCGAAGCAGTAAAAAAAGCTGCAATAGGTTCAGGAGTTGTTAGAAAATGAGAAATTTTACTCAAGCAATAGTTGAATTATATAAATTAACTACAACTTTTCTGCCAGAAGATGTAAAAGAAAAATTAAGGCAAGTAGAAAAAGAAAGCCAAGAAAAATTAGAAAAAAAAGTAATGACATCAATTTTAGAAAACATTAAGATAGCAGAAAAAAAAGGACTGCCTTTATGCGAAGATACAGGAATACCAATTTTTTTCATTTATTATTCTAAAGAATTTTCACAAAAAGAAATAAAAAAAAGTGTTCTGGATGCAACAAAAACTGCAACAGAAAAAAATTTTTTAAGGCCTAATGCAGTTGATTCTTTAACTCAAAAAAATTCAGGGAACTGTATTGGAAAAGGAATTCCGACAATATATTTTGAAGAATGGGAAAAAGATTTTATTGAAGTTAATCTGCTTTTAAAAGGCGGAGGAAGCGAAAACATTGGGAGAACATACAGCCTGCCTAATCCTGAATTAAATGCAGGCAGAGATTTAGACGGGATAAAAAAATGTGTTTTAGATGCAGTAGTAAAAGCTCAGGGTTTAGGCTGCCCTCCGACAGTTGTTTCAGTTGTGGTTGGAGGATCAAAAGATGTGATTGCAGTTGAATCAAAAAAACAGTTGCTGGAAAAATTAGAAGTAAAACAACCTTTTTTAGAAAAAAAGGTTGAACAAAAAACAGAAAAAAATAATGAATTAAAAGAAAAAGAAAATAATGAATTAAAAAAAGAAGAAATTACAGGAGAAAAAAAAGATCAAAAATTAGAAAAAGAAATTCAAGAATTCAATGAAGACTTGTTAAAAAAAATTAATTCTCTGGGAATCGGTCCAATGGGTTTAGGCGGAAAAAATACTGTGCTGGAAGTCAAAACAAAATTTTTGGCAAGACATCCTGCATCCTTTTTTGTTGAAGTGAGTTTTTGCTGCTGGGCTGACAGAAGACACACATTAAAATGGGAAAACGGTGAAGCACACTATGACTAAAGTAATCAAATTAAATATTCCAGTAGATGACAAAAAAGTAAGAGAATTAAATGCAGGAGATTTAGTTGAATTAACCGGAACAATTTTTCTGGCAAGAGATCGAGTTCACAAATTATTAACAGAAAAAACTGATGAGAAATTCAAGGAAAAACTCAAAAACGGAGTGATTTATCATTGCGGGCCGATTGCAAGAAAAGAAAAAGAAAAATGGATCATTCTTTCTGCTGGGCCTACAACCAGCACAAGAATGGAAGCATTTGAATATGATGTTATCAGAGATTATGGAATCAAAGGAGTAATAGGAAAAGGCGGAATGAAAGAAAAAACCCTTAAAGCATTAGAAGAATTTGGAGCAGTTTATTTTTTGGCTGTAGGAGGAACTGCAGCATTATTAGCTGAAAGAATTGTTAAAGTAAAAAATGTTTTTTT
>JAHJUD010000124.1 GCA_018829335.1 Microcaldota archaeon | reverse complement strand
GAAATTACTGCAACAAAAGCAATTAATGCTGCAAGAGAATCACTTGAAATGGGTTATGAGACAGCAGACAAAATACAGGAAAGAAGGCAAAGCATTGGAAAAATTACCACAGGCTCAAAAGAATTAGATGAATTAGTCGGCGGAGGAATTGAAACACAAAGCATTACCGAAATTTATGGGGCTTATGCAAGCGGAAAAACTCAGTGGTGTTTTCAGTTATGCGTTACAACTCAACTGCCAAAAGAAAAAGGCGGGCTAAATGGAAATGTATTGTATATTGATTCAGAGAATTCTTTCAGGCCTGAAAGAGTAGTAAGCATTGCAAAACATTTGGGCTTAAAAGAAGAAGAAGTTCTGAAAAATATTTTTGTTGCAAGAGCGTTTAATTCAGATCACCAGATGGTTTTGGCAGAAAAAGCAGAAGACATGATTAAATCAAAAAACATTAAACTAATTATAGTTGACTCTTTGACTTCCCAATTCAGATCAGAATTCATTGGAAGAGGAACCTTGGCCGGAAGGCAGCAGAAACTAAACAAGCATATGCATACTTTAATGAAACTGGCTGAAATGCATAATATTGTAATTTTAGTGACAAATCAGGTTATGTCAAGACCTGATATCTTGTTTGGGGATCCAACTGCTCCAATCGGAGGCCACATAGTTTCACATAATTCAAAAACAAGGCTTTATTTAAGGAAAGCTAAAGCAGAAAAAAGAGTTGCAAAATTAGTGGATTCTCCTTCATTGCCAGACGGAGAAGCTGTTTACAGGGTAACAGAAAATGGAATAGAAGATTGAATTCTTCTGTTCATTTTTCTTTTATTTTTTCATGAATAAATTTTAATCCTTGCTCTAAAGAACTCATTTTAACTCCAAGAGATTGAAGTTTAGAAATATTTAAAGAAGAATTTAATGGTCTGACAGCAGGCAAATTTAATTCTTTTCCTTTAATTTTTTTAATCAAATTTTTTTCGGCGTTAAATTCTTTTGCAATAGCCAAAGCCATCTCAAAAGCAGAAACACTTGAAGTGCCTGCAACATGAAATAACCCTTTCTGGTTTTTTTCGATTAATTGGATTAAAGCCAAAGCAAAATCTTTTGTTAGTGTTGGGGTTCGCTTCCAGTCAGTTACTGCAAAAACTTTTTCTTTATTTAATAGTTTTGTGATTGTTAAGCCTACAAACTTGCTTGAAGCAATTGGAAGGCCATATAAAAAAGAAGTTCTAAGAATTAAATGATTTTCAAGTTTTTTGATTATTTTTTCTATTTCAAGTTTATTTTTGCTGTAATCATTTAATGGATTAGGGTCATCTGATTCATTATAAGGCGCTTTTGTTCCATCAAAAACTGAATCAGTTGAAAAGAAAACAAGAAAAGAATTGTTTGAATCACACCAATTAGTAATTTGTTGTGCTGAATTTATTTGGTTTTCTGAGATTTCGGGGTTTGATTCATATGCATCAACATTTGTTTCTGCTGCAGCTAAAATTATTATTTCAGGAAACACTTCATTCAAAACTTTATCTAATTTAAAGGAATCGTTTAAATCTAATTCAATTAAACCTTCTTTTTTTTCGCCAAAAAATGTTCCAATAACATCAAATTTTTCTTTAAGAGATGGCATTAAAGCTGTTCCTAGAAAACCGCTTGCACCAATAACAAGGACTTTTTTCATGTAATTTCCTCTTCTGATTCAATTACTTTAACTTCAGGGATAGGAAGAATATATTTCCCGCCTTTTTTCCTGTGTTCTGCTGTTTTTGAAATGAATTCTTTTGCAAAATTCCATGAAAGCAAAAGCAAGAAATCTGTTTTATTTTCTTCTAAAAAAGAACGCGGAAAAATAGGAATGTGTTTTCCCGGAGTTAAAAGATTTTGTTTTTCTGGGGTATCATCAATAATGAAATCAATAAAGTCTGTTCCAATATTACAGTAATTCAATAAAGTACTTCCTTTAGCTGACGCACCATAAGCTGCAGTTTTCTGGTTTTTTTCTTTAATTTCTTTTAAAAGAGAAACTAAATCAAATTTAATTTTTTCAGTGTTTTTGGCTAACTGAAAATAGGTTTCAATTTTATAAAGATTTTTTGATTTTTCTTCTTTGAGAAGCTGTTGTATTGCGTTTTCGTTTATTTTCCTTGAACTTGTTTTTTTTGCGGCAAAAACTCTTAAGGTTCCTCCGTGAATGTCAACTTTTTGAACATCAATTACTTTGAAGTTGTTTCTTTCAAATAATTCAATTAAAGGCCTGAAAATAAAATAAGATAAATGTTCATGGTATATTGTATCAAACTGGTTTTTTTCAATTAAGTTTTCTGCATAAGGAACTTCAATTACAATCAAACCATTGTCATCAAGAACATAATGCATTGCAGAAACAAAAGAAGAAACCTCGTCAACATGTGCAAGGACATTTGTTGCGGTGATTACATTAACTTTTCCAAATTCTTCTAAAACTTTTTTTGCTGTATCTAAATCCCAAAAAGCATTGATTGTTTGGATTTTGTTTTCGTTTGCAATCTTGGAAATGTTTACTGCAGGCTCTACTCCAATTACTTTAAAGCCTTGTTTTTTGAATTCTTGCAATAAACAGCCGTCATTGCTTGCAATATCTAAAACCAAAAGATTTTCTTTTTCAAATCTTTTCTTTAATTCTTTTGCCATTTGATTACAATGATTTTGAAAAGTTTTTGAAACACTTGACCTGTAAACATAGTCTTTGAATAAAATTTCAGGGTCAACTACAATGCTTAACTGGGATAAAAAACAGTTATTGCAAAACAACACTTTCAAAGGAAAAAAAATTTCTTTTTTGTCTTTGTTTTCCGGCCTGACAAGAGAATTAGCCAAAGGAGTTTTTCCTAAATCTAAGTATTCTGAAAGATTTGATGAATTGCATATCCTGCAGCAATTAATTTCTTTGAACATTAAAAGATTACCTTTAAAAAAGTTTAAATAAGTTTTAATCAAATGAAAAACAGTTATTGGGTCATTATATTCCAAATCATTTCAAATCCAGTCGGAACCCCTTTAATGAAATCTGAACCAATTCCTTTGGATATTCCTCCTCTTTTCTTAAAGTAAACAGGAATTTCAATTACTCTAAAACCTTTCTTTAAAACCATGTCAATCATATGAGGAGAAAAAGCACTGCCTGTAACAGTAAACAAAGGCATTGACTGTTCTAATGCCTCAAAACGCATTAAACGCATTGAACAGCCAACATCAGTTAACCTTACAGCACCCCAATATTTTAACTGAATTAATTTTGCAAGAAAAACATTAGAGTACTGGATTAATCTTGTAACCTGAGAATCTTTAGTTGAAAGCTCTTTTGTTGTTCTTGTTCCAATAACCATATCAGCGTTTCCAATATAAGCAACAAATTTGTCAATATCTTTTGAAATAAAAGTTTGGTCTCCTTCAACAAACAAAACAAGATTTCTTTTTGTTCTAGCTTTATCTAAAGCAGTTTTTAGGGCGCAAATTGAAGCAGCGCCAAAACCTTGGGTTGGTTCTTTTACAACTATTGCCCCTGCTTTTCTTGCTTCTAAAGCAGTTTTATCAATGCAGTTATTGTCTACTACAATGACTTCATCAACTAATTTATGGGATTTGAAGTCTTTTACTGCATCACCTATTATTTCCTCGTCATTGTATGCAGTAAGACACACAGTAATTCTTTTATTTGAAAGGTTATCATATTTAGTGTATCTTTCAGGGAGAGGAAAAAAAAGAGTTAAAACAAAAAACCGCAAAAGAACAGCAATTAAAAGAAACAAGTAAATTAATGAAGTGAAAACTAAAAGATTGGCTGACAAAATGAATATTTCTGGATTAAAAAAAAACGCATGAAATAAGATTCCTGCAATTGATAAAGCAAAAAAAGGGAGAATAATTAATCCTGCCAGAAAAGAGTAAAGAAAAGAGCGTGTCATGAAAGAGTCTTGAACAAAAACAATTTAATTACTTTTCAAACTGATAATACTTAATAAAGGTGATTTTTTGGAAGAAAAAAACATTAAAAAATTAAAAGTGTTCAGAGATGAAAGAGGAATTTTATTTGAGGCTTTAAGAAAAGACGATGAATTATTTGAAGGAAGATTTGGGCAGATTGTTGTTTCTGAAAGCAAAACAGGAATTATAAGAGCCTGGCACATGCATGAAAAACAGACAGATTATGTGTGTTGTGTTAAAGGAAAAATAAAGTTTTGCATTGCAGAAGAAAAAAAAGGCAAAGTGGAAGTGAAAGAACATTTTATTGGAGAAGACAACTTGGCCTTAATTAAAGTCCCTGCAGGATTATGGCACGGATACAAAGTATTAGGGAAAGAAAACGCAATAGTGCTTTATGTAATGGATAAAGTTTATAATTCAGAAAAACCAGATGAAAAAAGAAAAGAACAAAATGCGTTTGGAAAAGAAGCATGGGAATAAATTATTTCAATTTTTTTACTGTGCCCATCGAAGCATTAACTTCAACTAAATCATTGTCTTTGAATACTTTTGTAGCAAACTTTGTTCCTATAAGACATGGAATCTTTAATTCCCTTGCAACAATTGCTGCATGAGAAGTTACCCCTCCCTGATCTGTTACAATTCCTGAAGCCTTTTTCATTGCAGGAACAATATCAGGGTTTGTTGCAATTGAAACCAAAATGTCGCCTTTCTTCATTTTTTGCATTTCATGCTGGGAATTAATTAACTTAACTTTTCCTTTTGCTTTTCCAGAAGAACCGCACTGGCCTTTTAATTCATTTAATTTTTGTAACTTAACTTGTTTTACTTTTTTTGCGATTTCAAGCGCTTCTTTTCCTGTAAAAATTTTATCTACCCCTTTTGAAGTAAAATAAACACAAAAATTGCTTCTCTCTAATAATCCTTTTTCAAAAGATTTTCCTTCAACTAGAGCTGACTTTATTTCCCATGGAAGAAAAAAGTGAACTGATTTAAGGGGAATTGACAGGCGTTTTGCTATTTCTTTTTGAATATTCAAAAATAAATAATAGTTTTTTATTTGAGCATTCCTTCTGTATAATTTTGAAAGCATGAAATCAGCCCACAAATCAAAAAGCTGTTTGTGAAGTTTGTCTATTTTAAGCTTTTTTTCTAAATCTGCTTTTTGTTTTTTTACTTTAAGGAAATGCTTTTTTTCTTCTGAAAGGAATTGTTTTGCACTCTTCTTTTTTTTCAGGATTTTTTTTATTTCGTTTAAATAATGTTCAAAAGAATAAATTCCACTTCCTTCAAGCCACAAAAATTTCAGGTAATGGTATTTTTTCCAGTGTAAAAGAATTTTTTTGTGTATTTTTTTTGGAAGCTTTTTCTCAATTTCTTTTGGATTTTTGCTGAATGATTTTTTCAGTTCAGGCTTTTTTTCTATTAGTGAGGCAATTTTGTAAAGGCTTTCCTGTTCCTGATTGATAATGCTTTTTTTTGAGGGGGTTGTCAAAAGGATTAAATAATCGTTTCTTTTTTCTTCCGGAACTCCAATTTCTTTAAGGTATTTTAAAAGCAGTTCTGTGAAATTCGCATGAAACATGTCTATTGCGTTTGGAAGCCAACCATATTCATATAAATCAGTGTGGATTTTGTCATGGTAAAGGTAAACTTCAGCTAACTGCCTGTTAGAAAGTTTTTCTGGTTTAGTAAAATTTTTTTCTGCGTTTTTTTCTAATTTATCTGAAAGCTGAATTATTTTTTTGTTGATTTTTTTTCCAAAAAAGGGGTTTTTTACAATCAAGTCAAGTACATGCTGGCCGAAATTAAAACTGTCTTTTGTTCTGTAATAAAAAGACATATCATATCCCTGCATAACCAAAACTACTGCCCCATAGTTTATTCCAACAGAATTTTGCATTTCATTGGTAAAAGCAGAACACCATAACTGACAGAAATCAAAAGTAATATCAGGGATTTCTTCTGCAACCATCCATTTGTCTTTAGTGAAAATTTTATCAGCCATAAATAATAACATTCTACATAATTAATCTTGTTTTGCCCGTTGCATATCGGGGTCATAAAATATGTTTTCCATTGTAAATGGGATTACCTTTGATTCTGCTCTTCGCAGATGCTCCTGGAAAGTTGAAGGGCTTAATTTTGCTTTTTTCGCCATTTTTTCTATATTAGTTTTTTTCGGATACTTGTAATAGCCCATTGAATAAGCTAAATTAAATATTTCTTTTTGTTTTTTGCTTAAAGGAGGAGCTAAATGAGGAATAAATAAATCAGAAACTTTTTCTTGTTTTAAGGATTCTAATTCAAAAGTAATCGTGTTTGGCTTTATTTTGTTCAGTACTTTTGTAAGGTTTTCTTTTTTCCATGAGCCAATAACATAATGCTGTATTCCTTTTTGGTCAATCAACGGCGGCTTCAAAAACAATATGTTTGGGGTAATCCATTGTTGTAAATGAGTATTTTTTAAGGGCGCCCAAAAAGTGTAAATTAATAAGTCTCCTGAAATATCATAATCTAATACTCTTGGATTTTTTATTGCTTCTTCAAAATAAGCTTTTTTTGATTTTTCATCTCCTAAAACATAATGACCTGTGGTAAGGTAAATTTTTCCTTTTTCAACATAAGTGTTTAATGGAAAAACCAGCATTGAAAAGTTGTGTTTTTCTGCGAAAGGGCTTGTAAGAGAGCCTTCATGCGTTACTTTGAATCTTGCAACCCACATGATAAAAGAAAGGGCTTGGAAAATTTAAATTTAACGCAGAGTCAGCTTGCTTCCTGTTCTTTTAATGCTGCTTTTTTCTTGCTTTTGGATTTGATTTTTTTTAATCTAAATAAATCATCTCTTTCCATTTCCTCTAATCTTAAGCGGATAAATGCAGCACTTTTTTTCATTTCTGGAATTACCTTGAATTCAAGTGCATTAACCCTTCTTTTTGTTTTATCTATTTCAGTTAAAAGCTTTCTTAAAGTGTTTTCTATTTCTGCTGCAACAATAATGTTTTTCAATAAAATTTCATAGGATTCTGCTGCATCGTCAATGTAAGAAGAGGTTCCGATTAATCCATAACCTCTTTCTTCAAACGATTTTACATTGTAATCTGATTTAACTGCAGGAACTACAACACCCATTACATTTCTTGTTTTGACGTCAATGTCTGCTTTATATTTTAATGCAAGAGAAGCTGATTTAACTGAAATTGTTCCGTCAACTGCTCTTGCAAGAGTGATTTCTTGTTTTGCTTTCTTAAAATTGTCTGTCATTTCTGACTTGGATTTTTTTGCTTCCTCTAAAACAGAAAAAAATTCTTTTATTAATCCGTCTCTTTTTCTTTTTAACAGGGCGTGACCTGAAGTAGCTAACTTGATTCCTTTATTTAATTTAATTAATTCTGATCTTGTAGGTTTTATTGAAAGCATAAACACACTTTATTTAATTCTTTTTTAAAAAAGTTTTCGTGAACTAAACCTTTTTCTTTTTGGGCACTACTAAAACTTTTCAGTTTTAGTGTGCACTTAATTTCTTTTGGAAATTCAGTTGCAACCTGCACTTTTTCTTTTCGGAAAAAGAAAAAGGGCGGTGTTGGTTTTATTGAAGGCATAAACTTTCAACTCTTAATATTATTCTCATTTTTTCTTTTTTGAATTCTTTTTCTTGTTGTTTTTTGAATTGTTTTTATTTGAATTATTTTTTGCTGGCTGGCTTGACTGCGCAGAAATTTCTTTTTTTTCTGCATCTTTTTTGCCTTTATTTTCTTCCGGCAGCTTTTCTTTTGGGCGCTTAGTTTTGTCCAAGTATTTTTCTATTAATTCATCGTCAATTCTTGTTAATTCTGATACAGGCAAAACAGACAATAAATCCCAGCCTAAATTTAATGACTCAAATATTGTCCTGTTTTCGTATTTGTCTTGAGTAATGAATTGTTCTTCAAATTGTTCTGCAAATTTCAAAAAGCTTCTGTCTCTTTCACTTAAAGCTTCTTCTCCTACAATTGCGACAAGGCCTCTAAGTGAACGGCCTTCAGCATAAGCTGCATAAAGCTGATTTGAGACAGCCCTGTGATCTTCTCGGGTGTTTTTTTTGCCTATTCCTGCATTCATTAATCTTGAAAGGCATGGAAGAACATCAATTGGAGGATAAATTCCCTTCATGTGCAGTTCTCTTCCTAAAACGATTTGGCCTTCAGTAATATAGCCTGTTAAGTCAGGGATTGGATGGGTTATATCATCTCCTGGCATGGTTAAAATAGGAATTTGGGTTACTGACCCCTTTTTTCCTTTAATTAATCCTGCTCTTTCATAGATTGAAGCAAAGTCAGTGTAAGTATAACCTGGATAACCTCTTCTTCCAGGAACTTCTTCTCTTGCAGCTCCAATTTCTCTAAGGGCTTCTGCATAATTTGTAATATCTGTAAGGATTACCAAAACATGCATGTCATGGGTATAAGCTAAATATTCTGCTGCAGTTAAAGCCATTCTTGGAGTAATTAGTCTTTCAATTGCAGGGTCGTCAGCTAAATTCAAAAACATTATTGTTCTTTCTAATGCTCCAGTTTGTTCAAAATCTTGCTGGAATTGTTGTGCTTCTTCGTTTGTTATTCCCATTGCAGCAAAAACAACCGCAAAATTTCCTTCAACTTTTGCCTGCCTTGCAATCTGTAATGCAATTGCATTATGAGGCAAACCTGAACCAGAAAAAATTGGAAGCTTTTGGCCTTTAACTAAAGTATTCATTGCATCAATTGTTGAAATTCCAGTCTGCACAAAATCTTTAGGAGAACTTCTAGCATAAGGATTAATTGCTGCACCAATAATATCTTGTTCTTTGTCTGGAATAATTTGCGGGCCTCCGTCAATTGGCTCGCCTAAACCTGAAAGAACTCTTCCCAATAAATCTTTTGAAACTTTTAGTTTAATTGTGTCTCCGGTAAATTTAACTGTTGAAGCCCTGTCAATTGCTGAAGTTCCTTCAAAAACCTGAACTACAACAATATCATCTGAAGTGTCAAGCACTTGGCCACTTTTTATTGTACCGTCAGCTAATTTTATTTTCACTAATTCTCCATAACCTATTGGATCAGTTTTTTTTACGAAAATTAATGGTCCTGCAATTTTTTCAATGGTTTTATATTCTTTCATTTTATCACCTTATTCAAAAGCATTATTTTGTGATGTCTTTGAATTCCTCCTTTACTTCATTCATTATTTTATTCAATTCTTTTTCAAAATTTTCTTCTTTTACCAGACAGACTTTAGTTAGTTTTGCCTTTGAATTCATTTTAACAATGCTTTCAATTGGAACACCAACATCTAATGCAGTGTTTGCCTGCTCTGAAAAAGAAACAATAGACTTCAAAATACCGTATTGTTTTTTTAAACTGCAATAAGAGTCAACTTCATGGTAAGCGTTTTGCTGCAGAAAACCTTCTCTGATTAATCTTGCAACTTCCATTGTAAGCTGTTCTTTTTCAGGCAAAGCATCAGAACCAATTAATTGGACAATCTCTTGTAAGGAAGCTTCTTTTTGGAGGGTTTTCATTATTTGAGTTCTGACTTTAACCCAGTCTTCTGCAATGTTTTTTATATACCAGTTCTTTAATGGTTCAGAATAAAGGCTGTAAGAATCAAGCCAGTTAATTGAAGGAAAATGTCTTCTCTGCGCTAATTTTGAATCCAAAGCCCAAAACACTTTGGTTATTTTTAAAGTGTTTTGTGTTACTGGTTCAGAAAAATCTCCTCCAGGAGGAGAAACTGCTCCAATTGCAGTAACAGAGCCAGTCTCTTTTCTTGAACCTAAAACATTAATTCTTCCTGCTCTTTCATAAAACTCTGAAAGTCTGGCTGCTAAATAAGCAGGATAACCTTCTTCTCCAGGCATTTCTTCTAAACGAGAAGAAATTTCTCTCATTGCTTCAGCCCAACGGGAAGTTGAATCAGCCATTAAACTTACATCAAATCCTTGGTCTCTAAAATATTCTGCTATAGTCATTCCAGTATAAACTGAAGCTTCTCTTGCAGCAACAGGCATGTTGGATGTATTGGCAATCAAAACAGTTCTTTCCATTAAAGGCCTGCCTGTTTTGACATCCATTAATTCAGGAAATTCAGTTAAAACTTCAGTCATTTCATTTCCTCTTTCACCGCATCCAATATAAACAACAATTTCTGCATCACTCCATTTAGCTAATTGTTGCTGGGTGACAGTGTTATGCAGTAACATTGGAGAGTTTCCTGAAACAAAATTATGGGTTAAAGGAACAGTTAAATCATACACAAACTGTTCTGAATTAATTTCTTTTACAGAAATTATTTCATCGCAAAAAACATGATTTAATGCTTGTGCAAATTCATATAAGTGTCCTTCTTGGATTCCCAATTTTGTTATTACCTCTTGAAAGGTTGTTGCTGTTTGATTTACTTCTTTATAATATGCTGTGGTAGAAATTCCTGTTTTCTGCAGTTGCCATGGTTTTATTCCTTGAAGCATTTCTTTGAATAGTTCTGTAGTCATTGGAACAATGTCAGTTGAAGTATAATAGTATTTTTTGGAATAATAGTTAGAAATTTTGTTTGCTTCCTTTGGGCCGATAAAAATTCTATAGTATTTGTTGGTAATTGAATTTATTGCCACTAATTTAAAGCTTGTTTTGTGTAAGACTCCAAGCTTTGCCAGCAAATAAGATAATCCTGACTGCATTTTTTCTGAAGCAGTTGCTATTTCTATGTCATTTTCTGAAACATGCCCGTCACAGGCAATATAAGCTTTCAAGAATTCTTTGCAGACAAGTTCATCTGAAACAAGCAATTGCCTTGGAAGAACCAAATTCCTTGATTTTTTCTTGAAAGGAAATCCAAAAGAATTCAGCAGTTTTGCTAATGGCACGCTAGAAACGCTTACTGCTTCAACTGTTCTGGCATAAATTTCTTTTGCTTTCAAGCCAAACAATTTTTCAAGCAAGAATTTTGCCCTGTTTCTTAAATTTGAGTCTTTATTGTAAAATTCAATTACTTCCCCTGCTTTAATTGAACCATCAGCCATTAACAAGCCAAGCAGTTCTGAGAATTCTTCGTTAAAGTATTCTGGCAGTTTGATTGGTTTTGACTGTCTTTCGGTTTTTATTTCATTGAATTCAATTTTTCTTTCACTAAATTTTTCTAATTTTTTTATGAAAGTAAAGGATGGCTTGTTTTTTTCTGTGTAAAAAGAAATCAAGGAATCATAAGAAACACTTAATTCTGAAGCCATTTGTTTTTTTGTGATTTTTCTTTTTTTAATTTCTTCTTCAATAATTGACTTCATTTTTTTGATTGCTTTTTTGTCTGTTATTCTGCAATCAAAATCAACTGCTATTTCCTGCAAGGATTCATTAAAAGGAATTTTTCTTGGGGAAATTAAATAGTCTCCTTCTCTTAAATTCATTGAAGGGATTTCTTCTATTTCAAGTTTTTCGTTTAACCTGAATAATTTGTGGATCAGGGTAACTTTGGCTGTTTTGCCGCTTCTGGTTTTTAGTTCAATTAATTTTTCGGTTTTTTCCCTGTAATAATGGGTTGCTAGACTTTCCTTTATTTCTTTTCCGTCAAAAGAAAAAACCTTTAAAGGCTCTTTTAATTCAATTATTGTCTCTGAATCTGATTCCTGAATTTTGTTTTCTTTATTTTTGAATTCTTTATCAAAAGATTCTTTTATTGGAATTAATTCATCGTTTACAAGAACTATTGTGTCTGCACTAACACATTTTCCTGAACCAAAAGGGCCTGGAATACTTCCTGCACCGCCTTTAGCAATAGGAAAAAGGCTGTCTAAAATTCTTTGGCCTGTAATTAAAGGAATTTCAGGCATTAATTTTTCTGCATAAGGCCTTGGCTTTCTTACAGGCCATTTATGCATTAAAGAAAGTTTTTTTCCGTTATCTAAAACACAAATTGTGTCGGTTACAATAAAACTTCCTGATTTAATTTCTTTTATTGTTCCGGAAATTGCCGGCGGAACAAGAATTTTATGAGTAATGTTTTTTGTTTCTTGAACTGTTCCTAAAACATCTCCGCCTGAAACTTTGTCTCCTTTTTTGGCTGTTGCTTTGAAGTCCCATTTCTTTTTTCTGTTTAAGCCAGGCAAAAATAATCCTCTTTCAATAAAGTTTCCTGCTTTTTCAACTAATTCAGGCAAAGGCCTTTGAATTCCGTCATAAATTGTTGTAAGCATTCCAGGGCCTAATTCAATTGACAAAGGAGCACCGGTGTTTTCAACTTTTTCTCCTGGCTTGACTCCAGTGGTGTCTTCATAAACCTGAATTGTTGTTTTGTCTCCGTCAATCTGGATTACTTCACCCATTAATCCTTCGTTTCCAACTTTAACCAAATCATACATTTTTGCATTCAACCCTTTTGCTGTTACAACAGGGCCGGAAATTCTGTATATTTTTGCTATTTCCATAAATCAACACCAACCGTCCTTTTGATTAATTCCCTTAAATCCGTTTCTTTTCCTTTTGAACTCAAAGTAATCAGAACCGGGGTAATAAGCTTTTCTAAAATTCTTTTAGTTTTTGGATTCATTTTATCCATTTCTTCTTGTTCAATTACAATAACTCCAATTTCTTTGTTTCCTAAAACTTCATCTATTTTTTCATCAAAATTGTTTGCTACAACAAAAGTATTTCTTACTCCAGCCAATCTAAAGCCTGTAACAAAATCATCTGTTCCTAAAACTGCTATATCCATTTCAATACACCAACTGCTGTTCAATCAGCTCTAAAGGCAGGTTTGCCTGTTTGCCTCTTGCAATAATCCTTAAATTGTCTACTTCATTTTCTTTTGCAATAAAATAGCCTATAACAGGAGAAGAATCCCTCCTGAAAACATGAACCATTTTTCTTCCTTTTTCAGACATTTTTTTCCTTAATTCAATCCTTGACTTTTTTATGTCTTCAACAACAATCTTGTTTTTCTTTTCCTGCAAAATATTTTTCATCTGAATTTTTGTTTCTTTTGCCCTTGCAGTATTTAATGCATCAAGAAAAAGGGCTTTTTCCCTGAAAATTTCTTTTATTTTTCCGCTGGTTTTTTCTATTCTTTCACGCATGTAACACAAGTCAAGCTCGTCTTCCATTTCAGTCAGGTTACCTGAATTTTTTTTCATTGTTTCATAATAAGAGGTTTTCTTAAATGCTTCAATTGCTTCCTGAACTGAATTTGTTTTCTTTATTACTTCAATCAAAAATTCTTCTTTTAATTCTCCTGCAGGAACAAGATCTTGGATTATTTCTTCAGAGTTTTCTTTTGACTGCTTTCCACGCAAAATTGTCTTGATGTTCCACACATCATATTTTTTGAGAAACAAATTAATTGTTTTCCTTGAATCCTTTAAAGAAAAATTAAGGATTTTATTAAAGGAATTTGCAAGATTCTGGTTTATTGCATATTCAATTAAGTTTGCTTCCTCATATTTTGCCCCTAATAAGTCAATTTCTTTTTTGTAATCTGTTTCCTGCAAATAACGTGCAATCTGATCCAAACTCATTTTCATGAGTTTATTGTATTCTGATGGGTCAATTAACTTTGACTTCATTACCCTAACTCTTGTATTAGTATAAGCATAGCCAAAGCCTTTTCCAGTCATTTTACAAAAACCCTCCTTGAAATTTCACTGATGTGTTTTTCTCTTACTTTCTCTAAAATCAAATCAAAAGTCTGATCTGAACTTATTGTGTTGTCATCGTTTTCCAAAACAAAGCCTCCAATACAGTCAATCTCTTTTCTAAACTTTAATCCTGAAAGCTTTGAAACAAGTTTTTTGTCTTTTAAATTGGAATAAAAGTGTTTTGCGTTAACTTCTTTTTTTCCTTTAATCAAAAGCTTTTTCAGGATTTTTTGTTTTTGCATGTCTGGAAGGTTTTTTAATTTCTTTTTTGCTTCATCAAAAACTTCATCAATCACTTCTTTTTTTGCATTCAAAAACTGTTTTTTGAGTACAAGCTGCAGGGAAGCGATTTCTGTTCTCTCAATTGAAGAAACTATTTCTGCTGTCTTTTCAATTGTTTTTTCTTTTGACTTGTTTATTTTTTCCTGTGTTTTCTGCAAGATTGCATTTGCCTCTTTTTTTCCTTTACTGATTACAGTATTTGCTTGTTGTTCAACTGAATTGTTTATTTCTTTAATTACGTTTTCTAAAGACATGATTTTACCTTTTGATTAATTTATGATGCTGGAGCTAATCCAAGAATCATGATTGCAATAACTAATCCGAAAATCACTAGTGTTTCTGGAATCACTGTTAAAATTAATGCTTTTCCGAATAATTCTTCTTTTTCTGCCATTGCACCAACTGCTGCTGTTCCAATTTCTTTTTCTGCTATTGCTGCAGCATAAGCGCTTCCTGCAATTGCAATTCCTGCCCCGATTGCAATCAAACCTAATTCTAGTTCAACCATATTATTTCCTCCTTTTTGAGTTAAACATTATTTTTTTCTGCCCCAAAAGGCAAAAATCTTTTTCCTCCGCCTTCATAAAATTTACCAAAAAATTCAACATAATGCAATCTTAAAGAATGCAAAAAAGGCCCTATAAGCCCTAACAAAATATTGATTAAATGACCTAATAAAAGGATAAGGATTGCTGCAATAATCATTAAACCGCCTTGCTGGAAAAATTGTGTTGCAAACTTGTTAATGATTAAAGCTAACTGCACTGAAGCTAAACCAACAGCAAAAAGCCTTGCATATGAAAGAGTATTGCTTAAAATTGCAGGCAATTCAATTATTCCTTGCACGCCTTCTCCTTTGAATAATAAAATTATTCCTGCAAGAAGCATGATTCCCCCCAAAATGTTGCCGAACGAAGTCATTCCAAGAATCATTTCAGAAATAACCAGCAAACCGCCTGCTTCAATAATAAGCCAGCTTCCTTTCTCAAAAACTGCATGCTTGAATCCATGCTGGATTAAAACATTATAAAAGCCAATAAAAAAACCTAAAGTAATATGAATTAAACCTACAAGAATTGAAATCAAAAGCATTAACTGCAAATCATGCACTCTGTTAAGCAATGGATGCTCTACAAATTCAAATCCAAAAAATTCACCAAAAACAAAACCAAACAAAATTGTTGCAAGAGAAGCCACAATCAAAGAATTCAATAAAAGCCTTGCTTCGCCTTTAAATTTGGTTCTCAAAAAAAGAAATGCTGCAAGAGTTACAATGCCATAACCTACATCCCCTAACATAAAACCAAAAAACAAAGGAAAAGTAATAAAAACCAAAAAAGTTGGGTCTAATTCAGTATATTTTGGTAACGCGTAAAGGTTCATGAAAAACTCAAATGGCTTAACCAGCGAAGGATTTTCTAATGCTGTTGGAGCCTGTTCTTTTGTTTCAATGAATTCAATGAAAATCTTGTTTTTTGTCAAAGACTCTAATTTGGCTTGCATTTCTTTTGCTTCTTTTAATGCAACCCAGCCGTCAATCACAAAAGCGTTTTCTGTTACTGCAAACTTTAACGGAGCTTCAAGTTTTTCGTTTTCTTTCTCTAAATTGAATTCATAATCTGAAAGAAACTGGCCTTCGTTTTCCTTTAATTCATTTAATTTGTTTTCAAGTTCAGTTAATTGTTTTTCTGTTTCAGTTAAATCTGAATTAATTTGCTTTAAATCAGAGTTTTCTTCAAAATGGAATTCACTAAAACCGTGTTCTGCTAGAAGCCCTTGGATTTTTTCTTTAAACTGGTCTGAAACAAACAAGGCAATAACTTTTTTTCCCTGGAATTCAGAAAAAAAGAATTCAAAGTCTTTTGTGGTTTTTTCAATTTCTATTTCTAAAAGAGGCTTTTTGATTGTTCCCTTAAAAACTGAAATTGACTCATAGCCGAAAAAATTGGCTGGAATTAAATTCAAAGAAGAAAAAGGCTCAATTGATTCTTTCTGAGAAAACAAAAAAGTTTTTTTTTCCTTTAAAGAAGAAATTTTAGAAGTTAAATCAAAGTAATTTTCATAAATTGAACTGAATTTTTTGCTGCAAACTGAAAGGTCTTTGATTATTCTAGGGGTTAACTTCAAATTAAACTGGCTGATAATTGAACGCAGTTTTACTAATTTGTCTGAAACAGGCTCTGCTTCAGGAAAAGAATTTCCTGTTTCAAAGTCTTTTCCATTGTAATCCAACAAATGCATTAATTTCATTGCATGAAGTTCATTAATTAAACTCCATAAATTAGGTTTTGGGCCGGTTATTCTGATACGGCTCATTTTTTTTGTATGAATCATAAAAAAACACTTGTTTTATGAAACCTCTTGAATGAATTTTTTCACTACAAAATCTGCTTCAGCTTTGAGTTTTTTTGCAGCAAACTTTTTCATTGCATCAATCGAAGAAGAATTATCTTTAATTAATTTTTCTTTTGTTTTAGATATTTTTTCTTTTGTTTTATGGATTTCTTTTTCCCTGAAATCATTGTCTTGTTTGTCTGCAGCAGACATTAAAAAAATAGATTTTTCTCTTGCTTCCTCGATTATTTTAAGCTTCTTTTTTTCTGCTTCTTCAAGCTTTTTTTTTGCAGATTCTTCTGCTTCTTTGATTCTAACGAGAGTGTTCTCTGACAAAATTGCTCACCAGACAGCCTCTAATCACTAAAAAAGAGGCGTTAAAAATAATGACCATCAAAAGATTTAAAGGCTTTTTCCATGAAAAAAAACAAAAAAAAGCAGGTTAAATATAAAATAAATTGTGTTTACTAATGTTAAGATGAAAGCTCAAAAAAAAAGAGGTGTTTTTTTAATGGTTGTAAAAATCAAGCATGAACTGGAAAAATGCATTGGCTGCGGAGCATGCGCTGCAGTATGCCCTGATAACTGGGAAATGGCAGGAGACAAAAGCAAGCCTTTGAAAACTGAATTAGCAGAAGCAGGCTGCAATAAAGAAGCAGAATCAAGCTGTCCTGTAAACTGCATTCATGTAAACGAAGAATAAAATTCTTCTTTCTAATTCTTTTTT
>JAHJUD010000123.1 GCA_018829335.1 Microcaldota archaeon | reverse complement strand
TACTTTCTTTCTAGCCAGCTTTTTTTCTATGCGATAAAAAATTGCTCTTGGAGTAAACAAAGAACTCCAGCATTTTTTTATTGCTTCAAGCAAACCTTTTTTTGTTATGTGGGTAAAAGTGTCTAATTCTCCTGCCCAAGAAGCGTCTTTTGCGTCTTCTGCTGTAGCTGAACTCCTTACAGCAACATAATTTGCTTTTAATACATTGAATTCTTTCCAGATGCTTTCCTCAATTTCTTTTGGAATTATTCCTTTAAATATTTCTTTTCTTATTTTTTCTGATGCTTTATTCACTGAATTAGTGTTTTTTGAATTAACTTTTTTGAGTTCTTTTTTGATTGTTTTTTCCAGGTTATTTTCTTTCATGAAATAATTGAATGAGTCAGCTAATATGACAAAACCGTCTGGAACAGGAATTCCTGCATTAAACATTTCTCCTAACTGTGCGCCTTTTCCTCCGGCAATTACAACGCTTTTCTTGTTCAGTTTCTTGAACGGCAAAACAAAATTCATTTTTTCACCCTCTTTAATACTCTTACAATGCCTTCTTCTGCATTCACTTCTATTGTGTCCCCGTCATTTAAGGTTTTGGTTGCAATTTTAGTGTTAATCACACAAGGGATTTTGAATTCTCTGCTTACAATTGCTGCATGGCATGTTACTCCTCCTGAATCAGTTACTATTCCGCTGATGTTTTTCATTGCAGGCACCATTAAAGGATTAGTTGAATAAGAAACTAAAATGTCACCTTTTTCCAGTTTATATAAATGAGAAGTAGACAAAACAATTTTTGCTTTTCCGGTAACTTTTCCTGCAAAAGCAGTATTGCCTTTAAATTCTTCTACTTTATCAAATTCTTCTTCTTTTCCCATGAATTCATCAAAAAATTTTTCTGCTTTTTTTCCTGAAACAACAAAAGTTTTTCCTTTATCAACCACAAAAACACAAAGCTTTGACCTTGAATTTGCTTCATTAACATCAAAATTATTTTTTTCAAGCATTTCACATAATTCTTCTGGCAGAAACTGCCTTAACTGAAGCAATGAAACATTAAACCTTTTTGCAAACTCTCTCTGGATTTTTTCCAGAGAATAAAAAACCTTGAATAAAACCTGTTTCCTGTATTCTTTCAGGAACATGCAGTCTCTTGCAAGCTTAAATCTGTTTTTGAATTCATTGTTTAACTGGTAAATTTTTTCAAGCTCTTCCTGCTGTTTTCTTATTTCTTCAAATTCTGATTCAAATTCTTTTTTTTGTTCTGCAACACTTTTCTCTGAATTAAGCACTTTTTTGATTTCATCCAAAAAATAATCTTCTTTTAATGCAGGGCCTTCATAGCCATAAGAAACCCAGCAGTAATTTTCAGTTATTTTTGAAAGCTTTTTTTGAATTCCTTCAGTAAGAGAAGAAAACTCTGTTTTTTCTGCTTTGATTTTTTCTGAAAGAATTTTATCTGAAGAAATTTCCAAGGCAAGATTTAATATTTCCTTGTTTTTTTTCCTTAAAAAAAATTCTTTTGTCGGGGTAATTAATGCTCCTGTTTCTTTTGCAATAAGCCTGTTTAAAGAAAGCTTTTTTGCCTGAGATTCCATGTATTCTTCCAGGCCGTTTGAAACAAAATCATTGTTTCCATATTCCATCAGACTGATAAGCATTCCCCATGAATTTAAATCCTCAATTGAATTGCATGTTTCGGTTATAGTTCTTCCCAAATTAATGCTGCTTTTATTCTTTAAATCTAAACCAAGTATGCTGTCAGCTTTAGCTGAAACTTTTTCCAGCCTTAAAAGAGTGTTTTTTTCTATTTCAGCATAAAAGTTTTCTTTGATTATTTTATCAAAAACAGTTTTTCCAAGTTTTTTGAATTGTTTTTTGTCTCCAAAATACCAGCACGAAGATTTCCTAAAAATAAGATGCATTTGATTGTAGTTTTCTCCTAAAATCAGCTTAATTTTTGTTCCCCAAGGCCTTGAAAACAAATAAAAAGGAAACAAATTAAGGTTTCTGTCTTCAGTTAATTTAATCCAGTTCACTTTTTTCCCTTCTTCAAGATTTTAATTATTCCGTGGTTTGCGTTAACGTCAAGTAAGTCTCCATCTTTGATTGCTTTAGTTGCAATTTTTGTGCCAATAATGCAGGGAATATTTAATTCTCTTGAAACTATTGCAGCATGACAGGTTACGCCTCCAACATCAGTTATTATTGCACTTGCTTTTTTCATTGCAGGAACAAGATTTGGGTTAGTTGAATAAGAAACCATTACATCTCCTTCATTCATTTTAGCCATATCTTCTGGCAGATTAATTATTTTGGCTGTTCCTTTAACCATTCCGGGAACTGCTGTACTGCCCTCTAATTCAGATAACTTGTATTCTTTTGGGGAAGGCAGTTGTTTCCTGAATTTTTCTGCTGCTTTTCCTGTCAAAATTTTTCTTTTTTCATTAATGATTACAATAATGCTGAAATTAAACCTGTCATTTAATTCTTTTGGATTATACTGCCTTTTTAGAATTGCTTTTTTGTATTCTGAAGGCCACATAAAACGCAACTGATTTAAAGAAAGACCCAATCTTTTGCCGATTTCTTTAAGCAAAGGCTCATAAGAATAAAAAGAATGATATAAAGCGTCTTTTCTTAATCCTTTCAGGTAAACAATGTTTCTTGAAATATCAAACAAAGATTTATGTTTTTTGTCTAAACACAGCTGTCTGATCAGCTGTTTTTGTTCTGTTTTGATTTCTTTTATTCTTGAATTCATTTTTTTAAACAGTTCAGGAAGTTCTTTTTCGTTTCTTATAAGTTCTTTTATTTCGTCAACAAAATATTCTTTGTCCCATGGCGGGCCAATGTACATGAATGGAAGCCAGTTCCATTTCCTGTAATGAAAATGAATTTCTTTGCCGATTTTTTTGTTTACTGAAGGCAATAAATCAATTATCTGTTCAGGGTTTTTATTCAGAAAAAGATTTTTTGTTTTTTTGTCTTTAAGGATTTTTAATGCAATTTTCATTGCTTCTTTTTCCTGTTTTAGCTGGAATGATTCTTTATGCGGTGTAGTAAGCAGGCTGAATGTGGCTGAAACCTTGAACGGCAGGTTTTTTTCTTTTATTTTTTCCTTTAAATGGCTTTTCAGGTAATTGGATAAAAGTTCATAGCCCCATTCCAAGACAAAATCAAGCATTCCAAGCTTATGGCATTTGTTATGAAAAAAAAGATGGGAAGAAAAAGTTTTTTCCAGTTCTTTGTCTGACATTAAAGAAAAATCTTTTTTTTGAAGTGCATTTGAAGAATTCATTAATTTGTTGGAATAAAACTCTAATTGTTTCTGAATATTCAAATACCATTGAGGGTTTTTCAGGATTTTTTTTAGTGTTCTTTTTCCTGCTTCAGCATGCCTTTTTTTTGTAAAACCAAAAAAGTTTTCTCCTTTTTTGAAACAAATAAAAGTATCAAGCTTGACTCCAATGTCTTTTTTCATTTCTTTTGACCAGTAATCTGATGCGCCTTCAAATAAATGATAATGAGTTCTTGGAATTTCTTCTAAAATAAACCAGTCCTTCATTTTAGTCTCCTCACAGTTCCTTTGCTTGCATTAACTTCAACTTTTTCTCCGTCTTTTAATGTCCTAGTAGCCACTTTTGTTCCGATAATGCAGGGAATATTTAATTCCCTTGAAACTATTGCTGCATGGCAGGTTATTCCCCCAACGTCTGTTACTATTGCGCCTGCTTTCTTCATTGCAGGAACTAAATTCGGGTTAGTTGAATGCGAAACCATTATGTCTCCTTGCTTCATTTTATACATTTCATTTGGATGGTTAACTAGTTTTACTTTTCCTTTAACCAAGCCTGGAACAGCAGTTGAACCCTGCAGTCTGCTTGCCTTCTTTATTTTCATTGACTTCATTATTTTGTTGAATTCAGTTCTTGCTTTTTTTCCTGTAAAAAGTTTTTCTTTTCCGTTAATCCAGGTAATTACAGTAAAACCAATTCTTTCATTTAATTCTTTAACTGAAAATTTTTTGTAAAGCAATGCCTGAACTATTTCTTCCGGAAAAAAATGTCTTATCTGATTCAGTGAAAGATGAAGCCTTTTCCCTGTCTCTGAAAACAGTTTTTCTGCAGCAAAACAGGAATAATACATTACATCTTTTCTATAACCTTTCAGGTAAACTGAATCAGAAAGAATCTTGAAGTACAATTTCTCTTTTGAAGTTAAAGGAAGCTTTTTCAGGAATTCTTTTTTATTTTTTATCAGCCTTTCAGGCTCTTTTTTCTTTAATGTAATTTCTTCTTTTGTCAGATACTGTCTTGCAAGAGAAGAAAGCAATGAAATAAAATAGGTTTTATTCCAGGTTGGACCTTCATACATGAATGGAAGCCATAACCATTTTTTGTGATGAAAATCAAGTTTTTTTGAAAATTTAGGAAAGTTTGCAAGCTTTTTTTCTATTTGTTTTTCTGGCTGTTTTCTGAACAAGTCAAGCAGTTTCTTGTTTTTTATTATTTCAAGGTAAAGGCCAAATAATTCCCTTTCTTCTTTCTGCATGTTTCCTAATTTTTCCGGTGCTGAAACCAAAGCAAAG
This sequence comes from Microcaldota archaeon, assembly GCA_018829335.1. Taxonomy (GTDB): domain Archaea; phylum Iainarchaeota; class Iainarchaeia; order Iainarchaeales; family 1-14-0-10-31-34; genus 1-14-0-10-31-34. Next base: position 3,609 of record JAHJUD010000123.1, on the reverse strand, counting down.
GCTTCAGCAAGGGATTCATTCAAAGAATACCTTTTGATTTTTTTCTGGAGAATTGAGTAAATAAATTTGGTGTATAACTCATTTTCCCATTCAGTTAACTGAAGCAAATGGCCTGCGCATTTTCCGTGGGCAGAAAAATAGCTTTCAGAATAATTTTTCAGGAATCCCGCTAATTTTTTGTCTGAAAGCTTTGACAAATTTGTTTTGAGAATTTTATTTGAAATCTTTTTCCATTTTTCTGAGGCTTTAATTAATTTTTTGTGTTCTTGTTCCATTAATTCAGGGTCATTAATTATTTTTTTTGCCCTTGAATCAAACATTTTTCTTTTGAACAATAACTCTGTGTTATTTGAATGAAAATAAGTTGCCCCGTCAATCCTTAAACCATATTTTTTGTTTAATTCAATGCAAACATAACGCATGAAAGCAGGCACATAAAAAGGGTGAATCCGCCTTATTGTTTCCATTGAAAACCATTCTTCAGCCATTATTTCATCCTCTTAATTATTCCTTCAGTTGCATTAACATAAAGCAAATCATTATTTTTAAGCAGGCTTGTGGCAAATTTGGTTCCAATAACGCACGGAACCCCTAACTCTCTTGAAACAATTGCAGCATGGCAGGTTACCCCGCCTTCATCTGTAATTATTGCACTTGCTTTTTTCATTGCAGGAACATAAGCCGGATTAGTGTTTGGCGCAACTAAAATCCGCCCTTTCTTAAAGCCTGTAATATGGGAAATGTGGAATACAATTCTTGCTTTTCCTTTTGCTTTTCCTTTGGTTGCAGAAGTTCCCTTCAATATTCCGGTAAATTTTTCAGGAGAAATTTCTTTTACTGCTACTTTAAATGCTTTTTTTGCTTTTTCGTCAGTGAAAACAAACTGTTTTCCTTTACTGAAAATAAGCAGGACAAATTCATTTCTTTTGTTCACTGAAACCAAATCAACTTTTTTCCCTTCGTATAAATCATACAGTTCAGGCAGGATAAAAAATTTCAGCTGGTTTAGTGAAAGAGGAAAGCGTTTGACTGTTTCCCTGAAAACCTTGTCAAAGGTGAATTCAATTGAAGTTAAAATGTATTCTTCCTGCACTCTTAAAAAAAGGATTTTCCTTAACAGTTCAATGAATTCTGTTTCTTTTTGTGAAAGGCCAAGGTCTTTGCAGATTTCTTTTATTTCTTTTTCTTTTCCTTCAAGGAAATTAAGGATTCTTTTCTTTTCTTTTTGCAAGCCGTTTTTCCTTAAAGTCTTGATTCTTTTAAGGAAATCTTTTCTTTCAATTAATCTGCAGGTGTTAAAGTAATGTATTATTGAATACTTTTTTGCGTGCTCTGAAAGCAGTTTGTTGAATTTTTTCTGGTTTTTTTCTTCTGCAACCTTAATTAAATCAAGTTCTTCTTGTTTGTAATAAAGCTTTTTCGGGAAAGAAATTGTTCCCATTGTTTCGTTTAAGTCTTTTTGCCTTTTCTTTTTCTTTAATTTCGGCAGGATGATTTTGTTCTGGATAAAATCTGAGACCTTTGTTATAAGCATTATATTGGCGCTTATTCCTCCTACCCAGACACAATTGGTTTTCATCAGCTTTTTGAATTCTTTGATTAGCTTTTTGTTTGAGTAAGCTGAAATTTCTTTGTTGTGGAACACTCTGTTTTCTTTTATCGCTTTATTTGACTGTTTTTCCACTTTTTCTGCAAACTTTTTTGCAAAAGAAAGTTTTTTCACATTTCTTTCAATGAATTCTTCTATTTCAATTCTCTTCTTTTTGTTCCTGAAGTAAACCCTGTCGAGCGGAGTGTATTTCACCATTGTGCAATCAAAGTTTTTGTTAACAAAATTCGTATAGTATTTGTATCCTTCCAGAATCGCGCTGAAATAAAAGAAATTAAACTGCCTTACAGCATACCTGTCCCATTCAATTTTTTTCAGTTCAGAGAGCTGCATGTTATTTCAGTCTCCTGATTATTCCTTTTCCTGCGTCTACTTCAATTACTTCATTGTCTTTTAAAACTCTTGTGGCAATATGTGTTCCGATTATGCAGGGCTTTTTGAATTCCCTGCTCATTATTGCAGCATGGCTTAACATGCCCCCTTCATCTGTTATTATTGCAAGAGATTTCTTCATTGCAGGAACGAATTGAGGCATAGTGCTTCCTGTAACAAGGATTGCGCCAGAAGGAAAAGAAGGCAAATCATGAATTGACTTGATTAACTTGACTTTTCCTTTAACTTTTCCTGAAAAAGCTGTTTCTCCTTTAAGTTCACTTAATTCCTGCATTTTTTTGAGTTCTTTTTTGTAGGACTTAGAATATTTTTCCAATTCCTTTCCCACCAAAACTCTGATTTTTCCTTTCTCCAGAATTAAAGCGTGGTCTTCGCTTCTCTCGTTAATTTCATTCAGTTTTTCTTTGGTCAAAGGCTTGTCAAACAAGGAAAGAATTTCAGAGTTCCTCATTTCAATTAACTGGTTGTATGAAACAGAAAACCTTTTTGACAACTCATAAATAAAAGGCCTCATTTTAAAGGCAACATAAGAATAATATTCATCACATAAAGTTGAAACATACAATGCAAAGCGAATGTTCTTTATTTTTTGTTTTTCTTCTGATGAAAGGTTAAGTTTTCTTTCTATTTTTTTTACTTCTTTCTGGTTTTTACTGAAACGGTTTTTTTCTGTCAAAAGCTCTTTTTCCAGTTTCAAAAAAGGCTTTCTTGCTGTTTTGTTCAGTTTTTTCTCAAAGTCTTCTGCAGTCAAAGGGTTGCCATCATACATATAAACTCCCAAAAACCCAAACCTTTCAGCATGCTTTCTGAGTTCTTTTTTTATTTTTTCTTTGTCTGCAGTCTTCTTCTTTTTTAATGTGATTTCAAAAAGATTAATTTTTTCTTTGTGCATTTCAATTGGTTTATATAAACTAATGATTGATTCAAGATAAGAGTTTAATTTTTTTGGGTTGTTTTCTCTTTTTTTCAGGAAAGCAGTTATTTCCTCCGGATAATATTCCTGTAAGGCTCTGTAATCATAAGTAAAAGCAAAAACAGGCGCATATAAATCAAAGTATTTCCTGAACAATGATTTAAGTTTAGAGTTTGATTTGGTTTTAAGGTTTAATTTGCTTATTTTTTCAGAGTATTTTTTTACTGCAGTGAACTTGTCAAGCCATAACTGCATCCAAGGAATAATTTTGTCTTCGTTTTCACGGAACATTTTAAGGTATTTTTTCCAGTCTTTTTCTGAAACCCCTCTTCCGCCAAAAGCCTGCCTGTAAGTTTCAAGTTTTGTTTTTCTGTCATGAAGTTGTGCAAAATAATCCCTTATTCCGAAAGCAACTGCATCCACAACAATAATGTTTACAGGTTTTCCTTTCCTGCTGAATTCAATCCATTCCATCAAATCACTTTTTTAGAATCTTTACTTTTTCCTTTTTTTGTGTTTAGCAGAAACTTGTTTTTTGTTTTTCTTTTCAGGCTTCTTTTTTATTATGTGAAATGGAATAAATAAAGATTGCGCAGGGAAAATAATCAAACTATAATCCCCTTCTGGTGCCTTTTAAGCTGATCCAGGGCATTTTAGGAGGCACAATAACTGCATCCTGTTTTTCTACATCCAT
>JAHJUD010000122.1 GCA_018829335.1 Microcaldota archaeon | reverse complement strand
TTTTCAGGAAAACTTTTATTGAATGCAGTAAAGTATTTAATTTAGCTGAACCGGTTTTCTTAAAAGAAGGGGCTTTTGCTTCGGCTTTAGGTGCGGCAATGATTGCAGAAAAAAAAGGAGATTAATATGGAAAAAATTTTGATAAAAAAAGAATCAAAAATTAAAACTCTTTTACTTCTGATTGCAGGAATTATTTTATTTATTTATGAATTCTGGGTAACTTTTGAGGTTATTCTGACAAAAGATTATGGAATGATAATAATAGAGATTATTATATCTGTTATTCTTTTAATTCTGGTTTTAGCTGCAACAGAATTAATTGCAAAAGCATATCTTTGCAGAGAATTTATTTGTGTTTCAGACAAAGTATTTATTTTTTTGATGGAAAGTAAGATTCCTTTTCTAAAAAAAGAAAGGTTTATCCCATTTGATTTAATCGAAAAAGTAAGTTTTGAAAAAAACATTTTTCATTTAGCAGAAGGAAAAGAAAAAGACAAATTAGATAAAATAAAAGATTTTATTGCAGAAGACATGGTTTATTTCAGAGTTTACCCTAAAAAAGGAACAGAAGCAGAAAAAATAAAAAGCTATGGCATAACAACCAAAGTGCCTTTTTATACTTATCAAATAACTTCAGAAAAAGCAGAATTAATCAAAAAAAACTTAAAAGACAAAGTAAAATTTAGTTGAAAGGGCGAGTGGTCTGATGAAGTTGCGTTTTTGATCAAACTTTTTCAGAAAAAGTTTGAGAGGGTGGTCTAGCGGCAAGGACAACGGCCTCACACGCCGTAGATCGGGAGTTCGAATCTCCCTCCTCTCATTAATTATTCCTCTACAACAAAGCTTATTTCATAAGGCTGGTCTAAAGCATCGAATTCAATTAACTTAAAGAAGTCCCTGTAACTTAAGGACAATTTAAAGCCATTCTCTTCTCTTGTTACCGTAGTTGTATGGCTAGCCGCAAATTTTGTGTCTCCGACTTTAAATTCTATTTCTTTTGGAACTGAAGAAGGATTGTCATAAAAGTTAAGTGAATCAGGGTTTTTCTCAAAATTTATTGGCTGCCCTCTGTCAATTTTTAAATAATAGTTTTCTTTGTCTTCAGTGATTTTAAGCAATGAATAAAGAGAATCCAACACAAAAAAAGTATTGTTTTTTTCCATGTGTTATTAGTATTACTTGTACTTTATTTAATATATAAGTTTCTCCTTATGACTAGCTTTTTTTAATCAGCAAAACTTTTCCTTTGAAGCCATTGCTTCGGATTTCTGAAAGAATTGAAGTCATCTGCCATAAATAAAGAGTTCTTCCTTCAACAACAATTTCAGTTGAATTTTTTTCTTTATTGTCTTTTCTTTCAATTATTTTTGAGGCAAGAAATTCATCTTTCAGGAATTCTTCAGAGTTAACGTCAGAAAACCATTCAATTCTATAGGATTTAATTTCCTTTATCGGCGTTGCTTCTTCAACATAAAGATATGCTCCATTACTGAACTCCTGTCTTAAAACTGTTTCTAATTCAAAAGTCCTGAAATCTTTGTTTGGATTGATTAAAGCATAATAACTCCAGCCTGATTTAGAAGAAGAAATTATTTTACCAAATTTTTGCACTTCAGAATCAACTTTTTCTTTTTCAAGTTGTTCAGGCAAACCATAAACAAAAAATCCCGCTCCGATGTCTTTTTCCTGAAAATTGTATATAAGGTAATTTGGCTGTATTTCCCTTCCAAAAGCAAATTCAAGGTATTGGGCTGAAGTCATAAAAAAAGAAACAACCAAAAGCAATGCAAGAACTGAATTCAAGGCATTAAATTTTAGTTTTCCTGATTTTTTTCCTGAAACAAAAAAATAAGCAAGGCCAAAAAACAATATTATAGAAGAAGCATAAAAATTGTTTCCTAATTCAACTGGAAGGACAACATCAGCAAAACCAATAAAACCTATAACCATTAAAGGAAGCAAAGTAGCCAAAACATGGTTTTCTGCTTTAAGGTAATTCCTTGAAAAAAACACTGCAAGGAAAAAGACTGCCATCATTGCTGCACCGGAGCCAATTCCTCCGTCTAAAACAGAAATAAACAATGCAAGAAAACCTGAAGTAAAAACAAGAAAATCAAAAAAAGAAATTTCCTTTATTTTAGAGTTCAAGAAAAGGATTCCTGAAACCAAAATAATTAATTCAATCAAAAGATAAGCAAAAGACCACAAGTTCGCATTAGGAATAAAAGCATACCACGGAAAACCGTCATCAAAACTTCCGTTAGAAGTAAAACCAAAAAAAGATTCCAAAGCATACAACGAAGCTTTAGGGAAATGGTTGTGTGTTAACTTTGAGGCTTCCCAGCTCACTGCCCCATTATGTTCTGCAATGGTTGCAAAAGGGCCCAAAGAATGGAATTCAGAGCTGATTAAGCCAAACTCAATTAAGCCAAGCGAGTAACCTGCAACAGCAAAAACAAGAAAAACTGCAAGAAATTTTTTTGAATGAATGCTTAATTTTTCAATTAACTTCAGCTTAAGGAATAAAACAGAAATCAAGGGAAACAAAAAAAACCATAAAAACATTACAAAAGTTTTTCCTGTTGAATTGCCTTCAAACACTGCCTGGCTGAAACCATGGACTAAAAGCAAAAAAAAATCGCTTAAAATAGACAAAAGCACAATAACTACAATTAAAGCAGAAAAATACAGTAAATTTTTTTCTTTCATTCAAATTCCTTATAATTAGTGGAACAGCATAAAATTAAATACATTATACTGTTATATTAAATTGGTGGGATTAAATGGCAAATGAAAAAGTACAGTTAAGGGAAGCCATAAAAAAAGCTGAAGCAAACTTATACAAGATTTCAAAGCAGGCAGAAGAAGCAGAAAAATTCAATTCAATGCTAAAAGAAGTTTACGACAGTCTTTTATTAATGGAAAGAATCACAGAAGAAAACCCTGCATTAAATTCAATTGTCTCTGAAGCAATAAAAGAAAAAAAACTTGTTTCATTATACAAAAAAATGGAGGAAACACTCGAAAAAACAAGAACAGGAATTAATTCCTTTGAAGACCATGAAACAAGAACAAAATTATTTTTGGAAAACTTCCGCACAAACAGAACATACTATTTCAACAACTTTGATTCAATGACAGACTTTATAAAACAAGCTTACCCTTTGTTTTCAATTTCAAGAGTTGTATTCAAGCCAGAATTTATTGGAACAGTCAAACTTGATTCAATAGCAGAAACAATAAAAGAAGAAGCAAAAGGAAACCAGGAGCTTTCAATTCCAACAGAAAAAATAAATGAACTAATTGAACTCATAGAAAAAAAAGGCATGCTGAAGAATTCAAGAATAGAAAACGAATTACTGAAAATCGTTTTAAAAGGAAACAATGAAATTTCAGTTGACTCAGACAATTCAAGAATAAGAAGATTAGACAGGTTATGCAAACAGTTTGACGGAAACTGGAAAGAAGAATGAACCAAAAAAAATAAGTTAACCTAAAAAGTGAATTTTTTATGGACAGAAAAAAAGTTAACAGAGGTCTCGCTAAAATGCTTAAAGGCGGCTGCATAATGGACGTAACAAACACAAAACAGGCATTGACTGCAGAAAAAGCAGGCGCAGTAGCAGTAATGGCATTAGAAAGAATTCCGGCAGACATTAGAAGAGACGGCGGAGTAGCAAGAATGTCAGACCCTGCACTAATAAAAAAAATAATGAAAACAGTTTCAATTCCAGTAATGGCAAAAGTAAGAATAGGGCATTTTGGAGAAGCACAAATACTAGAAGAATTAAAAGTTGATTTTATTGATGAATCAGAGGTTTTAACTCCAGCAGACTCAGAATTCCATATTGATAAAAACAAATTCAAAACACCTTTTGTCTGCGGAGCAATAGATTTAGGGCAGGCATTAAGAAGAATAAACGAAGGCGCTTCAATGATTCGAACAAAAGGAGAAGCAGGAACAGGAAATATAATTGAAGCAGTAACCCATATAAGAGCAATCAATGACACAATGAAATCATTAAAATCAAAATCAATTGAAGCACAAAAAATTTGGGCCAGCAAACAAAAAGTTCCTTTAGATTTACTTCAGGAAACACTAAAAAAACAAAAACTTCCAGTAGTAAATTTTGCTGCAGGAGGAATAGCAACTCCTGCAGACGTAGCATTAGTAATGCAGTTAGGTTCAGAAGGAGTTTTTGTTGGTTCAGGAATATTCAAATCATCTAATCAATTAAAACTCGCAAAAGCAATAGTTCAGGCAACCACATACTATAATAATCCAGAAAAATTAGCTAAAGCTTCATTTAATTTAGGAAAAGCAATGAAAGGAAACGAGTTAAGCGAACTAAAAGAAAAATATGCTTCACGCGGAATTTAAATCACTCAAATCCCTTAAGCAACTCAGTTGTAGAAAAAACAATTATTCTATTTTGTTTTTTTAATGCTTTATCATTAGACCATAAAGGAATATTTTTGTATAAAGCTAAAGCAAAGAATTCAGTGTCATTTAAATCAGGGCAAATCTGCTTTGCTTTTTTAATAAAGCTGCCAAAACCATGCAATGAAACAAAGTTTATTCTGCTTAAAATAATTGAAACTGCCAGATTAAACTCGTTTTCAGACAACCCGGATTTTTTTATTATTTCTTTCTTGTGTTTAAAGATTTCACTTAACAAAAGATGCGGTGCAAAAAGTTTTATTTTATCTAGAAATAAAAGTTCCCTTGTTTTGCCTTTAGAAGAAATGATTGCTGAAATTGCAATATTTGAGTCTACCACAAGCTCCATTAATCAGCACCAGCAAGCTTGCTGTACCTTTTATGCATTGATTTATTTATTTTTTTTCCGATTTCCAATGCATCTTTTTCAGTTAGCTTTGACTTTGAGGCAATTGAATCAAGCAATTTTAACTGTAATATTTTTTCCTTTATTGCAGCCCTTGCAACTTCAGACCAGTTAACAAACCTTGATTTCTCCATTTCTTTTTTCAACTCCTCTGGCACAGACAAAGTTATTACAGGCAAGTGGAAAACCTCCAAATATTTAATTTATTTAAAATATTTAATGCACATAAAACATATAAAGATATGCTTAAGACAGTTGACAAAAGGAAAAGAATTAAAGATATTGCAGGAAAAATTATCTAAATAGAAGTGATTTAATGATTATTGGAATTCTTGCATTGCAGGGAGACTTTGCTGAACACAAAGAAATTTTGGACGAGCTTAAAGTGCAAAGCATTTTTGTAACAACAAAAGAAGAACTGGAAAAAATTGATGGATTGATTATTCCCGGCGGGGAATCAACTACAATCGGAAAACTGCTGAAAGAAACAGGATTAGGCAAAAAAATCATTTTAAAAGCAAAAAAAGGCTTGCCTGTTTTTGGCACCTGTGCAGGAGCAATAGTTTTAGCAAAAAAAATTGCAGGCAAAAAAGAGTTTTCCTTGAATTTGCTTGATATTGCAATTGAAAGAAATGCTTTTGGAAGGCAGAATGATTCTTTTGACGAAAAAATAAAAACTTCTTTTGGAATACTTTCTGTTTCTTTTATTCGCGCACCAAAAATAAAATCACTCGGAAAAAAAGTTGAAGTCTTGGCAAAAAGAAAAAAAGAGCCTGTAATTGTAAGGCAGGGAAAAATTCTTGCTGCAACCTGCCATCCTGAAATTTATTCTGACACAAAACTGCACGAATTTTTTCTGGAAATGATAAAAAAATAAATTTAATTTTCTTTTCGCATTCTTTGAAAAGACTCAAAACTCAGTTGGCGTTAACCTCATCATCGCCGTAAAATTGGTAGGTGTTAGCACCTTTAAAGAATATTGCTTGCAATTCCGGATTTAAGGCGATTTATACAAACTATTGCATTCCAAGAGGAAAAAATTTCTTTGGAAAAAAATCAATTTTTCTTGGTTTGTCCAAAAAATAAGTTGTTGTCCGAAAGTTTGGACAATATTTTTAAATAGAGGTTAATTCCTATAATGATACAATGGAAAAAGAACTTTTGTTAATTGGCTTACTTGCTTTGATCATAATAATAAGCGGATGCGCAACTCAGGGCAACAATAAATCGCTTTACCCTAAAACTATTGAAGATTGCGATGCGAATGATTTCATTTGCTTTCAACAATTGGTTTCCTTTGGGCTAGCAGACGAAAAATCTTGTGAAAAAATAACTTTGCCAAATGTTAAAAACATGTGCTTTTATTACGCGGCCAGGAATTCACAAAATCCAACAATCTGCGAAAAAATAGAAGAATATGAAGATAGCACGTTTACTGCTTACAACACCAAAATTACTTGCCAAGTCGTTTCAAAAAATAAACCAGAAGAATGCACTCAATTGCAAATAAAAGACGAAGCCACCTGGCAAAATTATTGGACCCAAAATTGTCTAACCGACCTCGCACAACTAAATAAAGACCCATCTCTTTGCGATTCTTTAGACGATTACCACAAAGCGGAATGTTACCTTTGGGCAGCATATGCTATGGACAATGTTAATGTATGCAACCAACTACCCAATGAACCTATTGAAGGGCAGTCTTATACAAGACAACTGAAATGTAAAATAGAGTTTAATAATCTTAAAAGCAATAGATACCCTAACTGGTTAGAAAATACTTGAACGCGGGAATTACTTCAACCTTGCCTTTTTCTTTTGTTTCTTGGTTTTGGGTTATGATGTATCCTTTTTTTGCCTTGAATTTTTGCATGAATAACTCCAAGCTTTTTGATTTTGTTTCTGAGAGTTTCACTTCTATTGGAATTAGTTTGGGTTCTGTTAGGATTATGTCAACTTCATTCTTGTATTGGTCTCTCCAGAAAAATTCTGCGTTAAGGTTATTTGCTACCATGCATTCCAAAACCTTTGATTGCGAAATTGGGTCTTCTTTGGATATGAGCAAGGGCGATATTATTGCGGGGTAGTATTTTTTGAGTTTTCTCTCAACCTTCCTTTTGTTTGAAGAATAATTGTATAGTTTTCTGATGAGGAATGCTTGCTCAAGGAATGAAAAATAATTGGAAATCGTTTGGCGCGTAGTCTTGAATTGGGAAGCCAAAGTTTGCATGTCAACAATTTGACCAGGTTCTTCCATTAAAAGCTTGAGCAACGATTCAAGCACGGCTGTTTCCTTTACAGCGTAAATCGTTGGAATGTCCCTATAAACTATTTTTTCGACAATGCCTTCTTGGATGTATTTTTGAATTACTTCCCGGTCAGTTGCATTAACGAGTTCTGGGAAGCCTTGCGATTGAACAAATTCCTTGAATTCTTTGAACAGTTCTTTTTGGTAAAGTGGGGTTGGCTCAAACTTTTTTTGCTTGAAGTCAAGGTATTCTTTGAAGGATAATGTTTCAACCTTGAAGTAAAATATTCTTCCTGCAAGCGTTTCTTTCGATTTTGTTTTTACAAACAAGGATTCAGAGCCAGATATGTAAATTTTTGCTTTTCCCTTGTAAAGGTCGTAAATGGTCTTGATTTTGTTTTCCCAGTCACTTAATTTTTGCACTTCATCAAATAGCAAAAGAGTTTTTTCTTTCGACACGTCTTTTCCAGTGATTTCATTGTATGCTTTGAGTATTTCGCTTGGTTCAGTGTCTTTGAACTCGTCAAAAGAAAAATACATTATGGCTCTTGGGTCTTTTCCTGCGGCAATTTCGTCTTGCACAATCTTTTTGAGTAAAGTAGATTTGCCAACTCTCCTCAAACCAGTCAATGCCACTATTTGCGGCAATTTGTGAAACTTGCGAATTTCATCATAAACCTTTCTAGGTCTGAATTCTAATGTAAATGTTTCCTTCCACCACGGGTTAAATTCAACAAGTCTTTCTTGGACAGCAACCATGCTAAATTCACCAAACACAAACTAATAATTTATGTTAATTATGAATAACACAAAATATAAATGTTTCTATTGCTCTTTATAAAGAGCAAATCGTTCACATAAAGAGTTTTTTTCAGTTCTTCGTCGTAATTTCAAGCGGCATTCGCCCTACAGAGCAACGTTTAAAATATCTGCCTAAGACCACCCCAATAGGGTTGAAAAGAATTTGAAATTAGTGGTAACACCATCCACTTTTCAAGCTACGACCTCATCATTGCCTAAAGAAATTAGTTAAATGCCATCCGAACTCTTACTCTGTGAAAGCCGAAGCAGTTACTCCTCCGTCCCAGGAAAACCTTGGGCGAATTTTAACCATCCACAAATTTTCAGTGTTGTCATCTAAGATAAGTGCAAAACCTTTTGACCTTGGCATTTCCTGATAATATTTATCAAAATTTTGATGCATATAAGAAGGCCTTAAAGCAGAAACAGCTTCAATGTCAGGCTGGGAAGTCATTCTATGGCTTATGAATAAATCGCACTGGGAAATTGAATCAGGATGAAGCTTGTTCGGCCTCTGCGTGGCTAAAACAAGGCTTAAGCCAGGCTGTCTTCCAACCCTAACCCATTCCAATAAAACCTTTAATGCAATACTCTCACGATCTTTTGGCATAAACATATGGGCTTCATCAATTAACATCCAGACAATAGGCATATCACTTGTTTTTTTTTCTCCTTCAATTAACTTTATTTCTTCTTCTTTCCTGTACAGCATTCTTTGCTCAAACAATCTTTTTCCCAGTAAAGCAACAATGATTTCTCTTGTTCCTTCCATTCCAATTGCTTGCCTGTAAGCAGAAACATCAATTATTGTAACTTTTCCTGGCTCTGCAAGGTCTTTAATTTTTGTTCCTTCTTTTTCAAACAAGCCCCAGCTTTTGGCTACCTTTAATCTTCCAATTACTGCTTCTTTAACTCTTTTGTCTGCATCCTTGTCTTTTTCAACTACAGAAATAATTTTTGGAATATCATATAAAGTTCCAAGCTTTTCTTTTATTTCATCAATTATTCTTGAAAGTAAAATTCCTTCAGGTTCCTTCCAGGTTAAACCAAACAATGCAAGCCATTCCTCTGATTCTAATTCAGAAACTTTAATTGTAAATGCGCCGTCAACTGGAATCTTTTTTTCTTTATAAAAAGAAAGCTTTCCTTTTGGCACAAGAACTCGGGCATCAGTTTTGTCTGGAGTTAAATCCCAGTTAAATAATTCTCCTTTTTCTTCTTTGTTTGGAAACTTTAAAGTCCAGAATATGCCCACAGTATCAATTGCAATAACTGAAATCCTTTTTCTAATGGTCGGAGGCTGTCTTGCAAACTCTTCCAGTAAAACTGCGATGTCATATGACTTTCCGCCTCCGCGTTTGCCACAAATTAAAATCACATGAGGCTTTGCAATATCCATTAAAATTTTTCTTCCTAAAACAGGCCTCTCGCCAGAACTCATAACAATTTTTCCAATGTAAGCAGTTCCTCGTTCTTTATGTTTTTCTAAATCTGAAAGGCTTCTGCCTACAACAGATTTTGTTTCACCTAAATCAATTGCCATAATCTCTGTAATAAAATGAAATAAGTTAATTAAATAGTTTGCGTTTTCTTATAATATATGTGAGAAAACCGGTAAGAAAGTTCATTAAATGGAATTCTTCAAAAGCACGAAGAAAAAGGATTGAAGAAGTGGGAAGATTAATTGCTTCAAAGCTTGGTTTAGAACACGAAAATTTAAAAAAAACCCCAAAGGCAATGAGCAAAGAAGGAATTAAACCATACAGAATTTTTGTCAATCCTATTTTCAGAAGTGCTGAACAATTTCTTGAATTAGGAAAAACAGAAAAAGCAACATTTCTTTTTGTCGGGCAGGGAATGAGACCGTTGTTTGAGGCAGTAAGAGGACTAAATGAAATCAGGTCGACTTTTGGAAGAAGAAAACTAAAATATTTTGTGACTCCTTCAAACAGAAACAACAATATAACAAATCCTTCTGTTGAAATCCTTAAAGAAGAATTAATCAGAAGAAAAGCTGTTCCAAAAGAAGCGGCAACAGTATATATTATAGACACAAGCAGGAGCAATAAAACACATGAAAGAATGACAATAGGGGCTTTGCCCCTATGACCCCACGGATTGTTCTCCGCGCCCTTTGGGCACGGAGTATCAGTTTGGTGTAACATCTGGCACTACTTGCACGTTGTGATGTTGTGCTTGGTTTTTAATATATTTTAGTGCTGCTGCTTGGTCTGCTCCGAATCCTTGATGATGTTCGTAGCCACTCCAGAAACTTCCTCTTGGATAGAGTTTGCGAAAGTTTGGTTTTTCTTTGAAAACATTTTTTGCTGACCATGATTTCAGCATTCCTTTAGCTGTTCTCACTGAATACTTTTCCGGAACATTGACAGCAAAGTGTAAGTGGGTTCCTGCAAAACCAAAAGCACTGAACTCAAAACCAAACCTTTCAAGTTCCAAA
>JAHJUD010000121.1 GCA_018829335.1 Microcaldota archaeon | reverse complement strand
TTAATTGAACCTCATTCATGAAATGATTTCTTTATTGCTCAATAAATACATTTATTGCCTGACAGGCAATAGTTAAAATGTGTTTGCAGCCCTCTTCATACATCAAAAAACAGTAAGGTGTATGAATTGGACAAAAAAGAGCTACAATACTGGATAAATCGATATTCAGAAACAGAACAGCGTGGAGAAAAAGAAATAGAAGAAAATTTAACAAAAAAATTTCAAACGCAAGGTTTTGCAAATAAAGAAGAAATAATTGAACTTTTACATTGGAAGTTTGGGACAATGCAAGGAAGATTGAAAAGAGAGCTAAATTTGATAGGAAAAGAACCAGATTTGTGTATAATTGAAAAGACAAAACAAGCATTTAAAAGTAGGGAAGACCTTGATTTGGAAAAAATAAAAGTTTTGAAGTCAATTAAAGGATTTGGTAATGCTGTTACAAGTGTAGTCTTAACATTCTACAACCCAAACAAATATGGGGTTTTTGATATTCACGCTTGGCGAGAACTATTCGGTAAAGAAACAGAATCTAAAGATTACAACACCACAAAAGCCTTGCTCCGTTTCTTTGAAGAACTTCGAGAAATTTCAAAAGAAACTGGTTTGACTTGCAGAGAAGTAGAAAAAGCATTGTTCACAAAAAACTACTTGGGAAGCAAAGGCAGCGAATCCGGCAAAGGTTATTAAAAAAGTAACTTTAACCAAATCACACACGTCAAATCCTAAAAACAACCAGCAAGCACGCATAGGCAAAAGAAAATAGAGTAAACCTAAAAAGAAACATTTTTAGGAGTTGTTCTATAGAAAATCATTTAATTTCATTAAAAGAGAGGGGGTTATTTAATGAGGAAAAGAATATTTGTGAGTTTACTGTTTTTTATATTTGTTTTAAATAATGTTTTTGGTTTTGTTTACGATGATTTTTCTTCTGGTGTTTTGGATTCAAGCAAATGGTTGGAAGCACAGGATCCTGAAGGACAACCTTTAACTGAAGAGCATTTTGTAGATTTAATTCAAGAAAATTATCATACAGCAAATTTTAGTGCTGGAGATATGAGAACTGTTTTGCATTTGATTGAGCATACTTTTTTGCCTGGAGAAACTTTAGAATATGATGTAAATTATATTTCTGGAACAGGAAATAGAGCAATAGTAATTTTTGTTGATAATGGTCCATTAGACAGAGCTTCTTTAGTTCCTTGGGGTGGGGGATCAATTGGATACAATGGACAAGAGTTTGCAGCAGGAAATGAATTTGGCTTATATCATGTAAAATTAAAATTCAAGGAAACTGGAATTGATATTACTGTTATCAAACCTGATGATTCAATTTACTTTGAAGAAATGCCAATTACAACTTGGTTTTATGGAGGAGAAGAACATTCAACTGAACCTCCTTTTGAAGTAGGTTTTGAAACATGGGGCGGAGAAACCATTCATGCAGACTATGATAACTTTGAAATAAATCCTGTGTACTGTGGAGACACAATAACTGAAGATACTGTTTTAACTGAGGATTTATTGGATTGTCCTGGAGACGGCATTATTATCAGCACGAATGGTATTACTTTGGATTGTAATGGGCATACAATAGATGGTCCAAATAACTGGTATGGTGTTTACCTTAACGATGTTAACAATGTCTCTGTGCAGAATTGCATTATTAGTGAATTTCATACAGGAATAAAACAAGTAATAGGCACAGGCAACACTTTTACAGGCAATACTGTTTCAGGCAATAGAATTGGAATTAATCTTGCTGCACGGGCTTATGGAGAAACATTGCAATGCAATTCCAATACAATATCAGATAACACGGTTTCCAACAACAGAGAAACAGGCATCAGATTAGACAACTGCCACAACAGTTTTTTAGTGAATAATCTATTGGAGTTCAATGGCCTTGCTCCTCAAAGCTCATACAATGGAGCGATTTTCTTAAAATTAAGCAGAAACAACATTATTTCTAATAATCAAATAACAGACAACAACAAAGGAATTCACTTAAACTATGAAACTCATTACAACACAGTTTCAGACAACAATATAACTGGAAACTATGATGCAATCTTCATGTTAGCCAATCCAAATTGGAATACAATAACAAGAAATATAATTACAGGCAATGTTTATGGAATGCATTATGGTCCAACAGTAAAAAACAATTTAACCTATAACAATTATTTTGACAACACGATTAATGCAATTGAAACAAGTGTAAGTGCAAATAAATGGAGCATTACTAAAACTCCTGAAACAAACATTATTGGAGGACCATTTATTGGAGGAAACTACTGGTCAGACTATAATGGAGAAGACTTGGATGGAGATGGAATAGGAGATACAGAAGTCCCTTATACTGCAGATGGAAACATTTTAAAGAATGGAGATTATTATCCTTTAACTTTTACTTTTAATGCTCCGCCAGTTTTAGAAGCTTTTGATGATATTACAGTAAATGAATTAGAACAAGTTCAAATAATCCCTATTGCTTCAGATGAAGATTTAGATGAATTAACTTTTTCTATTGACGACAACAGGTTTGCCTGGAATGACGACTTTAATGGTTTTGTCTGGAATACAACTGACTCTGACAGCGGAAACTATATTTTTACTGTAACTGTAAGCGATGGATTCTTTGAAGACAGCCAGCAAATTAATGTTACAGTTAATGATATTAACCCGCCAATTCAAGACGATGACAACGATGGAGTGCCAAATTTAGAAGATAAATGCCCAAACACGACTGAAACCCAACTGGTTTTTGGTTGTTCTTGGAGTCAAATCCTTGACTTAAAACCAGGAAACAACAAAGGATTATATGGAAACGTAAATCAAGGCATACTACAAGTATTTACTCAACAAATTGGTTGGGCAAAAAACCTGTTTGACTAATAGCTAATCCAATAAACAACCGTCAAACAAGCCCAGGCAAAAGAAAACATAAATCAAGGATTGTGTTCACAAGCGGCAACGCCGGAAAAATTGTTTTTTCCATACCAAGCTATTGGAATAAATAAGTATTTTTGCTAGGGACGAAGCCAAGGGGTTTTTGTTCATTCTTTATTAAAACACAACATATTCAATAAACTAAATTAGGGTCACCAAACTTTCGCGTATTTTCCACGCCTGAGAGGGTTGAGCCGGCACATAAAGCTCTTCCATTCACTTTTGGCTTGTCCTCCTCTCCTGCATTCTTCAGAGGTGAAGACATGTCTTTTGTTTGCAGGTTCATTCACTCATTTCGCCTCCAACAAAATTTTTGTATTAAGTATATTAAGGTTATTTTTTATTTTTAAGAAACAATTTAGCAGCTAAAAAAATTAATAAATAATTGAAAAAATCCTTAATATGCTTCATGCCGTTTTTACTCCCAAAAATCTAGTTTGTTGTCCTTTTGTTCTGACTTTAATCTGACATCTATCCAACACCATTTTTGTTTTTCTCCAATTTTAGGATACTTGTCTCCAAATCCACTTTTTTTTAATCTTCTGCAGAATAAATTCAGCGATTCCTTTGGCAGTCCTTTTTTGGAGCAGAAATCAACATATGTTTTATAAGTTTCTTCTTTGGTTAGAAGGCTTCCTTCAGCAAGTTCAATCCTGTCAGCAATAAATGTGCTAATAGATGGTTCCGGTATACCTGATCCTTGGGTTTTTAATATTGCATAATAATTTTCCTTAATTTCGTCAGTTGTTTTTTCGCCGGAAAAATGACCTTGTTGCAATAAGCGCTGCAATCCTTCTAACGCCCAATTAAACAGGCCAGATAATTCTTCAGGAACAGTAATTTCTTTTATTAATCCTGTTTTTGCTTTTTCTCCTTCAAATTTGTTAGGAAATTCAATCAATAAAATTCTTTTGAAATAATCTCCCCGTGCATTTTTTACCTCTGGTAGCCTATTTGTTGAAAATAATAGTTTTGCATGGTTGTGGTAGTAAAATGGGTCTTTGAATTTTTTTTCTCCTTTAATTAAATCATTTCCGGTAAGCATTTTGAAAGTGTCAGTCATTGTTACTGTATCATCAGGCAAGTCTGCATGGATGTTTGCTAGTTTTCCAAAAAGTTCAGCCTTACTAAATCTATGATTTAATTCCTGCAGTGCAATAGCTGAAACATTTTCTTTTCCTAAAAAAGCTTCAAATATATTTAACAAAGTGCTTTTTCCGGTCGATTCTTCTCCAAAGAAAAAAGCGGCTTTTGCTATGGGGTAATCCGCATATAAACAATAGCCAAACAGTTCCTGTATGAGCGTAATGTTATCAGGCCCTAATACTTCACTAAGAAATTTTTTTATTTTTGGGCAATCAGCAGTTTGATTATAATTCAATGGCAACTGTGAAATAAAAAAATAATCCGGCGAATGCTGCAGCAAAACATTCTTCTCAATATCAAACAACCCATTTTTTAGATTCACTAGATTTTTATTCTGTTCCTCTTCCTTGACATAAGTTGCTCGCTGAACATAAGCAACAACTTCATTCACCATATTTGTTCTAACAGTGTTTTCTAGCCAAGCATTAGCTAATTCTTTAATGTAGGAAACACCCATTTTTTTGTAAACACCATTTTCATAAACAAAGACTTCTTCACTATCTCGAACAGTTTTTATTTTCAAAAATTGCAGAATGTCATCCCCTAGTTTCTTTGGAATAAATTTCTGTTTTTTAGTAAAATAGTAGCCAAGGTCATTTGGCCTAACAACCAACTTTTGCTGTTCCTGTTCTGGACTCATTCAATCCGCCTTCCCAAAACAAAAACAATTCTCTTGGTCTGCTCCTTAGGGCTGCCAAAAACTAAATGTCCAGCACTATCCCATTCAACAGAATCATCAGGCACATTAACACACTGTTCTGGATACACTGAAATCAGCAAGACTTCAGTAAACGCTAGCTCTGGAACTGCCTTTAAGTCTAGAACATCGCCGGCACTAGCCATACATTCAATAATAGCAAGGCTTGTCCCTTGCCGGTCAAGTGTCTTACTATACAATAAAGTAATTTTGTCAGTCATCTAAATCCCTTTAAGCTTAAATATTCTTCTTTTCTGGAATATATTAATCTTATTCCAAAAAAAATTAAGGATTCAAAAAATGGTTTTTATGGCAAAAGAAAAGACACTTTGGCTTACAAAAATAATAGAAAAATTCAAGCACAATCCTTTCAAAGTTATTTGCAACCCCAAGGGCTCTGGAAGGAATATTTATAGAAGAATTCTAGCAGAACCAATAAGCTCTGAAGAATTAATAGAATTAAGATTTCAAGACAAGAGTTATTCAGAACCTATAATTAGACAATGGGTTAGAGCTTTCAAAGGAAACGATTACATCAAAGAACTTCCAGAAAAGAAAAAACTGCCAAGAAGAAGAAAGAGAGTTTTTGTTTTTATAGCAACAAATAAATTCTTTTTTGATTGGACTAAGAGCAAGGGTTTAAAGCTTACGGAAAACCAAAAAAAATTCTATGATTTCTTTTTTTCTTCTTCAATAGTAAGAAATAAACTTTTGGAAAATGCAGATTTGATTAAAGGGCTGGAGGAAGTTATTGTTGCACATTGTTTAGTAAACAACAAAGTTGATTTAGTAAAAGGATTCCGACAAAAAATATTTCCAGCAAAAAAAGATGGGGGCGCTCTCCAGTATATGGCATATACAATTATTATGACTGGCACTAATGAATTCAATGCAATAACATATTCGGAAAAAATTGAGAAAATTGACGAAGCAATAAAAAAACTAGCAAAATCCAATGGAGAAAAACCGTTCGATTTTTTCATAAACTGGTTTTCAAGATTCGGATTCGCAAATGAAATTGAATTATTAGATACTGGTGACCTTGTAAAAGCAGGTTTGTTAGGCAAGCCAATAGCCGATGCACTATCTTTCAAACTGTTTTAATTAGTTGTCAAATGAAAATTTAATAACATTACAACAGATTTATTTGGGCAATGAAGATGTTTAAACAAAGGAAATCAAGAGGAATAATTACTGCTATTATTATAGTAATAATGGAAATTTATGTTGCAATTCCTTCGCCAATTAATATTATTCAAAATCTTTTAAACATACTATTTCAGGTTATTCCACTGTGTCCTGGATTTTTCTGTTCTACAGAAACATTACTGAAAATAATTCCTACAGTGTTGGGTGTTTTAGGAATTATTGAAGGATTTGAAAATGACTTCAAATCAATCAGTTTTATTCAAGAACAAATCAGGAAAGGAAAGTTTTTTTAAGAAATTTAAAGCAAAAGAATTGAATAAAGTTATATTCTTTTCATCAGCTAATTTTATCGGACTATGAAGATGTTAACACCTGCTGACGCAAGAATGATGATTTAACTCAACACTGAGTCCACTTAAAAATGGTTAAGATGGGTAAAAAAGATACATTGCGGAGAGTATTCCTCCTTATCAAAGAAAACGCACCAGTTATCCAAGCATTTGCAACAATAGCATTAGTGCTTTTTACATTGGCTCTTGTATTAGCAACTGATGGTCTTAGGGTTGCTACAGAAAATTCAGGCATTGCAAAACCTGTTTTGGACGGCACATTTATAACAAATTCAGGGGAAGAAGAATTGGAGTTTCATAAGGGGTTAGATATAACATATACTTTTTGGATATATAATGTTGGGCAGCTACCTGTTAATTTGGACTCCAGTTATCCTGTGTACCTCAACTGTTCGAAGATTAATAGTGAAGCCAAGCGTGAACCAATTTCTACTGCAATTATTGGTTTTAGGGAAAATGATGGAGTGCAAGAATCAAGTTTAGTAGTTTTTACAGATAATAGATATTTTAAGATTAGCATTTCAGCAGAGCTTATTGAAGATAAATTTGAAGATGGTTGTGAATTGGAAATTGAATACTGGCCAATGGAATTTTCACAGCTAAAAAAGGCTAAGTCAATTCCATTAAAAGAGGCTTAAATGAGCCTTAAAAAATAATATTATTACCTATAACGCTCAATGGTTTTAATGAGGTTAACACCAGCTGAATATTAAGATGTGGATTTAACTCAACTCTGAGCCTAAACTTTTTTTCGAAAAAAAGTTTAATAAAAAAATCAGTCTAAACAGTTTTACTGGTTTAATTCAATACACAGTACAAGTCTATGC
>JAHJUD010000120.1 GCA_018829335.1 Microcaldota archaeon | reverse complement strand
AGCAAGATTAATTCCAAGAATGTCTCATGAAAAATTAATGAAACTGCTTCCTCGGGCAGATTCGCGTTCTCCTGGAGAAAACATGATTTTGGATGCTTTTACCTGCATGATTTTAAATCGAAGCAAAATAACTACTTTTGTTTTGAATATGCAGGACCTTGAAAACTTTGAGAATGCAGTTAAAGGCCATGAATTCAGCGGAACAATAATAGAATCTTCTAATGCAACAAGCGAAGAAGATGAAATTTAAATCAAGGGGCTTGTTTAAAAAGTTAGCACTTTATTGAAATTTTGCCTGTTTTATGCACCTGTGTGCAAAAACTCGTTTCAATATTAAATTTGTAATAAGCTGAAATCAAACAACAGATATTATGGCATAATATTTTGCAGAGCATTTCATTGAAGTTTGCAGTTAAATTTTTTGTCATCAAGGAATCACCGAATTTTTGTTTAATCATATTGAAAACTGATTCAACATTACTTCTCTTATGGTAATGCTCAAAATATTCTTGCGGGTTCTTTTTGAAGTACCAATACATTTTTTTCCAAACACTTCCAATGCACTTGTGAAGTCTGGAAAAAGTTTTTTAGAGGAAAGAAAAAGCAATGCAAATGATTTTAAGTAAGAGAACGACTTTTTAAACAAAAGCCTCTAAAAAGGACTTTTTAAACAAGGTTTAAATCAAGCAAAAACATAAATACTACTTTAAACTATATTTAAACATGAGATGGAAAGAATTTCTTAGACCAAATCCTACAAAAATTGTATTAACCGTTTTTTTCGCATTTTTTTTAGGGCTTTTGTTGATTGTGCTTGAGGACTTGTCTATTTTACCAGAAATTCTTATTTCGTTAGGAGTGTTTTTTTTGCCTTTGGGTTTAGGAGTTCTTCCTTTTTTGGATGAAATAGGTGCAAAATCAATTCCTGCTGGGCCTATAAAACTAATTATACTTTTGAGCGTCATGGCGCTTCATGCTTTTTTCTGGTATATTATTTCATGCCTTATTGCATGGGTTTATAATAAATTTAAAAGTAGAGGAGATAAAAAATGAAGAAAGTTTTTTTGATTTTGTTAACTGCGTTTGCTTTAATGTTTAGTGGATGCACTCAAGATTCAGTTGGCGGAGCAATAAAAACTTTGCCTAAAGATACTCAATCTTGTAGCCCTTTGACTGAAATCTGTGATGCGATAGATAATGATTGTGATAAAGAAGTTGATGAAGGAAATTTATGCGAGTTTGAGGAGGAATGCATTAATGGTTCTTGTGAACAAGTTCCTATTTATCAGTCATCTAAAACCGATGAAGATTTTTTGGGTTTTGGGGAAAAGCAAGAGATTCAGTATGCGTCTGACAGGTTTTTGGTGAAGTTTACAGAACAATCAAAAATCACTTCAGAAGCAGAAGTGCTTATTTATGTTAGAGATATTTCTGCGAAGCAAGACACACATAATATTATTGAAGCCAAGAAGGTTATTAAAAAATCTAGAGCTGTTAGTAAATCAGGTTTGAATAGAATCTTTGTAATAAAGGTTGAATCAGAGCAAGATATTAAAGAAATAATAAAAGAATATGAAAGAGACCCTAATGTAGAATATGTTGAACTTGATTATAAAGTAGAAGTATTCTCAATTCCAAACGATTCATTTTTCAGTTATCAATGGACTTTAAATAATACTGGCCAAACAGGAGGAACAAACGATGCAGACATTGATGCAATAGAAGCATGGGACATTGAAGAAGGATCAGAAGAAGTAATAATTGCAATAATTGATACTGGAGTTGATTATATCCATACAGATTTGCAAGCTAATATTTGGGTTAATCCAGAAGAAATTCCTAACAATGGAATTGATGATGAAAATAATGGTTTTATTGATGATGTTTTAGGTTATGATTTTTCAACTTGCGAAGAGTTTAATGTTTTTGGGGGGTGTCAGATTCCAAAAGAATGGGATAATGATCCAATGGATGAATATGGACATGGAACTCATTGTGCAGGAGTTGCGGCAGCAGTCACAGATAATAGCGCGGGAATTGCAGGAGCATGTCAAAACTGTAAAATAATGCCAGTTCAATTCATGAATAAACAAGGAGGAGGTTATACTTCAGATGCTATTGCTGCAATAGATTATTCTGTTAATAATGGTGCAAGAATTCTAAATAACAGTTGGGGTGGCGGTGGTTACTCTCAAGCATTACAGGACACAATAGATGACGCAATATCAAATGGAGTGTTATTTATTGCAGCTGCAGGAAATTCTGATACTGATAATTTGTTTTATCCGGCTGCTTATGAAAATGTTTTAACTGTTGCGGCAACAGATAATAAAGATAAAAAAGCATCTTACTCAAATTATGGTAATTGGATAGATTTATCTGCTCCAGGAGGGGATAAATATCTTCAACCAACGCATACTGAATGTAGATTGGGTGTTGAAGTTCCATATGATCGCTGGGAATGCCTGAAAGTTATTGGGGAAGGTCCTGACAAATGCGCTGGTTGGCAAGAGTGTCTAACTTGTGAAAGATGCAGTGATACTGATGTTGAGATTTATGGAGATCAACAATTTGGTTTAGAAAGGAGTTTTTTTATTAATGGAACAGTAACTCTGCCTGATGAAACGTCATTCACAGATTATTGTGTTGATAGCCAAACTCTTATGGAGTACAGTTGTGTAGATGAAGCTTCCTGTTATAAAGGTTATGAATTTGAAAGCACACAATTTCAATGCTCTGATGGGTGTTCTAATGGTGCTTGTAATACTCCAACTTCTTGCAATGATTCAGATAATGGCGATTTATATGTAAAAGGATTGGCAGTTGGACAAGACAATTTTGGAAGAGGAATTGCTGTTTGGGATAGCTGTTATAATCTTTCAGCAGTAGCAGAAGCTTATTGTGCTGGAATAAAAGTAAAAACAGAAGCAATTGACTGCCAAGAAGGATATTATTGTAGTGAATCAGTGTGTGTTCCTGGTTCTTCTCCTGTACTCGGATGTATATTTCCTCCTAGTATATCTATTCTTTCAACAATATCTGATGGTTATTTATGGAATGCTCTTGATGGAAGAGTTTGCGGTTTCTCAGAGAATAATTCAAAATATGTGGGTTTAGCAGGAACTTCAATGGCTTCCCCAATGGTTGCAGGAGTTGCCGGGCTTTTACTTTCACAAAATCCAGATTTTACTCCAGGCGTTCTTTTTGGTCAATTAAAATATACAACAGATAATATTGAAAGCATCAATCCAGATTATCAAGGAAAACTTGGAACTGGAAGACTAAATGCATATGCTGCGTTAACTACTGAATCACGACCAAAACCAGTTTATTACAAATTAATATTAAATGATGAAAACTCGTTATGGCCAAACAATTACTTTGAACCACAAGAAACAGTCAACCTTTTTGTTTCATTAAAAAATGAATGGGAAAACGCTTATTCAGTGCAAGCACAATTAACAAGCTCTGATCCTTATATTACTATTATTCAAGGAACTTCTGGTTATGGTGACATTACTTCTTTGGGCGTCAAACAAAACACAGTTCCTTTTTCAGTGAAGTTAGATGAATCTGCTTTTCCTGGACACGAAATTGAGTTTGATCTTTTGTTAACCTATGCTGACATAGAAAACAATAACTTCAATAGCACAGAATCTTTTACTTATGCTGTTACCTCTGATATTGGATGGCCAAAATTAATTAACGAGCATTATGAGGGGTGGATTCCTAATCAACTTGTTGGGTCTATTGCTTTTATAGATTTAACTGGAGATGGAATTGATGAAATTTTATTATCTTTGCCTTATGTATCCAAAATAGTTGCTTATACATTTGATGGACATTTTATTTGGAGTCATGATACAACACCAGATTCTTTGAATAATCTGATTACTGCAGGAGATATTGATTCAGATAATTTTCCAGAAGTTATTGTATCCAGTCGGTCAGGTCCTTTTTCAAGCAATTCTAAGTTGTATGTTATTGAACATGATGGAACAACTAAAGAAAATTGGCATATTAATAATTACAGTTATGCAGGATCTTCTTTAACTGATGTAAGTGGAGAAGGAGTTCTTGACATTATTGTGGATAATTTTAAAGAAGGAATTCCTTCTTTGCGCACTTTTAACTTTCAAGCTTCACTTTTATGGAGCAGAGACGGATTTTATGATAGAGCAACAACTTCTTCAATTGGAGATCTTGATGGAGATGATTTAAAAGAAATAGTAACTTCATTTTTTACTTGGTCTCATAAATCAAAAATTATTACAACTAGAGCAAATGGTTCTGATTTTGGAACAACCTTTTCTTTTGACAATAAAGATGTTTCTACTTCTCCTGTTTTAGGGGATCTTGATCAAGATGGAGATTTAGAAATAATATTTGTGGCTTATAGCTATGGCAATAATGAAGTATATCTTTATCATCACGATGGGAATCTAGCTACTGGATGGCCAAAAAATGTTTATGGCACTAAACCAGCTTTTGGTCCTTCTTTGGCAGACATTGATGGTGATGAAGATTTAGAAATTTTTGTTGCAGTTAATAATGGCAATCTTTATGCATGGCATCATAATGGAGAACCCTTAAATGATAATTGGCCAGTTTTAAATAGTAATGGATTTTTAACTTTTCCAATAATTGCTGATTTTGATGGAGACAATCAACCAGAAGTTTTAGTTGGAAAACCTAATTGTGAACTAGTTGCATTTAATATTGATGGTTCAATTGCGTTAGATTATTCTAAAGAAATAGTTGACCCAGAAAACGTGTGCAGTGAAATAAGCCAAATTGCTGTTGGTAATCTTGGCGTTAATAACAATTTACAAATAGGGGTTGTTGGCTCGGCAACAAATTATATAGGTTCTTATGCAGGCTTTGCAGCTATACTTAACACCCTGGCTGAATATAACCCAAATAATATGGAGTGGCCAGTATATAATCATGATTACTATAGAACAGGGCTTTACACAAAGCCTCCTTTTTGTTCAGATGCAACTCCATATGAAGAATGCAGTGAAACTAAACCATTTTACTGTGATAACGGAGAATTAGTTGAAAAATGTTGGGACTGCGGTTGCCCTGTAAAACAAAAATGCGAAAAAGTTGGCGGAACGCCAACTTGTGTTCCAGACACAAATCCGATTTGAAACCAATGCTTTAAACCCAGTCTTTTGGTTTTGTCTTTAATGTTGTTATTCCTATGGTTACTGCTCCTGTAATAATGCTTACAAGAATAATGTTTATGATAATGTTCAGCATATTGAATTCAGTGCAGTGCCCTATTCCTGTAGAACAAGGTCCATT
>JAHJUD010000119.1 GCA_018829335.1 Microcaldota archaeon | reverse complement strand
TTCCTTTAGTTAAAGTAAAAGAAATGTTAAAGGAAATAGCTAAAGAAGGAGAATTAACTTACGAGCAGACTTTGACTTTAAAGTATGCAGACAAGTTTTCAAAGATCACCAGGGCTAAAGCAGAAAAATTAATTGAAGACTTAATGAAAATTGAAGGAATGACTGAAGAAATTGCAATAAAGATTACAGATTTATTGCCTCAAAACGAGGAAATCCTTTCATTAATTATATCAAAAAAAGTCAAGATTTCAGACGAAGATATGAAAAAAATAATTAAAACGGTTAAAGATTATTATGTTTCAGAAGAACCAAAACAGACTAAAACAAAAAAATAATAAAGTAGAGATTAAAATGGAGTTGTTAGGTTATGCCGAACGAGGAATACGCAATAGTTTTAGATTATTTACCTACAGGCAAGAGCAGCAGCTTCAAGTCAGAGCCTATGGCTCAAGTAATTGGAACTGAACATTTTACTTTACTGGAAGTTACGCCTAATTCTTCTTTAAAGGTTTTAGAAAAAGTTTATATTGGAAAAGAAAAAAGAGATAAAATCCAGTTTATTAAACGAAGAGTTTCTTTTGAAGAATTAACTAATACTTCAATTTCAGAAATAGAAAAAGCAATTGAATTAATTGTAAAAGACAATTCCCAAAAATTCCTTGATTTTTTTAATAAGTCTGGTTCTGTTTCTTTGAGAATGCATCAGCTTGAATTGCTTCCAGGCTTAGGAAAAAAACATTTATTTGAATTATTAAAGGAAAGGGAATCAAAACCTTTTGATTCTTTTGAAGAAATTTCCAGTAGAGTGCATTTAATGCCTAATCCCGCAAAGCTGATTGCAAAAAGAATTTTAGTTGAATTAGAGGATCCAAAACTAAAATATTATTTGTTTGCAAGGCCTCCTGCAAGAGAAGAAAGACAGTTTCGCTGATTTCAATGAATTTGTTTATTGAATTGAATAATCTGGTTTCAAAATACAGGTTTTACCCTAAAAAAGGGTCTGGAACGCATTTCATAATAAAAGAAAAATTAATTGAAGAAATACTTTTGTTTCTTGAATTCAAAAAAAATGATTCAATTGCAGAACTTTTTGCAGGAGAATTTTTTGTTGCAAGAAAATTATCTCATGCAAGACTTGAAGTTTTTGAAGAAAGAAAACAGCTTATTCCTTTGCTTGAAAACGAATTAAAAATCAAGTCTGATTCTTTTCTTTCTTTTAAGGGAAAAATTAAATCAAATAAATGCTTTTCTTTTTTTCCTCCGGGGACCTCAAATGAAGTCATCCCGAAGATTCTTGTTTTAGATTTTGATTTAATTGTATTTCTTTTGCAGAAAGATGCAGCAGAAAAAATTTTAGCTGAACCGGGTTTTTCAGAGTACTCTTTTCTTTCAGTTTTTTCTGATGCTTTTTTTGAGGCAAAAGAAGTAACTGAAGTTAAACCGGATTTTTTCTTTCCTTCTGTTTCCGGCAATTATTTTCTGGTAAAATTTATCAAAAAGAATAAAACCAGAATAAAAAACAAAGAAGAATTCCTTGAATTCATCAAGGCTTTATTCAGGTTCAAGAACAGGGTTTTTATTTCTGCTTTAAGCAAAGCAATTCCTTTAATGAAGTTAAACCGAAAAACAAAACAAAAAATAAAAAAGAAAATACATTCAGTTAAATTCAATGAAAAAGTTTATTTAATGGAAACAACAGATTTCATTGAATTGTTTAATGAATTAACAATCTGATCAGCTGATTTCATTTTATTATTTAATTTTTTGCTTGAACATTCAGCTGATTTTTTCTATTAATACTTCGCCTAATTTTATTGGAGAATTTTGTATTGCCCTTTCTTTTGCTATTTCAAGTTTTCTTGAATTTTCTCCGTGGATTTCAAACAATATTTGTCCTTTTCTTATTTCATCGTCTTCTTCTACTTTTAATAAAAGCCCGGCTTTTTTGTCTGTCGGCGCACCTGCAGTTCTTGCAATTTCTTTTAATTCTTTTAAGTCAATTCTTTCAATTTTTCCTTTTTTTTCTGATTTCACTTCAATTTTTTTTGAGCTTAATTTTATTTTTTCTGAAGAAAAAGTTTTTCCTCCTTGGGCTTTAATTATTTCCTTCATTTTTTCAAGGGCTTTACCTGATTCAAGTGTTTTTCTTGCTTTTTCATATCCTTTTCCTTTTTTGCTTTTTCCTGTTAATTCAAATAAGGCTCCAGCTAACTGGCAGGATTTTTCTGCTAAATTATCATATACTTTTCCTTCAAGTATTTCCATTGCATATTTTGCCTCTAATGCTGCACCAAATGCAGGGCCGTTTGCTTTTGTTGCATCAGTTAACAAAACTTCTGTTTTTATTCCCATTTTTTTTGATACTTCCAAAAACTTTTTTGCCATTGTTTCCCCTGTTTCTTTTGTTTTTACTTTAGTGTATAATCCTACAGGAATGTCTATTACAAGAAATTTTGCGCCTACACTTACTTTTTTTGCCATGACTGAAGCAATTACCTGGCCTTGAGGATCTAAATTTAACGGGTGTTCTATTGTAATTATTTTATCGTCTCCTGGCGCTAAATTAAGGCCTCCGCCCCATGCAATCACTCCCCCTATTTTTTCTGTAATTGACTTTATTTTGTTAATGCTTAATTCAACTGGCGCCAATACTTCCATTGCATCTGCTGTTCCTGCAGCTGAAGTAATGCTTTTAGATGAAGTTTTCGGCATGAATAAGCCATTAGATGTAATTATTGGCACCACAATCATTGTTGCCCTTCCGTTTATTCCTCCAATTGAATGCTTGTCTACAACAAACTTTTTTTTCAGGTTTAATTTTTTTCCGCCTGCAACCAAAGCATTAGTCATTGCAATTGTTTCCTCTGAATCAAAGCCGTGAATGTATACTGCTGAAACAAAAGCGCTTGCTTCAATTTGCGACAAAGAATTGTTTGTTATATCTTCAACTATTTTTTTTATTTCTTTTTCATTTAATGAATTCCCGTCCATTTTTTTCTTTATATACTTTACACTTTCAGGAACTGAAACAGGAGTAACAATTATTTCTGTTTTTTTCCTTAAACCTAAAGCTTTTTTTACGTCTTTAAATAAGCCTATTTCTTTTTCTTTTACCATTGAATCTGTTGTGTCAATTACTGTTACAATTTTTTTCTTGTTTTTTGGATTAAATAATTCAACTCTTTCCAAGTGAAATAACCCTAATTCTTTTGCTGTTTTTTCGTGGATTATTGAAATAAGGCTTCCTGCTTCAATGTCAATAAACTTTGTCTTCATTTTCTTGGAGTAATTCATTTAATCACTCAAAAATGTCCTGCAAGATTTTTTCTGCTGCCTGTTTTCTTGTCATATCATATTTTTTTGCCTGAATTATTGGCCTGCCTATTACTAAAAAGTCTGCTCCTTTTTGTATTGCTTCTTTTGGAGTTAAAGTTCTTTTCTGGTCGTCTGTTGAAGAGTATTCAGGCCTTACTCCTGGAGTAACACACAAAAATTCTTTTCCGCATGCTTTTTTAACCAATTCAATTTCTTTTGGTGAACATACGACTCCATCCAAGCCAGCTTTTTTTGCGTTTAATGCTAAATGCTTTACCATTTCTTCAACGCTTAAATTCACTTTTAGTTCTTCTTTTAGTGCTTGTGTATCCATGCTTGTTAAAATTGTCACTCCTACGATTAACGGCTTCCTTAAATTTTTTTCTTTGCAAATTTGTTCTGCACTTTCTTTTGCTTTTTTCATCATTTCTATTCCGCCTAAGCAATGCACGTTAAACATGAAAACCTTTTTTTCTGCTGTAGCTTTAGCGTAGTTCCCGACTGTATTTGGAATGTCATGGAATTTTAAGTCCAAAAAAACCTCCCCTCCTAATTCATGTATTTCTTCAATTAATTCAGGCCCGAATTTAAGGAAAGAATCATTGATTTTAAACATTACTTCTTCTTTTAATTCTTTTATTAGTTCAAGGATTTCTTTTTTTTCAAGGTTGTCTAAAGCCAGAAAAATTTTTTTCATTTAATCCCTCTTTTTTTTGTTTTTCTTTCATAAAAAGTAGACCGTAATCTTTTTATCCAGATTTTTTGCTTATGTGCTGCTATCTGCTTAAATATTTAATATGTTTTAGTTCTCTTTTTTTTGTGCCAAGAATAAAAAAAACTATGGATCTTAGAAAATTAAGCAAAGCTTTGAGTGTTGCTCATAAGCGAACTTCTGGTGAAGCTTTTGGTTTTTTGCAGATTAGCGGAACAGGACCTGATCTTTCTGTTTCTTTTGAACCTATGCAATTGCTCCACAGGACCGCCACAAATGAACTTAAAAGATTTAACAAAAACCCAACTGTTGAAAATCTTGCACGTTATCATGATGCACTTGAAATTTTTACTGCTTCAAGCCCTTTGGCAGTTAATGCACGAAAAATTGCAACACTGTTAAAACAAAGAATTTCAACTACTAAAAGAATCAGGAAATTAGATACTTTTATGCAGAAAGTTGATTTAAATGCTTTAAGAATTACTAAAGAAAACGCAGTTCACCTTGCCAGTCTTTCTCAAAAAGGAGGAAACAAATTAATAGAATTCTGTGGCGGAGCAAAATTTGTGTTTATTAATGGGGAATGGGTGGTTAAACCTGTTTATTCTAATTACAAAAGATTTTCCCGTTTGTCAAGTATTCTGTTGCAACCTTTTTTGAAAACAAGTTCTCAATTAATCTGGCACACGCATCCTGCTCTGACAAAAGTTGGCAGGCCATCACATGGGGATGATATTGCCTCAAAGCACACACACATTCCAATTCTTATGGCAATTAACACATCCAACAATGTTATGTCTCTAGAGCCAAAAATAGTATTAACCTATCAAGGAAAACATTACCCTGTAAAAATTATTTAATTTTTTTCACTTTACTCCGTATTCTTTTTTGTATTCCATCATTTTTTCGTGCATTGTGTCATCCAGAATAACTTTTCCGTTAATTTTTCTGTTATGCAAATATTCTGCTATTTCATCAAAGTCAACAATGCACGCAATTTTTATGCTTAAACTTTCCTCTAACTCCTGTATTGCGCTTTTTTCTCCTGAACCTTTTTCTTTCCTGTTAACTGAAATAATTATTCCAGAAATCTTTGGATTGCCGTTTTCCTTCAAAACTTCAATGGTTTCTTTTACTGCTGTTCCTGCAGTAATCACGTCATCAATAATCAAAACCTTTTTTCCTTCAAGTGTTTCTCCGATTACATTCCCTTTTTCCCCGTGGTCTTTTGCTTCTTTTCGGTTAAAAGCATATCCTTTATTCAATTCTAACTCATTTAATTTCATTACAGTAGAAACACATAAAGGAATTCCCTTGTATGCAGGCCCAAACAAAACGTCAAAATCAGAGAAATTGTCTTTGATTGCCTTTGCATAAAATTCACCTAGTTTGCTTACTCCTTTTCCGTCTTTAAACATTCCTGTGTTAATAAAATACGGGCTTTTCCTTCCACTCTTTAAAGTAAACTCTCCAAATTTCAGTGCATTGTTTTCAGCTAAAAATTCAATGAATTCTTTTTTGTATTCTTTCATTTTTTCACTTCCTTTACCCGCTTTTTTGTGTTATAATATAGTTTATTGTATTATTTGAATCTGTCGTTATGCTTATTGTATCCCTATAAGGGTTTTGCCCTGCGTTTCCGTTGATTAATGTTGTATTACCCCAAGTCTGGTTTGAGTATAGTATTTTTGTCCATGCTTTTTGGCCGTTCCATTCAGTAAAGAGGAAGAATAAGTCTTTTATGGAATTAATGGTTAAAGTGATGCCGCCTTCTCCGTTTCTGAATGGTTCTATTTTGTCTTCGCTGTAGTATCCTGAACAATAGCCTGAATCTGAATTGATTTGTGTTGGTGTAGTCCAGTTTGTGCCGTTATTGGATGAAATAAAGTATGCGTCTCCTAAGTGGTAACCTGAATTATAACAGTAAGTTAAAACTAAATTTCCGTCAGGTATTTTCAAATAACTTTTTGCTGAATTTGAGGGGTAAGGTAAATAATTTTCTGTTAGTAAAACGTGTTCTGTTTTGTCAATCAAAATAAATTCTTCTTTTGTGTTTTCTGTGTTTTCTGCTAAGTCAACTGAATAGTATTGTATTCCAATATTTCCATCTGTTGAAATTAAAACATTTGAATCGTATTCTGTGAAGTTTGTGTCATTATAATTAATGTCTTTTGAAGGGTCAATATCCATTCTGTAATATGTTTTGTTGCATCCAAATCCTTGGTTTACGTCTTCACAGAATAAGTGTATGTTAGCGTCAAAGTTTTGCCATTCTGAATTTATGTCGCTTGTTGTTTGTGGTGGTTCAAAGTCTGCGTTATAAGTTATTTGTAAGGCTGGTTGAGGGTAACTTGAATCGTATGTGAAGACTACTAAATTGTCTGTTCTGTCTATTGAGTCAACTGCTAATACAAAGCTTAGTGCGTCTCCTGAATTCCAATCTCCTTTGTTAATTATTTCTTGGACTATTTGTGTTGCATTTAAGTCTGATGAAGCGTATTCGTGGTTTAGCATGAATGTTCCTGAAACATTGAATGATAAATTTGCATCTGTTTGGTTTCTGTCGCTTGGCTTAAAACCAGAACTCCATGTTACAGGATTATCTTCGTTTACTCCGAAAATGTGCGTGTAACAAATAAAGCCACAGTTGTATGACATTTTTAGTGATAGTATTGCTTGGGTTATTTCTGTTCCTTGTTCTATTTGAATGTTTTGAAAGCGTATTCCTCCGCCCCACATGACTGCGCCCAAACTTATTGTAGTGTCTGTTGTGTCAACTATTCCTAGGTTGCTTTCGTCTGCGTCATCTGATGATTGATTGACTTGAATGTTTATTGTTGAATTGAAAATTAGTGGTTGGTTTAAGTTTGTGTTGAATGCTGTTGCTGGCACGATTTCTAAATAGTAGTTTTCTTGTAGTTTTTTTATTTTGTTCCAGATTTGTTTTCCAAAAACGTTTTCATCTTGGTGGTTCATGTCTGGCTGGAAAGCATGGCCTTCAGTTAAAGAATAAATCGGCGACCCATTTAACTTAAAATAAACTGTTCCTGTTGTTTCAAAGTCGTTAACGTTTTCTCCGTCTGCTTCTATTGTAGTATTCCTGTTTGAACTAAAAGAATAAATTAAACCAACAAAAGTGTTATTCAAAGTCCATGCTTCTGGTTTATGATTCCATAAATATTGTTTTATTTGTGGACTTAAAGTTAATACATCCCTGAATTTGCTGTTTTCATAATACATGATGTAAGTTGA
Organism: Microcaldota archaeon; assembly: GCA_018829335.1. GTDB lineage: Archaea > Iainarchaeota > Iainarchaeia > Iainarchaeales > 1-14-0-10-31-34 > 1-14-0-10-31-34. The sequence goes on along the minus strand of JAHJUD010000119.1, from coordinate 17,436 downwards.
GTTTTGTGGCAACTGCCAGATTAATTGATTGCCTTGCATTATTGGATTGCCAAAGTTTACATCTGAAATTATTGTGTGTTGTTTTGTTTCAGTATTATAGAATCCTATTCCTTGCAGTTTTGCGTTTATTGTGTCGCCTTTGTATTGGAATTGGAATTCCCCTAAATTTTTTGCTTTAATGAAATAATGTCCTGTATTGACTTCATAATTCCATTCCCTTTTTTCTGAAACCTGGAAGTTTGAATTAATTTCCGTTAATTCATTTGATTCGTTGGAATAATATTTTGGTTCATCATAAAAAGTTAGCGTGCAAGTATTCCCTTGACAGGTTTCATCTGAATAAAAACTTAAAGGAGTTGTTACAGCATTAACTAAACCAAACAAAAACAAGAATGCCAGAATCATCATTATTTTTTTCATGCACCATTACCCCAATAAAAATAATTTACATCAAACAAAGAAAACATCAAATTAGAATCCAAAGTTGAATACTCTTCTCCTGAATACTGCCTGTAACCATAAGACAATTTACCATCAACTAAACCTTCATCTAACACAACAGGATTACTGCAATTTGTGTTCCTGCAATGCGTTAACTCTATTTCTGGATTCCAGCTTCCATTAAATCCAGCCAAATAAACATTATAGTTACCGTTAACTAAAGACGAAAACAAAACATACTTTATTCCGTCATCTAATGTTATTACTGGGTCAACTGAATTCAAAGAAGAAACCAGTTCACTTGAACTCCATGAACCATCATAAAACCTATAATAAACTCCATCATCAACATAAACTAAATGGAAATCGTTTCCGTCTGCAACCAAATAAGGATAACTTCCAGAGCCAATGTTTTGTGGTGAACTCCATTCTTGTGAAACAGGATTCCTAACAGAAAAATTCAAATCACCATCATAAGAATACACAACCATAACCTGATTGCTTTCGTCTGCTGCACTAGAAAAATAATCTGCATTAGCCACAAACTCTGGATTAAACTCTAAACCATCAGTTGAATAATAACCCAACAAAGACGGAGTATAAGGAATCACTTCAAATGAATCCTGTTTCTGGTCAACCAAATCGTCATAAGAGTCATATAATGAGACTGTTACAGTATAGTTTCCTGTGTTTTTCCATTCATTCCATTCGATGTTAAACTCTTTTGTTTCTGAAGCATGCAGTAAGCCAATGTTTTCGTCGTAAGAGTGGTTTTCTGGGCCGGTAATGTTTACATTGTAGTATAATCCTGTATAGGTTGTGTTTGGATTAAAGTTTATTGTACTAAAATTGCCTAATCCGCTTTCATCAGGAAGAACACTTTCATTCAAATTCAAATTTAAGTCAATGTGTCTTATTGAAGTTAAAACAGAAGAGTTTTCATCAGCATTTGTTCCTTGCACATTAACAATTATTTCAAATAATCCTGCTTGACTTGAATTAATGTCATGCCATTCAATTTTAGTTGAAGTATGTGAATTCAAGTCTCCGATTAATTTAGTTAATGAGTCAGTTGTAGTTAGTTCAGCTGGCAGAATTAAAGTAGCGTTTGCATCCAATAACTTTGCTCCATTGTTTTCTACAATAAAATTCAAGTCAAAAGGTTCCCCTAAATCGTTTAAGGCATCAAACTCAAACTGTAAAGAAAGTTCCGGGTCAACACAAACAGTAACAGAATTATAATCTTGGTTGTTTGTTTCATCTTTTTCGTCGAACAAGTTTTCGTCATCCACTGTAATAAAAGCGTTGTAGTCTCCTGCTTTAACTGAATTCCAGTCAAATGTAATTAATTCAGTTGAGTTAGCATCAATGAAAGGAATAGTTTTATGTTCTGTTAAAAATTCAAATGGTTTTCTTATGCTGTTGCTTATTCTGATTTCGTCAATTAGTCCGTTAAATGGTTCGTATCCTATGGTGCTTGAACCAATAATTAAGTCATCAGTGTTTACTGTATTGTTTAGGTTTCCAGACAAATTTGAGTCTTCTTGTAGTATTCCATCTATGTATGCTTTTGCTTCAACTGTTGTGGAATTAATTTGTTTGAATGTTCCTAGGAAATAATGCCATGTTCCTGCTGATGGTGGACTGAATGCAAGTATTTGGTAGCTTCCTCCAGCTTCTCTGAAATACCATTGAAAAGCAGTATTCTTGACATTTGTTCCGTAGTTGGCTGAAACACTTCTTTTGGCTAAAATTCCTTGATAAGAACTGTTCCAGCCATTGGAATAAAACCAAAATTCAACACTTAGTTCTCCAGTTAAATCCAAATCATTATGGTCTGCTACACTAACATAATCATCAATTCCATCGAAACTTAAAGCTGAAACACCAAACTTTGAGTTCTCAGTCCAAGCAGGCTCCCCGACACCCTTAAAAGAACCATCATGGTTTCCAGTTTCATCAACTAAATTTGTTCCAGAATCGGAATCAGCATGATACAAAGCAACAGTATACTCACCCACTCTAAAAGAATCAATTCCCCTAACACTAAACAAAACATTAACGTCAACAGCATTCAAGTCTCCAACATTCTCAACCAAAGCACTGACAACAACATTTTCATCTTCTTCAGGATAAACAGGATTAAAAGTAATGTTGTCTGCTGTAATCTGGAAATCAGGTTTAGCTTCTTCTATTGTTCCATAAACTTTAATTCTTTTTATTATCTGGTTTGGGTCGTTTGAACTCAAATTAATGTATTCGTTAAATTCTCCTAAATTCATATCCAAAACATTCAAGTCCACACTAAATGATTGTTTTTCGTCTGGCTCTAAAATTAAAGGCAAAACCAAGCCAGTAACCGTTAAATTGTCTGAAACATTCATGTCAAAAACATTCAAATCAGCATTACCAGTATTAACTATATTAAAGTCTTGAGAAACATTCTGCAAATTATTAATGTTTTCTAAATCCCATTCTCTTGAAGGTTCAATCTCAATGTTAGGATTCAAAATTGAGAAAGTGTTTGATACTGCTTCTCCTGTTAGCACTCCATCAGTTGCAATAACTCTGATTTTGTATGCTGTGTTTCCATCAACCATTCCAACATCAAAAGTGAAATTTTCGTCAGTTATATGCATTCCCAAAGGATTCCACGTTGAACCATTATCATCAGAATACTGCAACACAAACTCTAAATCATCTCCATCTGCATCATTAGCCGCCCACTCAATTGAATTATCTCCAGACCAGTGTTCTCCTTCAGAAGGAGAAATAATAGAAACAGTTGGTGAATTTTCAGAAACAAACCTTTCAGCTTTCAATTCACCATTACAAATAACCTGGACAGAATTAACGTCTTCAGAGAAAGGAATTGAAATAAGAAATGGGGAGTAGTTTGAATCATGAGGAGGATAAAAAGAGCGCTCATAAAAATAAACTGAAAAGTTATAATCGTTAAGCGGCATTGAATTAAAGTCTATTGTTCTTACAGCACAATTTCCATCAGAGGAACCAAATTCTTGTCCTTCAGTTACATAAAACTCATATAATTCAACATTAAAGTTAATATCAACTAATCCACTCAATAACAAAACATTAATATCTGTGTCTAAATATTTACTGCCTCCTGAAATTTCAAAAACGGAAAATAAATGTTGATATTCATCATATGTTGTCCATCTATTAGGAGGATTAAAATCGCCTGTCCCCATATAAGAGTAAGTGTTTTGCGGGTTACAAAGGTTTGAATCAACACTTGTAAACTCTTTTTTTTCTTTCACGGAAATAGCATTATTAATGGGATAACCCAAACAGATGCCAGGGGGATACCCATAATTAGAACAATGGAAACTATTGCAATCTGGATGATTGGGGTTTGCACAAGTATACTGTTTATGTTGGTTTTGGTCATAATACTCTTCACAAAAATTCAGAGTATAATCAGCATTCCAAATAGTATGTCCAACTTCGTGTGCAACTTCTATAGTGCCTGAACGACGCACAAGAACAGATTCTGCCAAACTTGTAGTATATCCGGAGTTACTATTATAACCTATAACTCTATCCTTAAACCAATTCCTAGGAACCACACCTATAACTCTATATTCAAAGTTTAATGGATCAGAAAGGAGTCCTGCTAACCATTGTTGTTTTAGTATTTCATCCAAGAAAATACTTAATTGACTACCAGCATAATGATTAGCATCTGTAGGACAAGTTTTATCTAAACAAAAAACGCTTGATTTTGGAATTATTATCAAATGATCGTTGCTTAAAGGGTAAGTGGAAAGCAAGAAATTTTTCATTCTGTTAACATCTTTCAAATACGTGTCAAAATTGCTTATATAATAATTACCAAAAAACAAATCCTTGTTATAAGTGTAGTCTCCAAGAGTATCAAGTTCCACAGGAGTAAAAATTAAAACAAAATCTTTCACATCTTTTATTGTTGCTTCTGTTACAGCATAATTGTTATTTTCATCAATTTCTTCATGCTGATTGATCCAGTCAACTTCTGCGCTTATTTCAAAAGTGCCTTCTTCTTCAAAAGGATTTTCTATATAGAATATAAAATTATAGTCCCCTAAAAATGTATTTACATTGTAATCATTTTGTCCGTTGAACTCTATTCTAACTGCTACATTTTGTTCTCTGTTCATGTCGTTTGTGTTGTTTACCCCAACTTTCACTGCTGTCGCTTTTCCTACAACCAAATCAACATTTTCAACTGCTTGGATTGCTTTGATGAAATTTATTTTTAGGTCTATGTCATATGGTTCTACTGTGTAGTTTGTATAGCTTTGTATCCATTGTCCATCCACTAAAGCTTGAAGTGATAAAGTGTATTCTCCGTTTTCGTCTGGTGCGTTTGCAATGAAACTGTATTCTTGATTCCAGTTGATTGTTGTAACACTCCATTCATCATCTTCTTTCATTTTGAACCTTGCTATATTACTATATGTTATAAGGTTGTTGCTTTTGTCTCTTATTTGGAAAGTTACTTTTATTGGTTCTCTTTGGTTAAATGCTTGTCCTACTAAAGGGTTTGTTATTGTAATTTTTGCCGGAGGAATTCTGAAGTACAGCCTTTGAAAGACATTATTGTTGTTGACGTCTGCGACTATTCCAAGCCTTAAAATGTCTCTTACTATTCTGAAGTTTTTTACAGGATAACCTAAATTGTAAACTTCAGATAAATAAAAGTCGCTTCCGTTATAGTCTGCTTCGTATTGGAAGATTTTGTTTTGGTTGCTTCCAATTCCTGCAAAGAAAACCATGTATTTTTGGTTTACGTTGTCGTCGAATCCTTCAAAGAAACCAAATGAACCAGTGAAAACAGTTTTTTTTGGGGTAAACAAATTAGAGTCAGGCATGAATACCCTAAAAATTAAATTACTTCCTTCAGTTCCCACTCCTAAAATGTTTCTATCAGTTCTTGAATGATTAGTTCTATGTGAAGCTAAAGTGGAAATTTTAGGATAAGAATTCCAATTAGAGCCATCATTTTGGCTCATCGCAAAATTCCAAGAAGAATCACTTGTCGACCCCCAAGCATAAATGTTCTTGTCTATTTCATCCAAAAACATTCTGCCTTTAATGTGGAACACGTTTCCAGTTTGAGCCCATGAACCAGTTTTTCTTGTCCAATAATATCCTTCAGTAAGTATTCTGGCTCTTTTAGTCATGTCAGCCTCAAAATTGTTAACGTCAAGTGTTACAACACCATAAGTGCCAAAACAACTTCCCCATGCCCCAGAACAAACAAACTCAGGGGCACTCCAAGTTTCGCCTAAGTCAGTAGAATAAGAAAAATAAATGCGGTAATTGTTACTCGTAGAATGAATTAAATAAAAATTATTTTCAGAATCAGAAATAAAATCATAATGTGCTATTAATGGATTTAGTGTCGTATAAAATATTTTTGGTTCACTCCAAGTAAAACCATAATCATAAGATTTAGCCATCTCAAAATGCATTGAAGTAGCATCCTTAAAAAAAGTGTAATAAACTCCATCAACAACTAAATTATAATTATACACTCCATTAACACTACTATAACCAGTTTGGGCGTTTCCATCAGAAACAACAAACAAATCAGGATAAACTATGCCATTAACACTTAAACAAAAAAGTAACAAGAAAAAAACTGTAACTAAATGAATTTTAAGCATCAAAAATTCTTCCCCCCAACTCCCAAACAATTACTCAAACAAAAACATATTTAAATATAAGTCAACGACAATAAATGAAAAGAAAACTTTAAATATTGGATTATGGTTAATAATAGTTAATGGAATTCAAAAAGTTTTTTTCTAAAAGAAGAAATCTGATAGCTATTATAGCTGTGGTTGTTGTGTTGTTTTTTGTTGTTAGTTATTTGTGGAATTTGTCTCAAATTCCCCAATGGAATGAAAAAGTACCTTCTGATTTAAAAATAGAATATGAACAGTCTATTTTTGGCAGGCAATCTTTTATTGAAGTTGGTTCGGGCGGATTACTTAGATCAGGATTAAAAGAATCTGAAAAAAATAAGGTTTATATACAAAAAGAAGGTTATTTGGAAGAAGAAGAAATAAAAGAAATAATTTCAGAGTTCTATGAAAAAAATTTTTTCACGCTATCAAAAGAATACCATGACTCATTTTTGAATTTCATAAACCAAGAATCAAGTAGACTTGAAATTTTATCAATAAGGTTCAATGGAAAAACATACACAGTAAAAGACTATGGAAATTCTGGGCCAAAAAACCTCAAAGAACTAATTAGGCATGTTTCCGACAAAGCATCTGAACAACCACAAAAAATATATTCATGCACAGATGTAAGCGACTGTGACATAATTTGTTATAGGGAAGCTGGAGTCATTGAATGCATTGACAACAAATGTGAATGTTTCCAACCAGACATCCCTGTGCCATGAAAAGCTTTTATATAAAAACAGTATAACTAATATCATGAACAAAAAAGCAATTATTGTTATATTAGCCCTGCTTGCCTTCGTTTTATTTAGTGGTTGTGATGGAGAAAAAAAATTAAGTGACGAGGAGATAGAAAAAAAAGCTAAAGAATACTTTTACAGTATTCCAGATGGAGATATTGTAGGTTTTCCAATGAAGACTTCAGATTTTGTTTTAGTTAGCAGTGAATCAACTCATACAAGCAAATACAAATTATCTGATTGGGAATGTGATTATTGCATAAACTTCAAAGAAAGATGCTCAATGACAACAGAAGAATGCAAATCATATAACGGTTCAATAAACGTATACAACTTTGAATCAAAAGAAGAAATGCCTTTAGGAAGATCAGCGTGGGGGAAAGTAGTCTTAAGAAATAACGGAGAACCAATATTCTATTACTGGACAGGACTTGAACACTTCATCTAAAAAACAACATTACTTAGTAAATCTTTTTGTTTCTAATTTCTTCTTCTTTTCCTTAAAAGAAGTTCATTTCAGGTTTCTTAAACTAATTTTTTTTACAAAAATTTTGAAAAATATTTAAATTAATCTCTACGATAATTAACGATTTAATCTATGCACCAAATTTCTTCATATGGTGCAAGTAATTTTCCATTCATGTCTAAATAAATTGATATTTTTGTTGGCTGGCACCCAAGCCCTTCAGTGTTCCTTAAGAAATCCACTTCAAAAACATCTATTTTTTGTTTTGTCCATTTTGCGTTTGTCAATTTGTTTTCAAAATCTCCTATTTCGCCATCGTATGAATATTTGTTTCCAGTTACTAAACTTTTAATTAATTCAGAATCTGATTCATTTGAAAAACAACCTCCAGATATTCCTATTGGTTCAGTAATGTTTTCAGGGACAACTTCAATAGGACACGCAACATTAAATTCGCTTAAATCATTTGAATTTTTGACGAGAAGCAGATTCAACCTAAATTCATTTGCATTAATTGTGAGCAGTTCTGCCTGTTTTTTGGTTATTAGTGGCTCCTGGAGGTTCTCTATATTGTAAGAATATTTTTCACTAAAATGTGTTTTTGCGTTTTTAAGTGCCTGATCTTCATTATCTTGCCCTAAATTAGAAAATAAAGCATAGCCTATGACAAATGCTATTAATATTATTACTAAAATGATTGGCAAAATGTTTTTTTTCATTGTATAATTTATTATTCTTTTTTCCTTTATAATTCTTCTCTTTTTAGGATTTTTCAAATATTCCTTGATTAACCCCTTTCCCTTACCTATAGTTAACATAGCTTTATATAGTTTCAAACTGCTGTTTGTTTAGTGAACTTTCAGGGGGTTAAAAAATGAATAAAAAAATGAGTTGTGTTTTGATTTCATTGCTTTTGTTTGTTCCGACAGTTTTTGCGGCTGAAGTTGAAGAAATCACTGAGCCGTTGGATAAGATTTATGATTTGGTTAGTTATTCAAATTCTATTTCTTTTCCTTTTTTTTCCTTTATTTTTTCTTTTCAAATTTCACTTCTTTTCCTTTAATTTTTGAATTAATTTTCCCTTTATTATAAACGATGTTTCCGTTAATAATTGTTGCCTCAATTTTTCCTTTCAATTTTCTTCCGTTAAACGGAGTCCATTTGCACTTGGAATGAATGTCAGAATTCTTGACTGTAAAGCTTTTATTCAAATCAACTAAAACCAGGTCAGCGTCAAACCCTTCCTTGATTTTCCCTTTATTTTTTATCCCATAAACTTCTGCAGGCTTCTCACACAAAACTTCAATTACTTTGCTTAACTTTATTTTTCCTTTTGCCGCTTCATTCAACAATAAAGAATAAACTGTTTCAATTCCTGTTACTCCTGACGGGGCATCAAAATAATTTTTTTGTTTTTCTTTTTTTGTGTGAGGCGCATGGTCTGTTGCAATAAAATCAATTAACCCTTTTTTCAGTGCATTCATTAAGAATTCATTGTCTTTTTTTGTCCTTAACGGAGGATTCATTTTCCCAAAGTTTCCCAGCCTGTTCAAATCCTTTTCATTCAAAAAAAGATGATGAGGGCACACTTCGCAACTGACTTGTTTTGTTCTCTTTTTGGCTTTAATTATTTCCTGCATTCCTTTTTTTGTTGAAACATGCAAAAAATGAATTCTGTTGCCGACTTTTTTTTGTATTTTCAGCGCTTTCTTTATTGCTTCTGATTCTGCTTTTTCACTTCTGATTTTATTATGGTATTTTACATTATTCCAGTTTTTTTCTCTTGCTTTCTTTGAATTTTTTTTGATTATTTTTTCTTCTTCTGCATGAAGCACTATAAGAATGTTTTTTTGTTTTCCTGTCCTGAAAATTTCTTCTAGTATTTTTTCTTCTTCAACTAAAAGGTTTCCGGTAGAAGAGCCCATGAAAACCTTGATTGAAGCAATATTTTTCACTTTATTTATTTCAGCTAATTTTCTTTTTTCTGCCCCAAAATGAAAGCCAAAATTTATTAAAGAGTTTTTTTCTGCAGTTTTTCTTTTTTCTTTTAGCGTCTGAACTGTTGTTGTTGAAGGAATAGTATTAGGCATGTCAATTACGCTTGTTATTCCTCCTGCTGCCGCTGCCCTGCTCTCGCTTTTCCAGTTTCCTTTTTTTTCCATTCCTGGTTCCCTGAAATGCACATGGCAGTCAATTCCTCCCGGCAGTAAAAGTTTTCCTTTTGCGTCAATTGTTTTATCTGCATTAAATTTTGTATTATCTGGGTTGGTTATTGAAGCAATCTTTCCTTTTTTGCAAAAAACGTTTTTAATAAAGAAGTTGTTTTTTTCTTGGATTTTTGCGTTTTTTATTAATAGGGACATTATTTTCCCTTTATTTTTTAATATATTTTTTTATTTCTTGTTCATCCATTGAAGTCTCGCAGTAAAAACATTTTGCCTTGACAGGGTTTTTTTTGATTGAAAATTTTGTTTTAATGTTTTCATGGTTTGTAATGCACACAGGATTAATGCATTGTAAAATGCCTTCAACTTTTTCAGGCAAATCAAGCCTTTCTTTTTTTTCTATTTTATAGTTTTTTATTGTATTGACTGTTGCGCCTCTTGCCAGAAGCCTTACCTTGTTTAATTCTTCTTCAGTCAAAAAACGGTTTTCCATTAAAATTAAATCCTTTCTTTTTTCCTTCATTTTTTTGCTTTCAGTGTTTAATGCAATTGCTGCTGCTTCTTTTACATCAAGCCCTAATACTTCAACTATTGTTAATCCTACTCCTGGCTGGATATGGTCTATTGCTGTTCCGTTTCCTATTGGCGTAACTCTTACTTTGAGTTTTTTTATTGCTTCTTCTTTATTCATTTTTTCACCTTGGATAAAATTTCAAGAAGAGCTTCCCTTACAGGAATTCCGGCTGCAGTCTGCTGAAAGTAAATTGCATGTTCTGTTTCATCTACTTCAACTGCAATTTCATTTACTCTTGGCAAAGGATGCATTACTTTCATTGTTTTTTTTGCGTTTTTCAGGCTTGCATTGGTTAAAACATAAGCGTCTTTTACTTTTTCGTATTCTAATTGGTCTGGAAACCTTTCTTTTTGTATTCTTGTCATATACAACACATCTACTTCTGGAATGAATTTTTCCAGTTCTTCTGTTTCAAACACTTTGCATTTTTCTTTTACTTCGTCGCTGATATGTTTTGGCATTTTCAGGCTTTCAGGAGAAATATAATATTGTGTTGCATTAAAATGAGTTAAGGCTGTTGCAAGAGAATGAACTGTTCTTCCATATTTTAGGTCTCCTACAAAGCCGATCTTTAAGTCCTCTAATCTTCCAACATATTTTTTTATTGTATACAAATCAAGCAATGTTTGTGTTGGATGTTGGTTTGGGCCGTCTCCTCCGTTTAATACTGGCTTGTTGCTTACTTCTGCTGCTCTTCTTGCTGTTCCGCTTAAAGGATGTCTTATTACAAGAATGTCAGCATAATTGCTGATAGTTTTTATTGTGTCTGAAAAGCTTTCTCCTTTTTTTGCTGAAGTTACTCCTGCTTCAGAGAAACCAACAATTTTTGCTCCCAAAGAATTTGCTGCTGTTTCAAAGCTTAACCTTGTTCTAGTGCTTGGTTCAAAAAACATTGAGGCAACAATCTTGTTTTTTAAAAGCAGGCTTTTTTCTGTTGGAGTCATTTTTTCTATTTCTGCTGCCTTTTTCAATACAAATAAAATATCTTCTTTTCTGAAATCATAAATTGAAATAATGTCAGTCAAGGAAAAATCAGTTTTTTTTAATGAATTTTTTGAGTCCATTAAAAAAAAGCTTATATGCATAAGTGTTTTTAAATTAACTGTTATTTTTTCTTTTTGTCTCTTTTTAGGGGTTAAATTGAAAATGGATTTTTAATTGTTTTCCTGCACAAAATTGATAGTTTTTTTGTAGAAGTTGTGATTCCGGGGGGATTTAGTTGAAAACAGTTATAGACAAAGCCGTAAAAAGTTATATGGATTCAGAAAAGCTTGGGCCAAAAGGAAAAAGAATGGTTAAAGGCTTGCATGATGATGAATTAATTAAATTGCTTGAAGCAAGCAAAGCAAAAATTAGGGTTGTAGGAGTAGGCGGCGGAGGCTGTAATACTGTTGACAGAATGAGTGAAGTTGGAATCCATGGTGCAGAAACAATTGTTGTCAACACTGATGCACAAGACTTGATTTCTGTTACTGCAGACAATAAAATTTTAATTGGAAAAAAATTAACTCGAGGCTTAGGCTCTGGAAGCAATCCTTCTGTTGGGGAAGCAGCAGCACAAGAATCCCTAAAAGAACTCCAAGAAGAATTAAATGATTCAGATTTAGTGTTTATTACTTGCGGTTTAGGAGGAGGAACAGGAACAGGAGCTTCTCCTTTGATTGCAGAAATCGCAAAAGAAACAAAAGCTTTAACTATTGCAGTTGTAACTCTGCCTTTTACTGTTGAAGGAAAAAAAAGAATGGAAAACGCAATGGACGGTTTATCTAAATTAAAGAAAGCAGCAGACACAATTATTGTTATTCCTAATGACAAGATTTTAGAGATTGCTCCAGACCTGCCTGTTGCTGCAGCATTTAAAGTTGCAGATGAAGTTTTAACTAATGCAGTTAAAGGAATAACTGAAATGGTAACAAAGCCAGGATTAATCAATTTAGATTTTGCTGACTTAAGAACTATTTTGGACAGAGGCGGTGCAGCAATGATTGGTTTAGGTGAAAGCCAGCAGGAAAAAGCAACTGATTCAAGGGCATTAGAGGCAGTAGAAAATGCTTTGACTTCTCCTTTACTGGATGTTGACATAAAAGACGCTAACCGTGCTTTAATTAATGTTGTTGGCGGAACAGATATGACTTTAAGGGAAGCTGAAATGATTGTAGAGGCAGTTTCAAGCAAAATTAACCCTAATGCTCATATAATTTGGGGGGCAATGATTGATGAAGAATTGCCAAGAAACCAGATTCAGGCAATGGTTGTTATTGCTGGAGGAAAATTCCCTTATTTAGGAGACATTAAAGGATTAATTGACGAAAACGGATTAATTGATTTAGGCATTGAGTTCGCCGACTAACTTTTAATTGTTTTCTTTCATTTTTTATTTCTTCAAGTGATTTAAATGTTTGATGTAGGAAAATTTTTGAATTCAACTAAAAGAATTTTTACTGTCTCAAAAAAGCCTGACATGAGCGAATACAAAATCATGTCTCAGGTTACAGGAATAGGCATTATTATAATTGGAGCAATAGCTTTTGTCATAATGCTGATTTTTCATTTTGTTCCATTTTTAGGCTAAACCGGATTAACGTTGTACATTTTTTCTTCTTTTGGTTTTAGGAGGCGTTTTTGACGTTCTTTTCCTTAAAAAGTTTATTTTCATTTCATCTCTTGCCTTTTTTTTTTGTTTTTTTCTGTTTCTTCTATTTCCCCTATCTAAAAACCTGCTTGATTCTTTAGCCCATAAAGCATAAACTTCCTGTGCGCCTGTTGCAATAACTCTTTCTTGAATTCCATTTCTCCCAAAATCCAATAACACGAGTTTTTGAACAGGTCTTGAAGGCTTTGAGACATCTTCAACCATTCCCAGAATCCTGCGTATTTGCCTTCTTTTATCTGAAGTTCTTGCTTCTTCTCCAATCGCTTTTATTATTCTGGTGTCTGGACCGAAAAATTTTGCCATTTCTTTTTCAGGAACTGCATGAATTCCTGATTCAGGAAGAGGTCTCACGCGTATTGACGTTACGGGTTTAGTTCTTCTTTTTTCTTTTTGTGATTCTATCATTCTTCTAGGATTAAACCTCTTTAATTTTCCAAAAAATTTTTTAACAGTTTTCCTTGGCGTTCCCATACAATAAGAAAACGCTTTTCAGGTTAATAAACTTTTTTGGCTGGATTACTGTTTTTGGTTTGCTTTTTCTTCAGCTTTTTTCTTGAAGTATTCTAGGATTTCTTTAGGAGTTCTTGGATTTTCATGAGTAACTTGTTTTTTTTGCCCGTTTTCATATTTTATTACTTTGGTAAAAGGTTTTCTTCCTTCAACATGAAAGTTTTCTATACTGTATTGGACTGCTTTTCCTGTTTGCTTATCCCAGACTTTTATTTCTGTTGTTCCTTTTCCGCCTGGATACAAAAAAAGTTTCACTAAACTGTTTCCTGCAACAAAAATTTTTCCTTTAAGATTTGGCTTGTTTTTTTGTGCTTCTTCTATTCTTGCTTTGCTTAATTTTTTAAACATCGGAAGCCCGAAAACTGCACAGTTTGCGCCAAAAATTCTTCCTGTTCTTGACTTAATTCTTGTTCTTAGTGATTTAATGTTTTTACCTTCTTTTTTCCTGTTATAACTGAAAACAGTTTATTTAATAAATCTTTTTTTATTCAATAATTAATGCTTTTGCCTTTTTTTTGGAAGCATTTTTTTGTTTCTTAAAGGCAAGTATAAATGGTGAAAAAATGATTTTTACTTTAAGGACTACAGTAGGACAAGAATCTCTGGTTGTAGATATTTTAAGCAATAAAATTAATACAGCTGAATTAGAGATTTATTCTTTGTGTGTTATTCCAGGATTAAAAGGTTATGTGTTAATTGAAGCAGACACTGAATTAACTGTAAGAAGGGCAATTGCAAACACTCCTCATATTAAAGGAAAAGGAATTGTCGGAGGAGAAGTAAAAATTAATGAATTAGATAACTTGCTTGAAGCAAAACCTTTAATGAAATCAATTAAAGAAGGCCAGAAAATTGAATTAATTGCAGGTCCTTTCAAAGGAGAAAAAGCAAGGGTTACAAGAGTAAATGACACAAAAGAAGAAGTAACAGTTGAATTGCTTGAAGCAGCAGTAAAAATTCCTGTTACAATAAAGGCAGAACACATCAGGATTATAAAAGAGTAATTTTTTTGGAGTTGATTTGATGCCGGAAGTTTCAGTTATGGTTGAAGGAGGAAAAGCTTCTCCTGCTGCACCTTTAGGTCCAGCTTTAGGCCCTTTAGGAGTAAACATCCCAAAAATAGTTCAGGAAATAAACGAGAAAACAAAAGAATACTCTGGAATGAAAGTTCCAGTTAAAATCAAAATTGATTCAAAAAAGAATTTTGAAGTTGTGGTAGGAAGCCCGCCGATCAGTTCATTGATTTTAAAGGAAGCAAAAGCAGCAAAAGGTTCAGGCAATCCAAAAACAGAGTTTGCAGGAAACCTTTCAATAGACCAAGTGATAAAAATAACCAAAATGAAGGCTTTGAATTTAAGTTCTTCAAATTTAAAAGCCCAGGTTTCAGAAGTAATGGGTTCATGCAATTCTCTTGGAATAACAGTTGAAGGAAAAAGAGCAAAAGAAGCAATCGCAGACCTTAAATCAGGTTTATTTGACTCAAAACTTCAGTGAAAACAACTAAACTTCCAGAACAAACCAGAAAAGTTCCCATTAAAACAAAAGCATTAATCCATTTATCTTTTTTCTGCGAATAAACTTCTTTCAGAACCAGAACAAGCAAAAGCAACAAAATCATTTCAACAGTAAAATCAAATTCAATAAAATTAAAATTCAAGAAATCAAATCCAATTATTTTTTTTATTATTAGCCCAAAAAAAATTCCTGCAACTGAAAAATAGATTCCCTTCTTTATTTCACTTTTTTTTTCTTTTAATTCTGTTCCTTCAACTTTAATTTTAATCAAAGCGCTTAACCCTAAAAAAATCATTAAAATTCCAGAAGCCAATCCCAGACCCCTAGTTATGTATAAGACAACTATTGTTGCAACTATTAACAGTGCTAAACTTTTTGCTGAACTTATTTCAAGGAATTTTTTTTGGTTCATTTTCTTTTGTACCCAAATTTTTTGTTGTATTTTTCGTGGTCAATTATGTCAAGAACAAAAGCAATGATTTCTATTTTTGTTTCTCCGTCAACCAATGAATAAAGCATTCTCCAGTAATTTGGCAGTTCTACTCTGAACAAATTAGTTATCCCGTATTTTTCTTTGTATTCTTCAGGAATTAGCTTTTTTGCTACGGGGTTTCCATAATGAATGTTTTCTTTTATCAGTTCTATTTTGTTGTTTATTCCATTGAGTATTGTTCTTTCTGTTTTTGATTTTTCTGCCTGTCTGTTCAGATGCCTGTAAACTTCTTCTGCTTCAGGTGACAGGATTACTCTGGTTTTTTTCACAACTCCAGCCCTTCTGCAATTGCTTTTCTGAGTTTTGTGTTTGTATTGTAAATCCATGTAATACCTTTTAGGCTGAATGCGATTTTATTGCTTTTCTCCAAATATTCAAGGATTATCATTAAAGTGTTGTGGTTAACTTGTTTTGGAAGTTTTCTTTTTAATTCAGCAATACTTATAACACTTTTTTCTGTTTTTTTTAAGACATTCTCAACCATAAGAACAGTATTTAATGTGGGTGAATGCCTAAACTTTTGAACCTGCTTTAACATATAAATCACTAAAATTTATCAACTAATAACTATTATTTATCAAAAAGTATATAAACCTTTTGAAATTTTTTTTGAGTTCATTTTTTCATCTTTCTTAAAAATAAGCTTTTTTTGTATAGAAGTAATATTTAAATACTTGTTTAAGCATTCTTACATATAATATGAGCCCTGGCATTCCTACGGGGATGCCAGATGTTCTTTTATTTCTATTTTGCTTTCTATAACTGGCTTTTTGAAAATATTTTTTTGTCCATTAATATGCATTTATCACAAACAGTCAATATATAGTTTGACATAGAGAATTTTGAATCCCTGATTTTATCTGTATAATAATAGAGAACAATTTTTATTCCAAATTTTTCTCTGATTTCTTTTAGTATTGGCACAAAGTCAGTGTCGCAAGCTATTAGGATAAATGTCATGCCTCGATTTGCTGATGCTTCGGAAAGGAGATCCATGGTCACTAATGTATCAACTCCTTTTTGGTGGTAATCTCCGTCAACTTTTTGGCAGCGTCCTTCTCTGAATACAAAGTTGGGAATTTTCTCTAACTTGTTTTTAAACCGGTCATATTTGGATCTTCTTCTGGTCTCATCTTCTGTTGGAATGTCAGATTGAAAAGGCGGTGCAGTATAGTAAAATACTTTTTTACACCATAACCCTTGGTTCTTTGAAAGCGTTATTGCTAATTGATTAATGTCGTATTTTATGTTGTTATCTTGATTACGAAAGTGATCTCCGATAAGCTGAAGGTATTTTCCATCTAAAAACACTGTTGTTGTATCCATATAATCACTATTAAATGCCATTCTTTTTTTAGAGAGTTCCATAAATTAGTGAATATTTATGTGTGTTTAATTTTTTTCTGGAATTAAATTGCGGCTTAATCTTTTTTTTGTATCAGAATCTGTTGTCATTTTTTCATTGAGCTGATTAGTTTGCTGTTAATTTCATTTCCGTGTTCATCGAATTTTCTTATGATTTTTATAGTTTCTCTTTGTCTAGCAGCTCCTTTAATATAAACTTTAATTGAATTGATTCTTCCTTCTGTATTCCAGTTTGTATGATATCTTACTTCTTGTCCTGACTCAAATTTAAATCTTCTGACTTCATAGTAACTGCTGTTTTTGGTTTTTTTTATTGTAGGGTCTGTTCCTCTTAAAGCTCTGTTCATAGTGTGCTGGCTTAATACTTTTTGGAACTTAATCTCAGGAACTTCAGGAAAACCACTTTGTTTTGTGGTTACCCTTGTTCTTCCTTTTTCTCCTTTAAAACGTCTTTCAGTTTTTCTTTCATACCCTGCCTGTTCTACAACCTGCTGAACTGAAACCCTTTCTCCTTTTTTATTCCATAACCTGTATTCTGCTATTATTTTTCCGGGAATTAATCCTTCCCTGCTTCTTACTTCAAAATAACCTTTAGCACTGGAATACTTTATTGTCGGATGAATTCCTTTTTGTGCTTGCATCATTACTTTTTGGCTTAACTTTCTCTTCATGCTTGTCTTATCCCGAATTAATGTCCTCTCTAGAAAACATGTAGCTTCCTCTATAAACTGGGAGGTTTATATGAGGAAGCTGAATAAGAAGAAGATTAAATGGATTTTAAAAGAAATGCAGTTAGGAAAACTGAGTGTTTGGCG
>JAHJUD010000118.1 GCA_018829335.1 Microcaldota archaeon | reverse complement strand
TTCTTTGATTATTTTTTCTAAAGAAGTTTCAGTTAAATCGCAATCTAATTTTATTTCTGCACTTTTTTTTTCTCTTTCAAGGATTTCCTCAAATTTATTGTGCTCTAAATTCAATACAACGTTTGCAAACATTTGAAGGAATCTTCTATAAGAGTCTAACACAAATCTTTTGTTTTGAGTTTTTTCAGTCATTGCATTAATTGTTTTTTCGTTTAAGCCCAAGTTTAATACTGTATCCATCATTCCAGGCATTGAAATTCTTGCACCGCTTCTAACTGAAACTAAAAGAGGATTAGAGGAATTAAATTTTTTTCCTGTTTTTTCTTCTAAAGAATTTAAAGCAACATCAATTTGTTCTTCAAGGTTTTCTGGGAATTCATTTGATTCAAAGAAATCAATGCATGCTTGAGTTGAAATTACAAAACCTTTTGGAACAGGCAGGCCTAAATTAGTCATCTCACATAAATTGCTTCCTTTTCCGCCTAACAAGTTTTTTTGTTCTTTGGATCCTTCCTCAAAAAAATAAACATACTTCATTCAAAACCCCCTAAACTTCATAAAAAGTATGAAAAATGAATAAGGAAAAAGTTTTAAACCAACCCGCAAAAAACCGCAAAAAGAAGAGTTTAAAATAGTAAACAATACAATGTTGTGAAGGGAATAAAATGATTGCATTAATCGGCTGCGGGGAAATGGGAACAAAAATCCTGAAAAAATTGCTGGAAAAAAATATTTTTGATCAAAAAGAAATAATTGCAGCTGACATAAAAAAAGAAAGGCTGGATTACATTAAAGAAAAGTTTAAAGTCAATGTTTCCGCAGAAAACAAAGAAGCCGCAGAAAAAGCAGACACGATCCTTATGGCAGTCAGGCCACAGGAAATGAAAAAAGTTTTGGAAGAGATTTCTTCTACAATAACAAAAAATAAAATAATTATTTCTGTTGCAGCAGGAGTTAAGCTGAATTTTTATGAAAAGTTTTTTCCTGAAACTCCTGTTTTCAGGGTAATGCCTAATCCTTTCACTGAAAGCAGTTCAGGGGTAATTGCCTACTGCAGAAACAGGCATTGTGATAAAAGTTCAATCAAAAAAGTGGAAAAAACGTTCAGGCCTTTATGCGAAAAATTAATTGAAATAAAAGAAGAACAGATGAATGTTTTTACAGTTATTGCATCCTGCAGTTCAGCGCACTTTTACTGGCTTTTTGATGTGTTAACTGCGTTTGGGGAAGAAAACGGCTTCAGCAAAGAAAAAGCAAAAGAGATTGTGCTGGGTTCAGCTGAAGCAGCGGCAAAAGAAGCAGGAAAAACAGGAAAAGAACTGAAAGAAATGATAAAAGAAGCATGCACCCCAAAAGGCCTGACAATAGAAGGAATAAACCATTTAAAGGAAAAACAAGCAGAAAAAACTGTCAGGAAAGCACTGGAAAAAACAATTAAACGAGCAGAAGAAATAGAAAAAGAATTAATTGACGCCATAATGCCATAAATGAATTATACTAAAAAGTATAACTTTTTAATAGTTTTGTTTCTTTTTGTTATAGGTGATTTTATGGTCAGCACTACAACTGAAGTGAAAAAATGGGGCAATTCTTTTGGGGTAATAATTGACAGAAAAACCACAAAAAAACTAAAACTCAAAGAAGGGCAAAAAATAAGCATTGACATTGTCCCAAGAGAAAAAATAAGCGGGTTTGGAATAACAAAAGGGGCAAAGCCATTTAAGCGTGATAGGGATGACAGAGAATTTTAAAAATTTAAGATTTATTATAGACAGCTCTGCGTGGATTGAATATTTTAATGGAACAGAAAAAGGCAAAAATGCGCTTAAGATAATAGAAAAAAAAGAAAACGAAATAATGACATTGGATGTTTGTGCAGCAGAAATAAAATTTTGGGCTTTAAATCAGAAAAAAGATTTCAGGCAAATGCAGGTTATTATAAGAGCTAATTCTTCAGTAATTGAGACAAACTCTGAAAACTGGCTTAAAGCAGCAGAAATAAAATTTGAGAAAAGAAAAGAAAAGAAAAATTTTGGGTTTGTTGATGCACTAATAATTGTTAAAAGCTTTGATTTAAAAGCAGGAATTGTTACAACAGACCAACACTTTAAAAACGAAAAACATTCAATACTGTTATAAGTGATTAAATGAAAAACATAAGCATTTTAGGTTCAACCGGAAGCATTGGAAAACAAACATTAGATGTAATTAAAAGCCATAAAAAAGAATTCAAGGTTTTAGGTTTGGCTGCATTCAATGAAGTTGACAAAATTATTGAACAAATCAAAGAGTTTAAGCCTGAAAAAGTCTGTCTTTTTGAAGAAAAGGCCGCTCAAGAGTTGGAAAAGAAAACTGACGTTGAAGTAGTTTCTGGGATGAAAGGATTAGAAGAAATTGCTTTAATGGAAGAAGTTGAACAGGTTGTGGTTTCAGTTGTAGGCGCAATAGGAATGCAGCCTACAATTAAAGCAATAAGAAAAGGAAAAAATATTGCTTTGGCAAACAAAGAGACTTTGGTTGCAGCAGGAGAGCCAATAATGAAGGAAGCGAAAAAGTCTGGAATAACTTTGATGCCAATTGATTCAGAGCATTCAGCTTTATTTCAATGCCTTAACGGAGAAGAAAGAAGCAAGGTTTCAAAAGTGATTATTACGTGTTCAGGAGGACCGTTCAGAGGCAAAAAGATTGAAGATTTTTATAATGCAACTCCAGAACAGGCTTTAGGTCATCCGACTTGGAGCATGGGAGCAAAAATTACAATTGACTCAAGCACTTTAATGAACAAAGGCTTGGAAGTAATTGAAGCAAAATGGCTTTATGATTTGAGTTTTGAAGAAATTGAAATTGTGATTCATCCGCAAAGTTTGATTCATTCAATGATTGAATTTGTTGACGGAAGCATTATGGCACAGATTGGAACACATGATATGAGGACTCCAATACAATATGCTTTAAGTTATCCTAAAAGAATAAGCAATAAATTCCCAAGGCTGAATTTAATTGAAGCACAAAAAATGACTTTTGAAAAACCAGATTATGAAAATTTTCCATGTTTGAGTTTTGCTTTTGAAGCAGGAAAAATTGGAGGGACACTGCCTGCAGCAATGAATGCAGCAAATGAAATCGCTGTATTGCGTTTTTTGGATAAAAAAATCAAGTATGGACAAATTCCAGAAATAATCAAAAAAGTAATGGAAGAACACAAAAACAGAAAAGCTGACTCGATTGAAACAGTTTTAGAAGCAGACAAAAAAGCCAGAGAAGAAACAAAAAAAGTGATTGAAAAACTCTGAGAAAAAATGGCTAAAGAACAAGAAACAAGAATTTCCCATACACTTGTTGCTACTACAACAAACCAATTTCTTAATGGAAAATTAGGCCTTTTTAGCAGAAGAGGAAGCAGGATTGTTTATATGGCTGCAACAATGCAGGGAGAATATGAGACATATGTTGGCCTGCCAAAAGGGGGGCCAACAAAATACAATATTATTGCATTAATTGGGAGGGAAATAGCAAGAAAAATAAATATTGACCCAAAAAACAACAAAAAAGAATATGATGCAATAAAAGGGCAGATAAGAGGAAAAGTTGGCGAATATTTAAAAAATAATGAAAAAGCAAAAGCAAAACTTGAAGAAATGATGCGCAAAAGAAAGTTTAGGGCAGCTGAATGGATTGGAAGAAGACCAAAAGTTGGAAAAGCTCTTGGAGCAACAGGTAAATGGATTAGAATCAAAAGAAATTTGTAAAAAAAAATAAATAGGAAAATTTAAGTGAAAAAAATGAATGAAAAAACATTTAAGAACTAAAAGAGTTTAATATTAAAGAGTGATTAAATGAATTATGCGTTGATTTGTGCAGGCGGAAAAGGAAAAAGAATGGAACACGAAAAGAACAAAGTGTTTATGAAAATAAAGGGAAAGGAAATTATCGCAAGGACTTTAGAAGTGTTTGAAAAAACAGAAGAAGTGCAGGGAATAGTGATTTCAACTTCAATGGAAGATTTTGCTGAAATGGAAAAAATAATTACAAGAGAAGGATGTAAAAAAGTGGAAGCAATAGTTGAAGGAGGAAAAGAAAGGCAGGATTCAGTTTATAATGGACTAAAAAAACTGAAAGAAATTGCAGGAAAAGAAGACATTGTATTGATTCATAATGCAGCAAACCCTTTTGTAAAAAAAGAAACAATAAGCAGGTGCATTAAAGAAGCAAGAGAATTTGGCGCTTCAGTTGCAGCGCAAAAAGTAAAAGACACAATCAAAAAAGTAAATGAGGATTTGCTTGTAAAAGAGACTTTAAACAGGAAAGAATTATGGCAAATGCAAACGCCGCAGGCAATAATATTCCACATTGCATTAAAAGCATTTGAAAAAGCATTTGAAGAAAAATTTTACGGAACAGACGACGTTCAGTTAGTTGAAAGAATCCATGGAAAAGTAAAAATCGTTGAATGTTCTTATGAAAACATCAAGATAACAACACAAGAAGACATTGAACTAGCGGAAAAAATTATTGAGAAAAGAAAGACAGAATAAAAATAAAAACAAGAGTTATACATAACCTTTTAAAAAGGGTTAAACAAAAATATAAGTGATTTTATGCCGTTTAGAGTAGGATTAGGACAGGACTCCCATAGATTTTCTCATGTGCATGAAAAAAAGCCTTTAATGCTTGGAGGAATAAAAGTTGAAGGGCATTTAGGGTTAAAAGGAAACTCTGATGCAGATGTGATATTGCATGCTTTATTTAATTCTTTGGCGCAGATTATTGGCTGGAAAAGCATTGGAAGCCATGCAGACAAATTATGCAAAGAAGACGGAATAACTGATTCAAAAGAATACTTAAAAGAACCGTTAAAAAAATTAAAAGAAATGGATTATGAGATTACGACAGTTGGAATAACAATTGAATGCAGGAAACCAAAAATTGACCCAGTATCAGATGAAATAAGAAAAAGCATTGCAAAAATTCTTGGAATAGAAGAAGACCAAGTAGGAATAATTGCAACAACAGGAGAAAGATTAACTTCTTTTGGAAAAGGAGAAGGAATACAGGTTTTTGCAGTTATAACAGCAATACATAAAAGCATAAAAAAAATAACCGAGAAAAAAAAATAGTTCGTCTTTTGTCGTAATATGCATTTTAAATCAACGTATGGGTTTAAATAAATTGAGTTAGATTATTGGTTGAGTGAGAAGTGTTCTAAACAAAAGAGTGAGGGGATAAATTGATTGCAATGAAAGAAACAAAATTACTTGACAAAATTGACAATCCAAAGGATTTGAAGAAATTAAGCGTTGAAGAATTAAAAGAATTATCTGAAGAAATAAGGTCAATGCTGGTTAATACTTGCTCGGTTAACGGCGGGCATATTGGAGCAAATTTAGGTGTCGTAGAATTAAGTGTTGCATTACATTATGTGTTTAATTCCCCTGAAGACAAGTTTTTGTTTGATACAAGCCATCAAAGTTATACTCATAAAATTTTAACTGGAAGAAGAAAATATTTTGATACAATCTGTATTCCTGGAGGAATTCCAAGGTTTACTGTAAGAGGAGAAACAGAACATGATGTATGGAGTGCAGGCCATGCTTCAACTGCATTAAGCGGAGCAATGGGAATGGCTGAAGCAAGAAAAAGAAACAAAAAAGAATATGATGTAATTGCAGTAGTAGGAGACGGAGCATTAACAGGCGGAATGTGCTATGAAGCATTAAACAATATTGGCTATAACCAGACTAATTTGATTATTGTATTGAATGACAACAAGATGAGCATTTCGCCTAATGTTGGAGCAATGTACAAGCATTTAAAGAAACTTTCAATGTTTGCAGACGAAGAAAAAAACAGAAGAGACGTAGGAACAATATTTGAAAAAATGGGAATACATTATTTTGGGCCAATAGACGGCCATAACATGGAAAAACTAGTGCAGGAACTTGAAAGAATAAAAGATTTGCCTGGACCAAAATTATTGCATGTGCTTACAGTTAAAGGAAAAGGAATGCCTTACATGGAAGACGACAAGGCTTCATGGCATGAGCATCCTGCATTTGATGTTGAAACAGGAGAGCCAACAGGAAAAAAAGTTACTTCAGTTGAAAAAATCGCAGTAGAAGACCTGATAAAATTAGGGGAAAAAGACAATAATGTTGTTGCAATAACTGCCGCAATGCCTGCAGGAACAGGATTAATTAAATTCGGAGAAAAATTTCCTGACAGGTTTTATGACGTTGGAATAGCAGAAGAACACGCAGTAACTTTTGCTGCAGGGCTTGCAGCAGAAGGAGTAAAGCCTTTTGTTGTAATTTATTCTCCTTTTCTGCAAAGGGCTTTTGACCAGATGGTTCAT
>JAHJUD010000117.1 GCA_018829335.1 Microcaldota archaeon | reverse complement strand
TGTCAACTGAAGCCTTTTGCTGGCCTTTTTTTTGTTTTTCTTCAATTACTTTTCTTAATTTGTCAACATTTGCCATAACTTTCACTTTTTACCTAAATATTCATGCATTGCATTTACTACATCTTCCATTTCATGCACATTGCCTTTAATTAATTTTCCCAGCACTTGTTCTCTTTCATTTAATTCTGTTTCAATTTGTTTTGCAGTAAAGCCTGTAAACTTCATTAAAGTCTTGATGTATTCACTTTGGGTTTTGGTCTTAATTAATTTATCTGTTACTGCATCTCTTTCAAATAAAGTCTGAGTTGAAGTTTTATTTTCCAATACGCCTGTAACTTCAGCTATTTCAGTTATTCTCCTTATTGTTCCTTTTTTCTTGTCATGGATTCTGTGCTCTACTATAATCAAGTCTAATCCTGACAGCATTACTTCTGGCACGTTCATCGGCGGACTTGTAACTCTAACCAAAGTTTCCTGCGGAGAGTTAGCGTGAATTGTTCCCAGACAGTTTGAAATAACAATTCCATTTGCAACAAAAGTGTTAAATTTGTCAAGAGTCAAGTCATAGTATTCTGTTTTTTCTTGTTTGTGTTCTATTTTTTTTATTTTTTCCCACCTTACCCTTTCACTCACAATAGAGTTTATGTGGGTAATAAGCTGTCTGGTTCCAAGCATTTCTTTTGTTTTATCCGCACATAACTTCTTTACTGTTTCACTCAGTTTTTTCCTTTTCACTTCGTCAAGTTCCTTTTGTTTATGTATATAATGATACAGCATTTTATTTCCAAGACCACTTTCTTTTTGGAGTTTTTCTGCATTATAGAATTTTTTGGCAAAGGCAAAAGCTGCTTTTACTGCTTTTTCACTGGAAGAATCCTTAATTTTTTCCAGCGTTTTCTGTAAATCTAGCTTATTTAGTTCTCTAATTCTTTTGTTGAACTCTTTAGTTAATGTTTTGTTTATTTTTTTGAGAACGCTTCTTGAGGGGTTCCTTGCATTAGTTTCATATGCATTTATTGAAGATCTTGTTTTTCCTAGTTTTGCTTTAATGCTTAATTGTTTTTGTGTTAGACCAGCATTTTCTCTTATGTTTTTTATCAGCGCCCCTACATTTGGAATAATGTCAATGTTTGTGTTTTCTTTTTTTCCTACTATTTGATTCAGTATTTTGAATTTTTTTGGGTGCTTAAAGCTTACATGTTTTAAAAATTTTGTTAAATTGCTTTCACCTGTTATAAAGATTCTGTAATATGGGCCTAAATTGTTTCTCCCGTCTTTTTCCTGAATATTTGTTCTGCTTTCTATCCCAAAGCGTTTAAGCAGACTTGGGGTTTTTTTTGCTACTTTCTGATTTGAAGTTGCGAGCACCACACACGCCCTTATATTTGAAGCATGACCGTCAGAATCAAACATTCCGCGCAGAAAGGCAGCCAAAGCGTTATCATCGGCTTTTTCTATTTTTTCTGGTATGTCAAATATTTTTGTTTTGTTTCCAAACGGAATTGAAAAGTCATTTCTGATTTTTTCAGCTGTTTCAATACTATTAATGCATGAACTCATTCTTCCGTCACTTCTTCTATATACTTTTGCGTCTTTGCCAAAAAGTTTTTTTGCTGAAGAAGAAAACAAATCATGCAGTTTTTTGTTTTTATTCTCAAAGGCGACTCTTCCTTTTCTGAGATGGCCGTCCCCAAGCAGTAAACCCAAAAAATAAGCGTAATCTTCGCTAAACTTTTTTCCTTCAATTTTAATTTCGTTAGATACACACAAATAGTCTCCTGTTTCACATTCATGTGACTGCACCTGCCCCAAGAAACCATTTTTTAATCTAAACACAGGATGGTCATAAGATAATTTGATTTCTCTTCCAGATGACATCTTTAAGATAAAACTTTCTTTGCATTCTCTTTTCCATATTGCATTAACTTTTGCTGTTTGTTGGGATAAGTTTTCTTTATTTATGCTAATTATTTCAGGTTTTTGCTGTTTAATTTCTGTCATTGCTATGCCGTTAAATCTTTTTACTTCATTTTTCTTAAAATAATCTTCACAAAAAACCCCTATTTCTTTTATTGACCCATCTGCTAACTGGATGAGACTATCAGGACAGGCCATGCCGTCATGACCCGTATTCATTGCAGTGAATAAAGTAAATGCTTCGTCATGCCTTACTTCTCCTACTATTACCCTGTCAGGCCTCATCCTCAAAGAATTTTTTGTCAACACATCTAATGTGATTTCTCCTGTTCCTTCTAATCCAGGAGGCCTTGCCTCCATTCTGATAATATGCTTTAATGGAAGGGATAATTCCGCTGTGTCTTCTATTGTTACAATTCTT
>JAHJUD010000116.1 GCA_018829335.1 Microcaldota archaeon | reverse complement strand
CCATAAAGCAAAGCCTTTTATTTAAGTTCAGCTCATATATTAACTTGCAGTTTGAACTTGCCTTTTTTTAACCATCAAACTGCACAATTATGAGAAAATCATGCACAAAGGTTAATGAAATGAAGGTGCTAATGCTTGGGTGGGAGTTTCCTCCCTTTAAATCTGGAGGCCTTGGCACCTATCTTTATGGCTTTACTAAAGCCTTGTCCAAGAAAGGAGTCAATATAACCTTTGTAATGCCTTCTTCTGGCGTTAAAATAAACCCAGGCTTTATTGAAGTAATTCAGGCAGAAGATTACTCTCATTTGGATTTAGTTGAAATTCCAGGTTTTGATTTGCATCCTTATATTGCTTCTCTTCCATTAGATTTTTCTGTTCAGGAAATCAAAGAACAAGGAAATGACCCAGATAATAAAAGCATTAATGCTTATGGAATGGATTTTTTCTTTAAAGTCAAAAAATACACTAATGCAACAGTAAAAAAAATGCTTGGAAAAGACTGTGATGTAATTCACTGTCATGACTGGATGACTTTTCCTGCAGGAATTGCATTAAAAGAACGAAAAAACAAGCCTTTAATTGTCACAATTCATTCAACTGAATTTGACAGAACAGGCAATTTAAACCCTAATCAGACAATCTGTGAAATTGAAAGAAAAGGCTTAATTGAAGCAGACAAAGTTATTACTATAAGCAATTACATGAAAAACCAGTTAATTTCGCGTTATCAGATTCCAGAACACAAAATTCAGGTAGTATACAATGGAATAGATAAAGCTGAATACATTACAGGCAAATCTTTTTTTCCTTTAAACCAAAAAATTGTCTTGTTTTTAGGGCGTTTAACTATTCAGAAAGGCCCTGACTGGTTTCTTGAAGCAGCTTACCAAACCCTTCAATTAAGGCCTGATACGCGTTTTATTGTTGTAGGAGACGGCGACATGCTTCCTGCTTTGATTGATAAATCCATTCAGATGGGCATTTCAGATAAAATCCATTTTTCCGGTTTTCAGGATAATGTAAAACAATTTTATTCTGTTGCAGATTTGTTTGTAATGCCTTCTGTTTCAGAGCCTTTTGGTTTAACTGCTTTAGAGGCAATGGCGTCAAATACTCCTGTAATTATCTCTAAACAGTCTGGAGTAAGCGAAGTAATAAGCCATTGCTTTAAAGTTGATTTTTGGGATTCAATGGAAATGGCAAACAAGATGGTTGGAATTTTAAACAGTATTCCTCTTTCAAATGAAATGAAAAAAAATGCTTTTACTGAACTCCAAGGATTCAGCTGGAATAAGGTTGCAGACCAATGCATGCAAATTTATAATGAGGTTTCTTAATGGCTGCAATTTGCTTGTATTTTCATGTTCATCAGCCTTTGCGTTTAAGGCATTATTCTATTTTTGATATTGGAAAAAACAATCATTATTTTGACTCTGAAGCAAACAAATTTTATCTTGAAAGAGTAGCAAGAAAATGTTATCTGCCAACAAACAAAGTTTTATTGGATTTAATTCAAAAGCATGGAGACAAATTCAAGTTTTGTTTTAGCATTACCGGAGTTTTTTTGGATCAATTGGAAGAACAGTTTCCTGAAACAGTTGAATCATTCCAAAAATTAGTTGATACAGGAAATGTTGAATTATTTGATGAAACTTATTATCATTCTTTAGCTTACCTGATTTCAAAAAAAGAATTCATTAAACAAGTTAAAATGCATTCAAAGAAATTCAAGAAAGTTTTTGGCATTAAACCCAGAATTTTTCGTAACACTGAAGCAATGTATTCAAATGATATTGCTGCTGTAGCAGATGAAATGAATTTTAAGGGAATTGTCGCTGAAGGGCTTTCCAATGTTTTGGGCTGGCGTTCGCCTAATTTTGTTTACAAAGCTAAAGGCTCTAAAATCAATGTTCTTTTACGAAACTACAAGCTTTCAGACGATATCGCTTTCCGTTTCTCGCTTAGAGAATGGAAAGAATGGCCTTTAACTGCAGACAAATATGCTTCTTGGCTTTCTTCTTCTAGAGGCCATTGCATTAATTTGTTTATGGATTATGAAACTTTTGGAGAACATCAATGGGAATCCACTGGAATATTTAATTTTTTAGAGCATTTGCCAAAAGAAGCCTTTAAACACCAAAACCTTGAATTTTCCACTGCTTCAGAAATTATTAGAGATTTCCCTGCTGTAGGAGAATTTGATGTTCCTTATATTAGTTCTTGGGCTGATGTTGACAGGGATTTGTCTGCTTGGCTTGAAAATGAAATGCAAAAAGAAGCTTTTACTAAAATAAAGGATTTAGAGGAAAGCATTCTTGCATCAAAAAACTCTAAATTAATCCAGGACTGGCGTAAAATGCAGATCTCTGACCATTTTTATTATATGTGCACTAAATGGTTTTCTGACGGAGACGTCCACAAATATTTCAATCCTTATGATTCTCCTTATGATTCTTT
>JAHJUD010000115.1 GCA_018829335.1 Microcaldota archaeon | reverse complement strand
GCCGTACGTTTTGTTACACCTTTTGGCAGTACGGCTTTAGGCCGTACGTTTTGTTACACCTTTTGGCAGTACGGCTTTAGGCCGTACGTTTTGTTACACCTTTTGGCAGTACGGCTTTAGGCCGTACATTTGGTTAAACCCTTTGGAAAGGGTTTGGGCCCGGGAGGATTTGAACCCCCGACACTTGGTGTATAAGACCAATGCTCTAACCAGGCTGAGCTACGAGCCCAACAACCGCCACTGTCGGTTGGTGTCAGTGCACTATCTTCACTTCGTTCGATAGAGCTTGCTTCGCCTAAGAAATAAAATGAATCTAAAAAACTATTTAAATAACTACTTAAAACAGAAAAATAAGGTCTGGCGTATTTCTTCATCCCTTCTCATAGTCAACAATAAAAAATAGTTAAAATTTGTTTTTAAAGTTAATGCAGCAAAGAAAAATAAGGGGAAAAGCTTGATTAAAAAAGAAGAAATTTTAAGCGAGAATGAACTAAAACAAATTAAAAAAAGCTTAGAAGATATAAAAAAGGGAAGAGTTTTTTCTTTTAACTTTTTTAAGTAATTTTAACTTTAAGCGAGTGTCTGCTTTCAGGAATCAGTTGGACTTTTTCGCCTTTCTTTAAGTCATAAAATTTTGCTAAATCTGTTGGAATAGTAATAGCTAAGCTTCTTCCTGTAGAAACAATTGGCCTGGAAACATAAAAAGTGTTTATTTGTTTTTCGGTTTCCTTCATCTGTTCACTAGAAACAAACTCTTTTTTGCACTTTTTGCATTTATAATAAGGCTGCTGTTTCAAAACAACTTTTCCATTAAGCAATTCAAGCGACTCACACTTTAATTCTGTTTTTCCGCCGCAAAAACCACATTCTAATTCTTTTTTTTCCATAATAAAACCTCTCTTTCATTTGATTCCCAAATACTAACAACATTAATCTGTTTTTTAGTTTCCTCTTTAATAACAGTAAAAAAATAATCCAAAGCTTTGAATATTGTCTTAATTGTTCCATCCTTTTGTTTCTGTTTAACTTTTTGTCTTAAAATGTTTTGCTCTGCTTCCCCAAAATTAATGCCATAAATCAAAGAACGCTCAAAAAACCTAATCCTTGAGTGCCTTGACCAAACAATCTTCATAATAAAAAAAGTAAACAAAAAGAATATAAAGATATTCATTACTAACGCATTATCATTTCATTAAGATTTTCAAGGCTACAGCTGTTCTTTGTGTTCAATGAAATGCATTACCAAGTCTGCTCCGGTTTTAAGTAGCAGGAAAAAGACAAGAACAAAAGCTGAACCAATTCCTGAAAACAAAAAGATTCCGCCGAAAATTATTGTTAAATGCATTGGAATAATTCTTGCATAAGGGTAAAACATTATTGCGCCAATGTTTTGCTGTTTTTTTGGCTTGTTTTTGAAATACAAAAAAGAAAACAAGTGGTTAAAGAAAAAAATCAGTCCAGCCAACCCAATGTAAAATATGTCTCCTGAAGTGATTGAACCTGAAGCAAAAGTAAACACTCCCAAGAAAACTGCATAAATTAAATGAAAGAAACCGTAATGAAAAGCAAAAAACAACCCGACAAAAATTTTTATTGAAGAAGAAGCAGTTACTGGCATTGAATTAATCTTGAAGTTTTCTGTCGAATAATCTTTTAAAGTTAAAATCCTAAAAAAATTAAAGAAGCCAATTATTATGCTTTGAAGCCAGAAACTCCATAAAATTATAATGATGTTCCAGCTGAAAGCAACAGCCAAAACAATTGTAATCAGATTAGACAAAACCAGAACTTTAGCTGAAGAATCTTTCTGGAAAGATTCAACTAAATTTAATTCCATGCAATAAAAACGCTTTAGTTAAATAAAAGTGTTTCGTTAAAACAAAAAAAAAGAAAAAGGATTAAACGGTTTAACCGGTTTAATCGTCTGAATCAAAGTCTGAATTGTCGTCTGAAGAATCATCAGAGTCATCAGAAAAAGATTCTCTTTTTGGCCTGTTAAAACCGCCTCTATTTGAATCTCTTCCAAAACCGCCACTTCTGTTATCTCTGCCGCCAAAACTCCTTCTAGGCCTTTGTTCAAATTCTTTGTCTGACAAGTTGTTTTCTTTGTTTACTTCTGCAACGTCTTCTTCTGAGTCAGTTAGTTCACCGTATCTTCCGATGTTCAATCTTAAGCTGTTCTTAAACAAAGAAGTATATGCATTGTTTACCTTATAGTTTTTTTCGAGTTCGACTTTGTCTATCATATCATCCCATAAAGTCAATAAAATTGTTCCTGAATCATCTCCTACAAGAGCTTCAGTTACTTTATGAGAAGAGTTGTCTAACTTTGAAGTAACTTCTCTTACTTCGTTTTTTTCTAATACTTTAACGGTTAATTCAACCTTTTTCTGAAAAGGCCTTAGTTCGCTTATTTTCATTTGTAAATCCTCCGGTTAAACAACGAATTAAAACTAAAAAATAGTGTGAAATTCGTTTGTTAATACTTAAACTTGAAAAAAACCCTTTAAAAAGATATTCAAGGTTCAATACCGGTAAAAAAACTAAAAAAAAGAAAAAGAAAGAAAAAGGAAGCTATATTCCTTTTCTTATTTCCATTACAAAGTTTTTGATGTCTTTCTTGAAAGACAAAGCAAAAAAGATTCCAAAGATTACTGCAACAATGATTACTAATGCAGTGAATGCAATCCTAAATGCTTCAATCAAGATTAAAGTGTTAAAGCCTATATGGGTTAAAGCCATTACCACAATCAAATACATTAAGATTACTTCAGCCAAAACTCCCAAAGTGTCTTTTTTCGGGTAATTTGTTTTGTTGATCATATGCCTAATGTATCTGGCCAAATAAAACCCTAAAGCTAATAACAGCACTGCACCTAAAACCAATGGCACTTCATTGACTAAAACCTGAATAAATTCAGATAATACATTCAATGAAAGAAAGTTTACTGCCTGAGCCAAGAATAATATCACAACATACCATTTAACTAATTCTCCAATTAAAATAGAAAAAGATATGCCGCCTATTGCTTGAGGAAGGTCATGAGTTTCCAAGAAATGGTCAACTTTAAGGTATTTAATTGCCTCAATTACAACTCTTTTCAAAACCAAAGCCACAACATATCCAATAAATAAAAGGATTATTGCAACTGCAATTCCTGGAACTACTTCAACTCCTTTTTGAACTAATGAATTAATTGAATCATAGACTCCTTGGCCTAACAAACCAAAAAAATCTAATGCTCCTTCACCTGCTGCCATAAATTAATCACCCTTAAAAATTATATTTTCATTAATATTTCGTCTTTAGTCTTTAAAAATGTTATACATTAAAGCCTTTGTTTTAGAGAATAAATCCCTTAAAGAGCCATTATTTTCTATTTTTAATTCAGCCAGAGAAAAAACTTTTTGCATTCCTTTTTTTTCTTCATCAAACAAATCTCTTTCATGAAATTTTTTTAAGTCATCTGAATCCATTTCACTTCTTCTTTCAAAACGCTTTTCTTTTAATGCTTCAACTAAAATTAATTTAGCTTGAGGAAACTTTTCTTTTATTAATTCAACTTCTTCAACTGAACGCGCGCCAACAAAAACAATTTTTTCTTCTTCAGAAATTTTTTCCATCAGCTTACTGGCAACAATCCCCATTCCAAATTCTTTTCTTAATTCATCTCCAAGCAAAGACATGCTTTGCTTTGAAACTTTTTTTCCCTGTTTTTTCAGTTCGTTTTCCAGAACAGAAGAAAAAACAAATTTTTTGAAGTCGAATTCTTTTACAAGAAAATCTGCGACAGTGTCTTTTCCTGAACGCGCTTTGCCTAAAAGAATTAAAACCTGTTTCATAAAAGAAAAATAAAGAGAAAAGCTTAAATAAAAAAAGAAGCTAAATATAGTGCATGAATGAATTTATTTCTGATTATTGGGTTTTTTGGGCAGGCAGCCTTATTATAATCATTGGGGCAATTGTTCTTATCCGGTTTCAAAGAGGCGCATGGAAAAAAGTTTTTTCTGAATTTGCAGAAAGCCACGTCTTTAAAATCAATAAAGAAAAAGTCAGTTTAGATGAAGATTTACAGTATTTGAATGAAAGTGTTCAAGTAGGAGGATACACGCCTGTACTTTCAGCAATAAAAGGGGAATATGACAGAAAAAATTTTAGGTTATATTACACCAATTATGGAATACTGTGTGCAATAAAAAGTAACAGCACCCAAAATAAAAGAATCATAATAGTCAACCAAAAAGAAAAACTGAACTGGAAAATGTTTGTTAAAAGTGGAGTAATAACTTTTGTTAGAGGAATGAAAAAAATAGAGGGCTTTCTTCCAGAGTTTAATGAAAAATACAAAGTTTATGCAAGAAACAATGTTCGGTCAATAATTAATGAAGAAGTCCAGAAAACAATAATAAATTATGATTCTTCAATTCCAATAGTCATTGATATCAGTCAAGGGGTTATTACAATCAGAACAAAACGGCTTCAAACAATGTCTGAAATAAACACTGTTTTTGAATTATCATTCCAAATTGTTAACGCTTTTGAAAAAAATAAATAAAAAAAGAAAGAAAAAGAAAAGCAGTCCAGCTTTATGCTGGACATCAACCTTTGCTAAAGGTTGAACAAATGCACGGCATAAAACCGTGCTAACACAACTGAAAGTTGTGCATCGTGCTAAAACGGCGAAACGTTTACAGTCCAGCCATATGCGCTGGACATCGTTCCAACCAGACAAAACCGGTTTAATAATCCATTCCGCCCATTCCAGGAGGCATTCCGCCTGGAGGCATTTGCGCTGAACCCTTGCTTGAACCTGCAATAATGTCATCAATCCTTAAAATCATTTCAGTTACTTCTGCTGCAGAAATAATTGCCTGAGTTTTAACTGACAAAGGTTCAATTACTTTTAATTCCTTTAAATCAGTTAACTTTGATTTATAGACATCAACTCCGATGTATTTTCCTTCAGGTTTAGCATGCTTTGACCTTAAGGAAACCAAAGTGTCTATTGGATCCATTCCTGCAGTTTCAGCTAAAGTTCTTGGAATTATTTCAAGTGTTTCGGCAAAAGCGTCAATTGCTAATTGTTCTCTTCCTCCAATGCTTTTAGCGTATTCCCTTAATCTTACTGCAACTTCTATTTCAGAACTTCCTCCGCCTGCAACAACTTTGCCTATTTTAATTGCAGAAA
Organism: Microcaldota archaeon; assembly: GCA_018829335.1. Lineage (GTDB taxonomy): Archaea > Iainarchaeota > Iainarchaeia > Iainarchaeales > 1-14-0-10-31-34 > 1-14-0-10-31-34. The sequence continues at coordinate 1,404 of JAHJUD010000115.1, read as the reverse complement.
TAACTGCTCCAAAAGCGTCATTTAATGCTCTTTCTGCTTCATCCATTACATGGTCTGAACCGCCTCTGACAAGCAAAGTAACTGCCTTTGGGTTTTTGCATCCTTCAACAAAAATCATGTCTTCATTTGAAACTTTTCTTGAATTAACGTTTTCTGCAAAACCTAAATCTGTTTTTGATAAGTCATTGATTCTTGTAACAATTTTTGCGCCGGTTGATTTTGCAAGCAGTCCCATATCAGATTTTTTTACTCTTCTTGCTGCAAGAATATTCTCTTTTGCAAGAAAATGCTGTGCTAAATCATCTATTCCTTTCTGGCAGAAAACAACATTTGCTCCTGAAGCTTTTATTTTGTCAACCATGTCTTTTAGCATTGATTCTTCTTGGTCTAAAAAAGCCTGTAACTGGTCAGGAGAAGTAATCTGGATTTTTGCGTCAGTTTCTGTTTCTTTTATTTCTAAAGCAGAATCAATTAAAGCAATTTTTGCATTCTTCATTTTTTTTGGCATTCCTTCGTTTACTACTTCTTTGTCAATGACAACGCCTTTAATTAATTCAGAGTCAGTTAATCCTGCTCCTCCTTTTTTTTCTATTTTGATTTTGTCTCTTTCAACTATTGTTTTTCCATTGTCTTCTTCTGAAACAGTTTTTATTGCTTCAACCACTAAATCAGCTAATTCCATTGAAGCTTCAGCTGCTTTTCCAGTCATTGAAGTAACTGCAATATTTTTCAGTACTTTTTCGTCTTTTATGCTTACAGGGTCAGCTAAATCCTGATAAAATTCTTTTGCTTTTTTTGCAGCCATTCTATAACCATTAATTATAATTGAAGAATGAATGTCATCATCCAATAATTTTTCTGCTTTACCTAATAATCCGCCAGCCAAAACAACAACTGTAGTGGTTCCATCTCCTACTTCATTGTCTTGAGTTTTTGCAACTTCTACAAGCATTTTTCCTATTGGATGGTCAATGCTCATTTCCCCTAAAATTGTTGCACCATCGTTTGAGACTGTTACATCCCCTAAATCATCTACAATCATTTTATCCATTCCTTTAGGGCCTAAAGTGGACTTGACTGCATTAGCTACAGCTTTAGCAATCAAAATATTAATTCTTTGCGCGTCTCTTCCTCTGGTTCTCTTTGAGCCGTCGGAAAGAAAAACGACTTGCTGGTTCATATTGTCAGTTTGTGCCATAAAATCATCTCCCATTTAATTCAATTCTAGCATATAAAAATAGTTCATATTTATTGATGGATATAAATGTTTAAAAAGCTTTTTGATGGATATGAATGATGCTTTTTATTTGTAATTTTTTAAAAATTTTTCATATATTCTGTCAAGCACAATTATATATGCCCAAGAAACCATTATTACGGCTATCCCAAAAGGGGTACCAAAAT
>JAHJUD010000114.1 GCA_018829335.1 Microcaldota archaeon | reverse complement strand
TGAAAATCAAATAAAGGAACTTGTTCCTTCTGCAAAAATTACTTCAAAGGTTCAGAATGTCTTTAATGGTTTTGCAGTTTCCAATATTTCTGAAAATGAAGTTAACCAATTAGAGTTTTTGCCTGAAGTTAAAAAAGTTTACCCTAATTTTGAAGTTCATACTTTTTTGATGGATTCTGTTCCATTGATTAATGCTGATGATGTATGGCAATTGCAAGATGATTTGGGAAATTATATTACAGGAGAAGGAATAACGATTGGGATTATTGATACTGGAGTTGATTACACTCATCCAGATCTAGGCGGCTGCTTTGGGCAAGGTTGTAAGGTTGAAGGCGGATGGGATTTTATAAACAATGATTCAGACCCAATAGATGATGCCTTCCATGGAACTCATGTTGCAGCAACAGCAGCAGGAAAAGGAGTATTAGATGGTGTTGCACCTGATGCAACAATTTATGCATACAAAGTTTTAAATTCTGGAGGAAGCGGTTCTTGGGGAACTGTTCTTGGGGGAATAGAAAGAGCAGTTGACCCAAATCAAGACGGAGATTTCTCTGATCATTTAGATATAATTAGTATGAGTTTAGGCGCAAATTGTTGGGGGTATACTGAAGATTGCGGACCAGATGATGTGGTTTCACAAGCAGTAGACAATGCAGTAAATCTAGGTGTTGTTGCAGTAATTTCTGCAGGAAATTCAGGTCCAGGAAGCAGTTCAATTGGTTCTCCTGGAACTGCAAGAAAAGCAATTACTGTTGGAGCAACATACAAAAAAGATTATGAAGGACAATGGCATGACTTAGATCCTAGAGTTGATCAAATAACTGTCTTTAGTTCAAGAGGTCCTGTAATTTGGGAAGGCGGAGCACTTGTTAAACCAGATGTTGTTGCTCCAGGCGCATATATTTGTGCAGCAAGATATGATTCGGTTTTTCCTGTAGGAGAACATTCTTATTATTACCCTTGTTTAGATGAAGAACATGTTCAGTTAGCAGGAACTTCAATGTCTGCTCCAATGGTAAGCGGGGTAGTAGCTTTAGTTAAACAAGCCCATCCTGATTGGAATCCAGAAGAAATTAAATCAGCTCTCAAAAGCTCTACTGTCAATTTATTAGATCCAAATATAGGTGAAAGTTATTCTGTTATAGCTCAAGGGGCAGGAAGAGTTGATGCACAAAAAACTGTTTTGCTGGAAAATCCAATTGTTGCAGAAATTACAAGCAATGCAACAATATCAGGAACAAATATTTTTAATGTCATGGGAAATATTCAAGGCGATTATGACAGTTATAGTTTATTTTATAAAAGTTATGATGACTGGACTGAAATTTGTAGTTCTACTTCTATTAGCAATGGAATTCTTTGCGAATGGGATGTTCGCTTTTTACCTGAAGATTTATATTACCTTAAACTGATTGCTAAAAGAGTTGACTTAAATGCAGTTGATTATTCTGTTATTAATATTAAAAACACAGATATTTATTCTCCAATAAATTTATCAAATTTTGATAGATTTTCAAATAGTGTAGACCAAGTTATTTTAAGATCTGATGAAGTAATTGAAATTAAAGGAACTGCTTCAGGCTATAATTTTGAATATTACAACTTATTGCTATGCTCATACCCACCTCATTCAGAGGATGACTGTACTGCTGATGGAATTTCTTTAGTAAATAATGGTCAATCTCCAATTGTAAATGGTGTTTTAGGGTATTTAAATCCTGCTTCTTTATCTTCTGGATTTTATTATATTCTACTAAAAAACAAGTATAATGGTTCTGAATCAATTAAACTAAATAAAATTTATGTTGAAACTGACTTACAAGATGGCTGGCCTAAAATGTATGATGAAACCTTTGTTTCTTTTTGGTTGGATCAACCGACAATATCAGACATGGACAAAGATGGTTCAAATGACATAATCACTAATTATGGTCAAACAATTGATATGTTAAATAGCGAAGGAGTTTCTCTTCCTAATTGGCCAGTTGAAATTTCTACTACTTGTGGACGGAATGCAATAATGCAATTTGGTTCTGCAGTAGCTGATTTAGACAAAGACGGATTTAATGAAATAGTTGTTGGAGATAATTGTGGTTATTTGCATGTCTTAAATCATGATGCAAGCTATGTTTTTGATCCAATAGATTATGGTTCTGTTGTAGGAGTTCCAACTATTGAAGATATTGATAATGATGGAAACCTTGATATTGTTTGGAGCGATTGGTGGTCAGATTTACGTGCAGTAAATTCTGAAGGAGAATACTTAGACGGTTTTCCTGTTTATCTTATTCCTTTAGAAGGATATCCATATTTTAACAAGTCTCATGGAAGTGTATCTATTGTAGATATAGTTGGTGATGAAAAAAAAGAATTAATAGTTGAAAGTAGATCTTGCAATAACAGTTCAGAGTGCTATCCTAGAATAGGCAATTCCAAAATTTGGATTATTGACAGTCAAGGAAATGTTGTTAATGGATGGCCAAAAAACTTTTCACCTGGCGTGTCAACCAAAAATTTAGTAATTGCTGATTTAGATAATGATGGAGAAAAAGAAATACTTTTTGGAGATTCTATTGGAAGTGTTTATGCTTTAAATGCCGATGGAAGCAATGTTAATGGCTGGCCTATTAGCATCTTCAATGACCCTACAGGAGAATTTAGTGAATTGATTTCAATTTTGGGTTTATCTTTAGGAGATCTTGATTTAGATGGAGATATTGAAGTTGTTTTTACAGGAAGTACTGTATTTGAAGATACTTTATGGGGAACTTGGCTATTGGAATGTTTATGGGTTTTAAATAGTGATGGAAGCATCTTTAATGATTTTCCTGTTTGTGGGGATTATACAAATTTTAAAACAAGTTTTTGGGGCTTGCCAATTTTAGCTAATATTGATAGTGATCCTGAAATGGAAATAATAACTCCTGCAGGAGGCGGATGGTATGTAAATAATCTGGCAGCAAATTATGCAGTGAATATTGATGGCTCTATTGTGGAAGGATTCCCTAAATATACAGATGATGCAGGTTTTGGAACTACTTATGCTGTAGAAGATTTGGATAATGATGGAGATAATGAATTTCTTATGGGGACTTGGAGGGGCACAACATTTGTTTATGATTTATCTGGAAATTCTGGATCTGATAGTTGGCCCCAGTTTCAGCACGATGCACAGCATACAGGGCTTTACACAAAATCTTTTAGCGTTCCTGTTGTTTTGTCTCCTGTTCATGATGGGTATATTACTTTTGATGAGGCAACAAACAGTTTTGAAGTGAATTCAAATTA
>JAHJUD010000113.1 GCA_018829335.1 Microcaldota archaeon | reverse complement strand
TGAAAATCAAATAAAGGAACTTGTTCCTTCTGCAAAAATTACTTCAAAGGTTCAGAATGTCTTTAATGGTTTTGCAGTTTCCAATATTTCTGAAAATGAAGTTAACCAATTAGAGTTTTTGCCTGAAGTTAAAAAAGTTTATCCTAATTATGAAGTTCATGCTTTTTTGATGGATTCTGTTCCTTTGATTAATGCTGATGATGTATGGCAATTGCAGGATGATTTAGATAGAAATATTACTGGAGAAGGAATTACAATCGGAATAATAGACACTGGTGTTGATTATACTCATCCTGATTTAGGCGGTTGCTTTGGCGAAGGCTGTAAAGTTGTTGATGGCTGGGATTTTGTTAACAATGATTCAAACCCGATGGATGACATGGGACACGGAACCCATGTTGCTGCAATAGCAGCAGGAAACGGAACACTAAAAGGCATAGCGCCTGATGCAGGAATTTATGCATACAAAGTCCTGAATTCAAGTGGAAGCGGATGGGATTTTGATATTATTGTAGCCATTGAAAGAGCAACTGATCCAAACCAGGATGAAGATTTTTCAGACCATTTAGATGTAATTAATTTAAGTTTAGGTGGTTCTGGAAACCCTGATGACCCGATGAGCCAGGCAATAGATAATGCAGTGGATGCAGGAGTTGTTGCAGTAATTGCTGCAGGAAATGACGGTCCTTCAGCGAACACTATTGGAAGTCCTGGAACTGCAAGGAAAGCAATTACTGTTGGCGCAACTTATAAGAAAGATTATGAAGGCGAATATTGGGATACTTATCCAAGAGTTGACCAGATTACTCCTTTTAGTTCAAGAGGGCCTGTAGTTTGGAATGGAGGAGTGCTTGTTAAACCAGATGTTGTAGCCCCTGGGGCAATAATTTGTGCTGCAAGATTTGATTCAATTTTTCCTGAAGGAGAACATCCTTATTATTATCCTTGTTTGGATGAAGAGCATGTTCAACTTGCAGGAACTTCAATGTCTGCGCCAATAGTTGCTGGAAGTGCTGCTTTAATCAAGCAAGCTCACAATAACTGGAATCCTGAACAAATTAAAATTGTTTTAAGAACTACGGCTATTGATACAGAAAATGACATATATACTCAAGGTTATGGAAGAATTAATGTTTTAGCTGCTGTTAATTCAACTAATCCAATAACAGTGAATTTAGAACCAATTGGTGTTTTGTCAGGGCAGGCACAAATTTCAGGAGAAGTTTCAGGAAATGATTTTCAGTATTATAAATTAGAATACGGCAAAGGATTATATCCTGTGTCGTGGATAGAATTTTTTAGGGATTATTATCTTCCTTTAGAAGGAAATCCATTGGGAACTTTAAATACAACTTTGCTTGACAACGGAAAATATGTTTTAAAATTAACGGCATTAGACAATAATGGAAATTCTTATGTTGACCAGATTATAACAAAAGTTAATAATGATGATTCTCTTTTTAATTTAGCCAAAGTTCAAGGTTTCTTTTATCCTATACAGCCTTTTGTTTTAGGAAATGTTTTTGGAAATTCAGAAAAAGAAATTATTGGAGTAGATTTTTCGTTTGATGCCCCAAAAATTTGGGTTTGGGACAAGGACGGAAATGTTTTGAATGGATGGCCTAAAATTGTTGATTACTGGGATTTTGCAACCGGAAAGATAGCTTATCCTCCGGTTACAGCTGATATAGACAATGATGGAATTGATGAAGTTTTATTGATTGGTGGAAGAATGGTTTATGCATGGAATGGTGATGGAAGCCTTGTTTCAGGTTTTCCAATTAATGTAGACCAGGAAAACCTTTGCAGTCAAGAAGACATTCATTTTCCTTGTGATACTTTTAGGTTTAGCCATTTTTCTGTTGATGATTTGGATAATGACGGAACTAAAGAGATTGTTTCTATATTAACTTTTGCTTTTCCAGAATTATATGGGCTTACAGAACCAGAAAAAATTCTAGGAGTGCTTTATGTCTTTGACTCTCAAGGCAATATTAAAACAACAAAAATTTTGAATTGCATTAATAATTATTCTCCTGCAATAGGGGATATTGATAATGACGGCGAAAAAGAGATAGTTGTTTCATGTAACAATAATAATGGAGCAAAAGTAATTGTTTTAGATAAAAATGGAAACATCTTAAATGGATGGCCTGTTTCTCTTTCAGTTTCTACATATGCTGCTCCTGTTTTAGGCGACATTGATAATGACGGAAACTTAGAAATTCTTATTAAGACTCAAACTAATTTAACTGTTCTTAATGGAATAGGAGAAATTATTTTTGATACTAAAATAGCTTCACCATACTCTGAAGTATCTCTTGGGGATATAACTGATGATGATTTTCCTGAAATAATTGTTAGAGGAGGAAATAGTGCGATAGAACAAACTTTTGAAAAATTGTGGATTTTAGATAAAGAAGGCAACATCATTGTTTCTGATGCTGATAATACTTCTTCAACAGCTCCCTTGCAATCAATTATAGCAGACGTGGATGACGATGAATTAAATGAAATCTTAATTTGGAATAAAGATGAACTTAAAATTTTTGACCAAAATTTAAATTTAAAGACTTCTTTGTTTACCAATGGTTTTAGCAATATAGGAGGGGTTATAGTTGATGATTTAGAAAACAACGGCTTTTTAGATATTGTAGGCGTGGATGGTGCAGGGAACTTGTTTAAGTGGAAGGATATAGCGCCAGTTTCTGGCAATTGGACTGATTGGCCCCAGTTTCAGCACGATGCACAGCATACAGGGCTTTACACAAAATCTTTTAGCGTTCCTGTTGTTTTGTCTCCTGTTCATGATGGGTATATTACTTTTGATGAGGCAACAAACAGTTTTGAAGTGAATTCAAATTA
>JAHJUD010000013.1 GCA_018829335.1 Microcaldota archaeon | reverse complement strand
TTTTGTAGTTTGTGGTGTATTACTTTTTTGTTTTTTGGGAATAAATTTTCAGCATGTCTTGATAGCTTTTCTTCATTATTTTTATCAAAGGTTTAAGGTTTTTTTCTTTTCTTGCTTTTTCTAATGAATTATAATATTCTTGCCTGTATTTGAAAAAGATTGTTATTGGCGGGAAACCAGCATTTTTCAGCATAAAATTCATTAGCAGCCTTCCGGTTCTTCCGTTTCCATCCACAAAAGGATGTATATTTTCAAATTCTGAATGAAAGTATGCGGCTATAACGATTGGATTGTATTTTTTGTAGTTTGCATTAAACCATTTTATTAAGCTGCCTAATTTTCTTGGAACCGAATAATATGGCGGCGCAATGTGCAGGCCGACTCTTACATTTACTCCCCTTAATTTTCCCTCAAACTTTTTCAAATGCTCTGAAAGCGTATTTTCAACAACCGTTTTCTGGATTTCACAGATTAAATCCTGGCTTAATTTTTCTTCTTCTAAGCCCATAACATAATCATATGCTTTTTTGTGGTTTTTTGCTTCCTGCACATGTTTCAGCGGCTTGTTTTTTGGGGAAATTTCTTCAAACAACACATTGTTTGTTTCTTCTAATGTTAAGCTTGAGCCTTCAATTGCGTTTGAATCGTAAGTGTATTCTGTTAAAAAATGCTGGTAAAAGCTTTCAGGGGCAAAGCTTTCTATTTCTTTGTTCAATTTGTTTTTGATTTCTTCAAACTCTTCTATTTCTTTTTTGTTTAACACTTTTCCAAAATCAATTTCTCCTAATTCGATTGTTGCATCCTCTTTAAGCTTTTCCAATTGCGTGCTGTCTAAGTCAGTGCCCAAAAAAATGCTTTTTTTCTTTACCTTTCCTTTTTCTCTAAAGGTCTTAACTAAATAGTATTGGATGCGCTTTCCTTTTTTTCTTTCTTCGACAAAAACCATATAATAAATATATGACTACATGTTTATAAAAATATTTGCTGTGTAGTCATAAATCCCGCCTCCCAACTCTGTTCTGTGAGTGCAACTCCCGCCGGTTTTTGTAGTTTTCCTTTTGTTTTGGTTAATTTGTTTTAAATAATGTTAAGCAATTACTTATTGCTATGCTGCAAAAATTTTACCTTGACACTGCCATCCGGAGAGACTATTTTGAAGACAGAAAAGATGGTATTAGGCCGTTGGGAGAGTTTGCTTTCCAATTCTTGAAGACTTGTCAAAAGAACAAGTGTAAGGTTTTGTTTTCTGATTTGGTTGTGGAAGAGCTGAAATCTGATTATTCTGATGAAAGGATTAGTGAACTTTTTTTGCCATTTGAGGATGTTCTTGTTAAGGTTTTTCTTTCTGATGAACAAATTTCTGAATCAAGAAAAATTTCTTCTTCGGTTAAAGAAACGCATTTTAAGGATGCTTTGCATGCTGTGTTAGCGAGAGATAACAAAGCAGTAATGATTACAAGAGACAGACACTTTGAGGCTTTGACAGGTGTTGTAGAAATTGCAATGCCTGAAGACATTCACTTTTGAGCAGCAAATTTGTTTTCCAATTTTTCAATGTAGTCCTCTGCTGCTTTTTCAGTAATCTTTCTGAATTCTTCGTCTGTTTTTGCTTTTCCCTGCCCCTTTAACACGCCTCTTGCTGCGAACAGTGCATCCCAAGCCTTCTTTTTTTTTCTTTCTTCTGCCAACTTATTAAGCTTGTCTCTAATGGACTCTCTAATAAACTCTGTCTTAGTGCTGTAATTGAATTCCTTCATATCCTTTTCAATCTGCCTTGCAATGGCAGTATCCAACTGAATGCTTACATGCTCCATAGCATTATGTAATACATAATGCTTTTTAAAAACTTATTGCTTTTTTTGTAGGAAGAGTCACTCATTTGCTTTGATTAATAGCAGGACACAGCATTTTTGTTTGTCAAGGCAGTAGTCAGAACATCCTGATTCAACAAAATTGAATCCATTGTTTGAAAGCATTGGAGCTGAATTTTGAATTAAATTTCCTGAAATATCTGAAATATATTCTTCTTTTGCAGCACAGATTCCTGCTATTTTAACTTTAATTAATGTTTCTCCTGAGTAAGTGATTAAGCTTTGGTTTTTTGCTTCAAAACCGTTTTCTTTTAATTCGTTTGAGACATTTAAGCAAATTTGGTTTTTTTGCAGTCCTGTTTTTGTGGCTAAATCTTCTGCATTGATGCTGTTCTCTTTTGTGAAATTTACTGTGTTTGAAACCTTTTCTTGATAGCTGCTTTCATCCATGGCTTTCAAAAGGTTTTCAGAAGCTTCTTGTGGGTTATCATTAAATGAAGGATTTCCTGGACAACCCATACAATCCCAAAAAACAACAAATAAAATTTGAACAATGATCCATAATGCAATAATCCCCCCAACAACATAAATTGCTTTCTTTATTTTTTCGTCTATAAAATTATTCCGTTTTTTCATTTTAATTATTAGTAAGAATTAGTTTTATTTAATAGTTTTGCTTAGTCCGGTCAGCGTGCAGTCCAGCTTTATGCTGGACGTTTTGTTAAACCTTTTGGAAAAGGTTTAATTCCCGCATCCCGGATTTGCTATTAGGCTGTGAGAAGTTGGAAGTATGAGGTTTTAAGTTTTCAAAGTGCATATAATTCCTTTATTTTTTGTTTTACTTCTTTGAGTTTTTGTTTTCAGATTTTTCCAATGCTTTGTGAAACCAGATTTTTTTCAATTTTTATGGAAAAATCAACTTGTTATGCTGGCAATGAAACACAGTAAAGGCTGGACGAGTTAAGGCATGATGTGCTTGCTGGTGTTGAGGTTTCAATCCACCTATTATCTGTTGCTGAAGTAAGCCCGTCAGTAGCATGCCCGCCCCAGTTTTTTGACCAGTCATCACAGCTTGCGGTTCCGAAACTGCTTGGAGTGGAATAATTCCCCAAAGAGTTCGTACCTGTCCATGCATAATGGTACTGTTCGGCAATTACACTTCCTGTTTCTGTTATATTTATTGGCACGTTAATGGTTCCATCAAATAAGTCTGCTTTGCTGTTTGCGATTATCTGCCCATCTATTCTTACAAAAATTTTGTCTGGAAGCTTGTCTTTTGCATTGTGTGATGAATCGCTTATTATGGCAATCCAGGTTCCGCTCAGGCCGGCAGCACTTGCTGCAGCCTGACATTTTGCGTCAGCACCATTTATCCCGCCAAGATTTGCCTGCCATTTTTGGCTGGTGGCGAATATTTTAGCAGGCTCTATGCATTTGCCGTCAGTGCAACCGTAAGTGCAGTTCTCGGTTTCATATTCGCAGTTTCCATTCCTGCATACTCCATTGTAATTCCTTGTGCTGCCTTCACAATAGGACGGAGTGCAGTTTATATTATAACATTCTCCTGTTTCCCCGCAGTCGTTGGTCTGACAGTCAGCACAGTTATAATGTTCTTCTTTTGTAAAATCATAGTTGCAGCAGTAAGCATAGCCTGCCTTGCAGTAAGGCCTGACTGAAGGACATTCCATCAGCGATTCACCTGTGGCGGCATTCAGGATTTCCTGATACCATACATATTTACAGCTAAAACTTTCCACGATTTTGCAGGAATTGTCGCTGCAACCCCATGGGCATTCTTGGTTTTGATATTGGCATATTCCGTTAGTACAGTTTCCGTCAAAGTAATGTATGCCTTCTTGGCAGTAATCATTACAGCTTATTCCTTCACACGGATCTGTAACACACACTGCATCCTGGCATTTGTAACTGCATTCTTGTGCATCATACTGGCAGATGCCACTGACACATGTTCCGTTGTATTTCCTGATCTTATTTTCGCATTTGTTTGGGCACACAATGCCAAGGCATGTATCTGAAATGCATGTACCGTTAAGACAATCGTAAGAGCACTCCTGTGTCAAATACTGACATTCCCCGTTAACGCATGTTCCCTCATATTTCCTTACCTTGCCTTCGCATTTGTCTGCACACGTAATGCCCAAACAAGGCTCTTGATTGCATTCTCCATTAAGGCAGCCATAATCACATTTAGTTTCATTTTCTAAAGAGCAATTTTCGTCTTGGTAAATTTTTGTGTCGGCGTCCTTGCATTTCCATTCACCAATGCATTCTTGTTCATTGTCCACAGTATTAAGCCCGTTAACAGGTTCTTGGTTTTCCTGTGACTGGTTTTCGTCAGAGGTTGTATTCTTGTCTGTTATTTCTTTTTTAGGAATAATGCAATAACCAGATATTCCAACAATATTGCTGTCTGTTGGCGGAATTAACTCAAGGCCTTCACAGCATTCTGGCGGATTTGCTATAATAGGAATTGTTCCTCCTTCGCCAACACATTCAATGTCAAGAGGCTGCTCATGGCACATGTACTCGCAGCTGCAGTTTGGGTATTGCCCTGAAACAATCCATTCTCCTACACATTCAACATGCAGCTGTTCTGCACAGTATTTATCACAGCTAATTTCCTTAGGCAATTGGGTGCATCCACTCATTAAGAACAATGCAACTAATAAAATAAACACTATTTTTTTCATTTAATTAGTAATAAGAATTAGTTCTATTTAATTGTTTTCTTTGCTGAAATTTACAAGTATTCTTCAAATTTTTCTCTGCTTATTTTCAATTCGTATTTTATTATTCTGTTTAGCAGTCCTTTTGGAATTTCTTTTCCTTTATGGAATGGAATTGTAAGTACTCTTCCGTCTGGATTGTAAAATGATTTGTGTGAGCCTTTTTGTCTTTTTTCTTCAAAGCCCATTTTTTGTATTATTTTAATTAGTTTTTCTGGTTTTATGGGTTTGAGTTTAGGCATAGACAGCAACTTTTTTTATTGCAAC
>JAHJUD010000112.1 GCA_018829335.1 Microcaldota archaeon | reverse complement strand
CCTTTTGCTCCTTCAAAAGTCATTGCCAGCGCACTAGAAATGCTCCAAGGAGAAAAAAACAGATTTTTTCCTTCTTCATTTATTTCAGAGTACATTTCTAAAGCAAACTGGTTGTTTAAATTAACCAGTTCTTTTACTCCTTCTGGAGTTGATTGGCTGTCATCTAATATAATTTGTTTTGGGTCTGGCTGAACACAGCCAGAAAATAAAAGGATTAAAACTGAAATTAAAATTAAATTTTTTGAGTTCATGCAGTAATTGTGCTTAAGCTTGTATTTAAGTATTTCTAAATAATTAGCTTTTTTGCTTTTATTTCTTTTCACAGAACACGAGCAAATGCTGTTTTTGGAACGGTTCAAGAAAAACTGCCTGTTTAATCAGAAACTCTTTTTCTAATTTGTTTTTTTCTTCCTGAAGGATTTGCTTTGGGTTTTTTTGTGAAATGCTTCTTGCCTTAATTGAAATCATTGCTTTTTTTCCTTTTGAAAGAAAAGTTTTGGCGTTATTCAAAAAAATTTCTGTCTGGTTTCTCTGGGAAATATCCTGAAACAAAAAATCAAAAGTTATTCCTTGCAGTTCTTTTGAGGTTTCCTCTGTTTTTCCTGCATCCTCTAAATATGGAACCAGATTTTTCCTTTCCTCGCTTAATTCAACCAGTTTATGCATTACTCTTGCGCTGACATCAATTCCTACAATTAATCCGTTTTCTCCTATCACGTCAGAAACATGAGAAACTGTTGTGCCTTCTGCTGCGCCGAGATACAAAACATTCATTCCTTTTTTTAGTGGAGAAGGAATTCCTTTTTTTATTGCCGCCCCAAGTTTTGACCTAAAAGGATTCCATTCCCTTAATTCTTTTCCCTGCGAGGAAATTAACCTTTCTCCGTAAACTTTTTTTCCTTTCACTGAATTTTCAGTGTAAATTCTTCTTCCATCAGAGTAAATTCCGTCAAAAACTTGTTTTAATTGCATAAAAAATCCCTAATAATTTCAATTTTTTTCATTTAATTCTTTTAATTCATTTTTTGTTTTTTTAATTAAATTTTTTTATTTCTTTGATTTAGTCAATTTTTTTGTTTAATTTTTTCATTTTGTAATTCATTCTTTTTTTTTCTCTTGTTTATTTTGTTTTATTCAATTCATTTATCCTTTTCTCTAATTCTTTTTTGAGTTCTTTTGAGTTGCTTTTTCCTTTAAAATAATCTGTTTTTGCAGCAATGCTTAATTTTCCTGCCAGAGTCCTAGCAAACTTTCCTTGTTCGCTTCTCTTGACTTTCTTCAGCATTGGATGCGCAAAAATATAACCATATTTTGGAGGCTTTGCCCCGCTTCTGATATGCTGGAATAATGCTTTTTCTGCTCCAAGCAGTTGAATAGTAGATGAAGGCATTAAAGCCAGTTTTCTTGCTGAACCTGCTTTTGCAAGAATTCTTGCAGCAATCAACGGCTCTGCCAAATCAGAAAAATCAGGCAGGATTTCTTTTATTTCTTTTTCAATGAATTCAGCTAATTCATTTCTCTGCTTTTTTATTTCAATTCCTTTTACTGCAAGTTTTTGTATTTCTTTTAATGGGTTTTCTTCTATCGGCGAACCCATTGAATTTTTTGCCTTTATTTCAATTTCTTTTGCTTTTTCTTCATTATTGTAAACTTCCATTATTTTTTTCTCTGAAAAGTTTTTCCTGTCTCCAATCAAAACAAGTTTTAAGAAAGTTTCATTGTCTTCAACTAAAGAATTCAGTTCAGGGAAATGAAATCCAAACCATTCTCTTGCATTCTCTGAAATCAAATTAGCCATTTTATCTAATTCGTCTATTACTGAAACTGCTTTGATTATGTGAACGTCTTTGCCTGTAAAGGCTTCTTTGACTCTTTCCCTTGTTTTTTTCACTAATTTTTCTTTAAGCGTTTTTTTGTCCATTTAATCCAATAAAGCTTTATCGCAAATTATTTATAAAGAATTCGAGTTAATTTGTTATTATGTCTTTAAAGAAATCAGAGGTTTTAATGGACCTTGCATTGAGAAGAAGCATTTTTTTTCCTTCAGCCGAAATTTACGGAGACTCGTTTAGTGGTTTTTGGGATTATGGTTTTTACGGTACAGCAATAAAAAACAAAATAATTGAAGCTTGGAGAAAAGACCTGGTTGAAAAAGAAGAATTTGTTGAAATTGACGGAGCACAAATTTTACCAGAAAAAGTTTTTGTTGCTTCAGGGCATTTAGAAAACTTTAATGACCCTTTAGTTCAATGCATTAAATGCCATTCACTGCATCGCGCTGATTCTTTGTTAGGAGAAGAATTTGAGTTAACTGAAGGCACTCCGACAGAAAGATTTGATGAATTAATTCAAAAACAAAAAATTAAGTGCCCTAAATGTAAAGGAAACTTAGGCAAAACAAAAAAATTCAATTTAATGATGGCAACAGATATTGGCGCTACAGGAAAACTTAAAGGTTATTTGCGTCCTGAAACCTGCCAGAACATTTTCTTGAATTTCAGCAGAATATACAAGACAATGAGAAAAAACCTTCCTTTTGGCATTGCTCAAACAGGAAAATGCTTTAGAAATGAAATTGCGCCAAGGAACTCAATCCTGCGAATAAGGGAAATAAACCAGATGGAAATTGAAGTGTTTTTTAATCCAGATAAAATAAATGAAATAGAAAACTTTAAGGAAGTTGAAGACTTTCCGGTTAGAGTTTTATTAAACAAAAAAAAATCAATTGAAGAAATTAAAGCAAAAGATTTAGTTGCAAAAAAATTAGTTTCAGGCAAACTAGTTGCATATTATTTAGCCAAACTCCAGAACTTCTATGAAGGAATCGGAATCCCAAGAGATAAATTGCGTTTTAGAGAAGTGGATGAAGAAGAAAGGGCTTTTTATGCTATAGAAGGATGGGATTTTGAAGTTGAAACTTCTCTTGGATGGATTGAATTAGTTGCAAACAATTACCGTTCAGATTATGATTTGAAAAACCATGAAAAGGTTTCAGGAACAAACCTTAAATTAAAAGAAGAAGAAAAAGAATTTACTCCTCATGTATTTGAAATTTCTGCCGGAGTAGACCGTTCATTGCATGTTTTGCTTGAATTGGCTTTAAGAGAAGAAACCAAAAAAGGAGAAAACCGTTTGTATCTTTCTTTGAGTCCTAAAATTGCTCCTTTTATTGCAGGAATTTTTCCTTTAGTCAACAAAGAAGGTCTTGACATTAAAGCAAGAAAAATTTATGATAATTTATTGGAACACAAATTAAATGTTTTTTTTGATGTAAAAGGTTCTATTGGAAAACGTTATGCCAGAGTAGATGAAATCGGAACGAGTTTTGCAATTACTTTTGACTTTGATTCTTTGAAAGACAATTCTGTTACTTTGCGTGAAAGGGATTCAACTACACAGAAAAGAGTTTTAATTGATTCTCTTCCAGAGCTTTTATGGAAGCTTTCAACGCAGAAAACGACGTTCACGCAGATTAAATAATTTTTGCATGCTATTTTTTTTAATTCAGCAGGACTGAACGCAGTGAAGTCGTGCGTTTTGATGCAACTTTTGAAAAAGTTGCCGCCGTAGCATAGTCTGGTTTTATGCAGCGGTTTCGTAAACCGCAGATCGTGGGTTCAAATCCCACCGGCGGCTTTTTAACTATTGCAGTGCGAGTTTATCTCGCACGTTTTGTTACACTTTTTAAGAAAAGGTGTTGAGGGTTCAAGTCCCTCTCTCGACTTTATTCATTTTCCAGATATTTTTCTTTAATGTATTTAATGAAAGGTTTTTCTTTGCCTTCAATTTGGTGTTCATCCAAAACATTATAGTATTTTTCCAGTTCTTCAATTTTAATGTCAATTAACGGGTAATTTTTCTTCCATAAAACCCAGTTCATTAGTAATCTTGATACTCGGCTGTTTCCATCCACAAACGGCTGAATTGAAATCATCTTTAAGTGAATTAATGCAGCCAATTCCAATGGATGAAGTCTTCTGTTTTCTGAATGATACCATTTAAAAAAATTCTTTAATTCTTTTTCAAGTTCATTCCATTTAGGTGGAACGTAGGGAGTACCGCCTATTTTTACATTTCTTTTCAATTCACTTCTCAATTTTCCTGCAATTTTGTCGTCAACTCCTGAAAGCAGAATTTTATGCAGTTTTTTTATGAATTTTAAATCCAATTTTCCTTTGTGTTTTGTTATTGCAACAACCCCTTTTTCATGGTTTTCCAGTTCTTTGACTGTTTTTAAGTTTTTGAAGCCTTTTGGGATTATTCCGTCTTTTAGTATTAAATAAGTCTGCCTTAAAGTCACATCAACTCCTGCCAGTTTGCTGCTGTCATAAGTAAACCTGATCATGAAATTACTGAAATGCTTGTCTTTTTCCAGTTTAGTTAATTTTTTTGTTTCTTTTGAATAAGCAGTTTTTTTTTCTTCTATTTTTTCCACTTCTTCTTTGGAAAAATATTTGTATTTTTCTCCTTTAATTTCCTTCAAAAACTCTTTTTTTAATTGTTCCAGCCTTTCTTTTGAAGGAAGCTGTTTCCCAATGTATTTTGTTTTCTTTAATACTTTTTTCCCTTTTCTAATTGAATGAACAAGCAAATAGTATCCTTTATCTTTTCTTATGAAAACCATACAAACATTACGCACCACACTTATTTAAACCTTTCGTTTACGCACTACATTTCTGTGAAGAGAATGTTGAGCGTTCAAGTCCCTCCTCTGGCTTTTGCTCTTTTAACACAAATGCTTTAGAGCTTTATAATGAAAGAGGTGAATAAAAATGAAAATTGGGATTGTAATAGGCACAAACGAATCTGAAGTAGTCTGGAATGCTTTCAGATTTGGAGTTACTGCATTAGCGTCTAAACATGAAGTAAAAGTGTTTTTGATGAACACAGGAGTTGAAATAGAAGATATTAAAAGCGAGAAATATGCTGTGAAAGAACAAGTTGATTCTTTCATTGAAAATAAAGGGCAGATTTTGGCTTGTGGAACTTGTTTAAAATTCAGACAAAAACAAGAAAGTAATGTTTGCCCAATTTCTACTATGTCAGACTTGCTGAAATTAATAGAGGAATCAGATAAAATTCTGACATTTGGTTAACTTGATGAGTTTCTCGTAAAGCAAAAGTTGTGGGTGCAAGTCTCTTCTCTCAGCTTATGTGTGCAATAAAAATTAAGGTTTATGGAGGCAGTTAAGGCTTTATAACTTAAGAAAAGGCGGAAAACAGAGATTCAGAATCCTTGGTTATTTTCTAAGGAAATTCCGTATTTGTTCTCTTAATCATTCTGCTTTTGAGTTATAACCAGAAGCCTTGAGTTTTACTTCAAAGACTTCAAAAATATTCCTTTCAGGTTGGGATTTAATTTCAAGTTCAGTTTTGGGCACAGCGTCACCTTTTAAACAATAAGTTTAAATAGTTGATTAGTCAACTATATAGTTGATAAGTCAACAGTTGATTAATATGTTAAATGAAACCGAACTAAAGGTATTATCTTCCTTTTTCACAGAAGGAACAGAAAGGACTACAAAGGAAATAGAAGACCGTTCAGGCTATTCTCATGAGCGTGCTTATTTCACACTCAAAGCGTTAGAAGAAAAGGGAATCTTGTTTAAAAAAAAAGTAGGAAAGGCACTTGTTTACTCAATTAGGAAATTTGACGATTCTGTTTATCTTGCATTCATTTACCATTCACTGAACAAGAAGAATGATTTGGGTAAAAAGTACTTTCGTGCCAAGAATGCACTTGACGAATTTATCAAGAAAGCAAAGCTGGAGATGATTGTATTGTTTGGAAGCTACTCTAAAGAAGAAGCAAGGGAAAGAAGCGATGTTGATGTTTTGTGTGTTAATGGAAACTCGGAAACAGAGAAAATTGCTTTATCCTTAAGACACAAGTATAATCTGCGAATAACCCCTGTTATTGTGAGTAAAGAAGATTTCAGAAATATTAAAACAGATAATCCTGAACTGTGGGAAGAGCTCATAAAATTTGGAATAGTCTGGAAAGGGCAGGAACTATTTTATGATTTGGTGTATAGGCGGGATAAATGAAGAAAGATATTAATTGGTTCATTCAGGAAGGCTTGCTTGCAAAAACTCCATTCAGACAGAGATTAGCATCAAGGTTTATTGAGAAAGCAAAAAATAATCTCATAACATTGAGCATCCTATTTGATTTCCATAATAACAAAGAAGTAAGAGATTTATTGAATGTCGCAGAAGATTATGACTCAAGCGAATGGGTTGTAGTCTGTGCTTATTATGCAATGTATATGGCAGCTTCGGCAGCTCTTGCCAAAATTAGCTATAAGAGCAAAAACCACACAGCAACAGTCCTTGCCCTTGAAACTTTTTTTGTAAAGAAACAGCTGCTGGAAAAGAGTTATCTGAAAATGATTGAGAAAGCGCAACTGGAAAAGCAATATATTGATAATCTGAATCTTGCAAGAGACAGAAGAGAAATTGCCCAGTACAGCGTCACAAAAGAAACAACAAGAAGAATTGCTAAGGAAATAAAGGAAGATGCTTACAAGTTTGCGGAAAGAATGGAAAAATTAATTGTTGATTTGGAGATATACAAATATGAATAATTCAGAATAAATTTTTTTATATTTCAAGCGGTTTAACTCTTTTTTGAACCAAATACATTCCAATGGCTATTGCAATCGGAATTGAAATAATTATTGCATTATTTAATCCAACTAGAATTTCTTTGTCTGAAATAAAGTATTTTGCAGTTATTGAAGCAATAAGCAATCCAATTATTGTAATTAATACATGAAAGGCAGGCATAATCATTTTGCCAAACTGCTTGCTGGTTTTTACAACAAAATATATTGCAATCAAGCCTGCAATTACTGCAATTGCATCCAAAAACAAAAACTGGTTCATTCAAGTAATTCTTTATTCTTTCTCATTTATATTCTTTTCCTTCTTTTTTTCTTTTCTGATTTATATGAATTGTGCTGAATGTGGTAATCCTGCAACAAAATTAAATGCAAAAGGAATTCCTGTTTGTTCAAGGCATGCAAAAGTTTCAATTAAACCTCCAGACTGTCCTAACTGTAAATTAGAAATGGTTTTAAGGAAAGGAAAGTTTGGAAGCTTTTGGGGCTGCAAGGCTTTTCCAATGTGTGATGGGATAAGGAAAATCTGATTTTTTGTTCAACCTTTTTTTGAAAAAGGTTGTTTTGTTTCTTCCCACAAAATTTCAAATTGTTTTCTGTAAAAGCCAGTTCTTTCATTTTTTTTCAGGGATTTATTTCTTTTTTTATTGCTGTTTTTGTTGGTGTATTAATGTTTATGAGAATTTAATTATTTCTTTTTTTGTTGAGTTCATGGTAATTTAATTTTTTCGCATCTTTTTTTTTGTGTATGAAAAAGAAAAATAACAATATTCCTACTATTTTGATTGCTTTAGGCGCAACCGGAGACCTAATGGCAAGAAAAATCATTCCTGCTTTATTTCATTTATTTGAAAAAAATGAACTGCCGGAATACTTTAAGCTTGTAGGGTATTCCAGAGATCCTTGTCCAGGAAACATGTTTCAAAAATATGTTTCAAAAATAATCAGAAAACATAAAGGAAAAAATCTCGATGAAAAAAAACTTGATGTTTTTCTTGAAATGCTTTCATATACTCAAGGAATGTTTGAAAACAAAAAAGATTATAACAATATTTCAAAAATTCTGAAAGAACTGGATGCTAAATGGGGTGTCTGTTCTAATAAGCTTTTTTATGTTGCTGCTTCACCAGCATTTTATGAAGTAATTTTTAATCATTTATCTGATTCAGGTTTAACCCAGTCCTGCGGCCCAAAAGAAGGATGGACTAGAGTTATTGTAGAAAAGCCTTTTGGGGAAGATTTAGAGACCTCAAAAAAACTTGATGTTCTTTTAGGAAAATTATTCAAAGAAGAACAAATTTATATTATTGACCATTATTTAGGAAAAGAAATGATTCAAAACATTTTAAGTTTTAGGTTTTCAAATAATGTTTTTGAGAAAAGCTGGCATTCAGGTTTTATTGAAAAAATTGAAATCAAGTTATGGGAAAAAATTGGAGTAAAGCAAAGAGGAGAATTTTATGATCATTTTGGTGCATTAAGGGATGTAGGGCAAAATCATTTATTGCAGATGCTTGCTTTGGCTGCAATGGAGCATCCAACTGAATTTAAAGCTGAAGCAATCCGGGCTAAAAGAGCTGAAATACTCAAAAATTTGGTTACTCCGACAGAACAAGAAATAAAAGATTTTTCTTTTAGAGCACAATTTAATGAATATCTTTCAATTCCTGGAGTGAAAAAAAACTCTGATATAGAAACTTACTTTAAAGTAAGGGCGTTTCTTGATTCGCCTAGATGGCAGGGCGTTCCAATAATTTTAGAAAGCGGAAAAAACCTTAAAGAACAAAGAAAAGAAATAATTGTTACTTTCAGGCATCCTGTTCCATGCCTTTGCCCTGAAGGAAAACACTATAAAAACAAGATTGTGTTTACTCTTGAACCCAGAGAAGAAATTACCTTGAATTTTTCTTCCAAGAAACCTGGATTTGATTTTGAAATAGAAAACAGGATTTTTAGTTTTCTTTTAAGAGACCAAAAAGAAAGAGTCCAGTATATTGAAGAATATGAACAACTGCTTCTTGACTGTATTGCAGGCGACCAAACATTATTTGTTTCAATTCAAGAAATAAAAGAAATGTGGAGATTTATTGACCCAATAATTAAAGCATGGAAAAATAATTTGGTTTCATTAAAAAAATATTCTTCTGGAACTGACAAGCCAATAACTGAATCAAATTATATTAATAAATCTGAAGAGCTTCCAAAAGAAATCCTCAAAAAAGAAATCGGAGTAATTGGCTTAGGCAAAATGGGAGGCAATATTGCAAGAAGATTAATGAAAAAAGGCTGGAATGTTTCAGGTTATAACAAGGACTCAAAAGAAACAAATGAATTAATTAAAGAAGGATTAAAAGGCTTTAATTCTCTGAAAGAATTAACTGCTTCTCTTTCAAAGCCTAGAATTCTTTGGCTTATGGTGCCTGCAGGAAAACCTGTTGACGAAGTATTATTTGGAGAAAAAGGATTAACTGATTTTCTTGAAAAAGGAGACATTGTGATTGACGGAGGAAATTCTTTTTATAAGGATTCAATTCAAAGATTTGAAAAACTAAAAAAACTTGGGGTTGATTTTGTTGATGCAGGTGTTTCTGGCGGGCCTTATGGTGCATTATATGGTTCTTCTATTATGATTGGAGGAAAAAAAGAATTGTTTGAAAAATGGAAGTTTCTTTTCTCTGATTTAGCCCAAAAAAAAGGTTATATGTTTTTTGAAGGGCCTGGAGCAGGACATTTTGTTAAAATGATTCATAATGGAATTGAATATGGGATGATGCAGTCTATTGCAGAAGGTTTTGCAGTAATGAATAAATCTGATTTCAATCTGAATTTGCAGGATGTGGCTGAAGTTTACAATAATGGAAGCGTAATTGAATCAAAGTTAGTTTTTTGGCTGAAAAAAGCTTTTGAATTGCATGGAATAAACCTGGAAAAAGTTTCTGGTTCAGTCTCTCATACTGGCGAAGGAGAATGGACAGTTAAAACAGCAGAAGAACTAAAAGTTAAAGCAAAAGTTATTGAAGATGCATTAAAGTTCAGGATTTTGTCTGAAAAATCTCCAAGTTATACAGGAAAAATTTTGTCTGCTTTAAGAGAACAGTTTGGCGGGCATTCAATTAAATAAACTCTGATTTTAAGGCAAAACAGAAAACAGGCAGTTTAATTCTTGTTTTAAAGCATTAAACTGAAAACAATTAAATATTCTTTCCTTTATTTTTATTGCAGATACTATGGATTTGACTGACGATAAAATGGATGACTTTTTATTTAAAGGCTTAGTGATTGTTTTAATTGTAATTTTAGGAATACTTTTAGTTTATTCTTATACTCAAGTAAAACCTGAAACTTTTACTCAAGTTTATCTGATTCCGGATAAAATAGTGCATGAGACAGCAGTTGATGAATTAGTGCCAGTTGAATTTGAAATAGATAACAGAGAAGGAAAAACAGTTGAATACACTTACATGATTTCACTGCAAGAGCCAAATTCATCTGAAAAAACTAATCTTATAGTTGAAAAAACTGTTGTAGTTGAAGACAACGAAAAAAAAAGAATAATTGAACAAGTTCCTGTACTAGTGATTTCTTCCCCTTTTTTGGATGACTATCTTGAAGAAAAAAAGAAAGTTTTAATTGAAGTTTCAAAACCCGGAATGGAAGAGCCTTATTCTGTCTGGTTTTGGATTAAAGTAAAATAATAAAATAAAAATGGAATTGATTATTTTTTTTCTATTATTTGTTTTTTCACTTTATTTTTTTATTTAATTTTTCTTATTTTTTTGTTTCTTTTTTGCCTTGTTTTTTAAATTATTTTTTTTTCTTCTTTTTTGCTTTCTTTTTATGCCCTTTAGGCTCTAAAACGCTTTCTAATATTTTTTTTGCTTTTTTATAACCTAAATCTCTTTCGAGTTCAGCAATCTTTTTATTCCTGTCTTCAACGATTTTTTCAAACTGCTCTAATAATTTGCTTTTTTCTTTTAGTGATTCTTTTTCAAGCATCATTTTTTCTCTTAATTCTTGTTCAATCTCTTTTTTGGCCTGAATTTTGCTTTCATTCAAATTAAGCAGTTCTTTTGAATATTGGCCTCGCAATGAAAGGCTTTCTGATTCAATTTCCATCAGCATTTGTTTTGCATTGTCTCTTTCAATTTTCAGCATTGAAGTTAATTCATTTGATTTTTCTGCGAATTCATTGGCTAAATTTTCAAGCACTTTGCTTTTCAATCTCAAAACATTGAATTCTGAATTAATTCCTTCTATTTTTTTTCTTAATTGGTCAAAATTGCTTTCAATTAATGCAGTTTCTGTTGTAATTTTTGATGCCAGTTCATTTGCTTCTTTTTCTGTTCCTGCAATAGTTTTATCCGAGACTGTAACGCCCAAATTTTTTTCCCTTAATTTCTCGTATTTTTCTTTTAATTCCTGTAATTCTTTTTCTCTTGACTGCAAAAGCGATAAAATATTTTTGGCTGTGGCTTTTTCTTGTTCTGGCGTAATTCTTTCTTTTACTGCATGCAAGTGCACTCTTTCTATGGCAAACCTTGTCTTTAAAAGCAAAGACATTATTTTTTCTCCCATAAAAGCATATAATTCAGGTACTTCAGTTCTGTCTTTTAAGTCAAAAGGCATTTCTTTTTTTGCTTCCTCTAATGCTACGTTCCTTCTCAGAGAAATAAGTGTTTTATTGTAAGCTGAAATTAAAGGGCTTAAATCAGGTGCATCAACTGCAGGTTCTTTTTCAATTCTTTTCTGCAGCTCTTCAATCACTTCAACTATTTCTTCCAGTCTTGTAATTGTATTATTTAATGCATGCACAAAACTTTTCCTTGAATATTTTTTCCATTCATTTGAGGTTATTGTTTCGTGCAGTTCATTTAGTTTATGCAGTAAGCTGTCAAGCAGGTTTTCCATAAGTATCTGTAATTATTTGATGCTTCTGGTTTATATTTTTATTTGATTTTCTATATTTCTGATGGCAAAAATAAAGCATTCTAAGGGATTAATGGTTGAAGAAACAGTAATTGATGCTTCAGTGACTTCATTAAAGAAAAAAAACTTTATTATAACTCATGCGCATTCAGACCATGCAAAAATTTCTTCTTCTAAAGAAAAAACTTTTTTTTTGACTCCTGAAACAAAAGCTTTAATTGAAACAAGAAACAAAAAAGAATTCAATTCAAGTGAAATTCCTTTTGGAAAAAAGTTTTCCTTGGACGGCAAGGAATTTGAATTCTTTTTTTCAGGGCATATTTTAGGTTCATCCCAGATTAAAGTTAATTCAGGAGAAATTGTTTTTACTTCTGATTTCAGGTTAAGTGATTCGGTTTTATTTGAAGGCGCAAAAGTTTTGCAAGCAGAAACTTTGGTTATTGAATCAACTTATGGGAAACCTGAATTTGTTTTTCCTAAAAGAAAGCAAATTTACGAACAAATTGAAGCATGGGGCAGAAAAGAACTAAAAGAAAACAATCTTTTGGTTTTAGGAGGCTATAGCATTGGCAAAGCACAAGAATTAACTAAAATTTCAAATGCTTTTTTTAATGAAGTTCCTTTAGTGCATCAAACTGTTTTTGGCCCAAACAATGTTTACAAGGAAAAAGGCGTTAAACTCGGAAAATTTGAGTTATTAAACCATAATTTAAAAGAATTTAATGTATTGATTATTCCTCCTCATTTGCTTAATCTTGATTTAATTCATGCTATTGAAATTTCTTCCGGAAGAAAAGTTAGCCCTGCGGTTTTTTCTGGCTGGAATTCTTTTGCAGGCGCAAAAACTTTTCCTTTATCTGATCACGCAGACTTTAATGACTTGTTAAAGTATGTTGAGTTTTCTGGTGCAAAAAATGTTTTAACTCATCATGGTTTTGCAAAAGAGTTTGCTTCTTTTATTAAAAGAAGATTAGGAATTAATGCAAGGGCTTTAAGTGAAGACAGCCAGAGCAGTTTGCTGGACTTCTGATTTGGAAAACTTTAAATAAAGTTTTTATACATTTATTGTGTGCAGAAAACAATTTTTTCAGTTTTGATTTTATTGCTTTTTTTTGGGTGCATTCAATCTTCGGTGGATTCTCCTGGCTTTGGTGCAGTCCAGGATTGTGTTGATTTATGCAAGGCAGAATTATTTAAGGGAACCGATTTCAGCTCTGGTCCGTGCATTGGCAATCCTTTAATTGAATACCCTGATTTTGTCTGTGATATTGCGCATAACCCAAGACAGGAAATTGATAATCAGCCTGAAAACCAGTGTTCTTTTTTCAGGGAAGGAAAAGCAAAACATTTTGTTGAATTAGATGGAAGCTGCAATTTCATTCAAGACTACTGAACAGGATAATGTTTCATTTTACAAATTCAACATTTCCAAGTAGCTTGAATTGTTTGTCTCCTGTTAAGAAGGGAATGTTTTTTTCTATTGCAATAATGTAACCAATGCAGTCAATGTAAGATAATTTTTTCTCTTTGTTTTTTGCTTTAAATTGCATTGCATTTTTTATATTTTCATCTGTAAATTCTACACAAAACTTAGAAAATCTTTGGAAATGCTTTTCTGCTGTTTCAATTCCATAATTTGATAGCAATCCATAATAAAGCTCCATTAAATTGAGTTTTGTTGTAATGATTGCAATTCCTTTGGAGTAAGGTCTGTAATTTGAATTGCCTTTTATTATTTCATAGAATGCGTAAGTGTCAAAAAAGAAAGTATTCAGTTCCATCCTTTTCTCACTTCGTCTTTAAATTTTTGTCCTGACTTTTTTGTTTTTAATGAACCAAAAACATCTCTTAAGTCAGCTTCTTTTACAACTTCAACCATAACTTTCTGGTTTATTTTTAATTTTTCTTTTGACACAAACTCTTTCGGAAAAATCACGCCGAAAGAGTTCCCCCATTTTTTTATTACTGTAGATGTGGCCATCAAAAACCTCCAAATTATATTGTAGTATAACTAATGTATAATTAAATTAATAAATGTTCCCGTCAATAAATTGGCGTCAACTACAAGAAGCATTTACTTCACCGTTTTTTTGTAGTGTTTTTCCCACATAGCCTGATTTACTTTTTTTCCAAGTTTTACTGTATCTTCTTCAGTTAATTCACTGTTTTTTAGAAGTGAATCCATTTTTTTCATTAGTTTAATTTTTTCTTCAAAAGCTTTTCTTGCTACCGCACTCCAGTTTATTTCGTCAATAAAGCCATGTCTTCTTTTAGTTCATTTGGAACAGCAACAGTAACATTAGCCATACACTCACCAATAAATATATTTAATACACAGTTTATAATTTTATCTGTGTTTAGTGTTGTTTTGTTGAATTAGACAAAGAATGCAGTTTAATTAAAGAATACTGATTTCAGCGAAAGGATTATTTAGTTTAATGCAGTAATTTAATGGAAATTATGCTTGACTTATTGTTGTTGTTTTTTGTTGTAATTCTGGTTACTTTTGTTTTTGGAGAAATCTTTTTCAGGTTTGGTGTTGCAAGAATTATTGGCCAGATTATTGCAGGCTTGTTTTTGGGTCTGCCGTTTTTTGCAGGAGTAATTCCTTTGGAGTCAAATTCGCTTATTTTATTGCTGTCTGAAATTGGAATAATTTTTTTGCTGATTTTAACCGGCTTGGAAATTGACTTTAAAAAAATAATGGATTCTTCAAAAGAAGTTATTTTGATTGCTTTTTTTTCTGCTTTAGTTCCTTTTGTTTTTGGTTTTGGGTTTGCTTTTTTTATGGGTTATCCTTTGATTGTCTGTTTTGTTTTGGGTGCAACTTTGTCTCTTACAGCTGAAGGAACAAAAACAATTACTTTAATGCAGGCAAAGGTTTTGAAGACAAAGCTTGGAGAAATAATGATTTTGTCTGGAACCGCAGATGATGTATTTGAATTATTGTTTTTGGCTGTGCTTCTTGTTTTAGTTGGGGGCAGTTCTCTTCAAGGCTTAATATTGCTTCCAGTTGAAGTGATTGCATTTTTTGTTTTTGTTTTTGTTGCTTTAAAGCTTTTGCCGAAGTTTGTTTCTTTGTTTAAGCAGGAAAGTGATGATGGTTTTTTTACTTTGGCTGTGTTGATTGGTTTAGGCATTGCATTGCTTTCAAGTGCTCTTTCTTTGGGGCCTATTGTCGGGGCATTAATGGCTGGCCTTCTTCTACAGAAAGCAATTAAATCACAGAAAGTAGAGCATGCAATTGAAAACCATTTAAGAATTGTAACTTTTGGTTTGGTTATTCCTTTTTTTTATGTTAATGTTGGATTGAATTTTAATTTTCATGACATTCTTCTTTTTCCTGTGATTGCTTTGGTTGTGTTATTTATTGCGTTTACAGGAAAAATGGCTGGAGTAATAGCAACAAAACCTTTTTCAAAGCTTAAAATGAATCAGTTGTTATTGACTGGGTGGGCAATGAATTCAAGGGGGGCAATGGAACTGGTTATTTTAGAGGTTGCAAGACAGAAAATTCCGGGTTTCCCAATGCAGTTATATGCTGCAATTGTTTTTATGACAATTATTACAACAGTTGCTTTTCCTCTTGCATTACAGTATTATCTTAAAAAATACCCTGATATTATGGATTAATTTTTTTCCTGAAACGAAAGAATTAATTAGTATTTTGCAGTTTAATTTAACGGTTTAAATGATTAATGCATTGCTTTTGTTTTTTGT
>JAHJUD010000111.1 GCA_018829335.1 Microcaldota archaeon | reverse complement strand
TCGTCAATCAACGAATTTTTCCTCTTTTCGTTATGTTTATAGTTTGCTCTCTGGCATTTTATTTAATGTTTGCAGCTAAAAGCAAGGCAGTAGAAGAACAAGAATTATGGAAAAAAATAGAGGGTTTAGAAGACAAACTTAAATCTTCTCAAGAAACTTCTAAAGCAGAAATTGAAGTTGAATTAGCTAAACTTAAAGCAAAGCTTTCGGAATTACAGTCTCCTTTAAGGAAAAAAACAGCTGATTTTGAATCAGAATTAGAAAAACAGAAATCACAGTATGCTGATTTATTTGAAAAATATTCTAAGTTAAGGCAGGCAGTAGGTTCTGTTTCAAGCATAGATGAAAAACAACATGAAAAAGAACTTAAATTCAGGCTTCATAAATTTCTTTTGGAAAAATACGCTGATGCAATAAATGAAAAAGAAAAGAAAACAATAGGAGAAATCAAAGGATTAATTGATCCAGATGATTTAAGCATTCAGTCTTTGCTTGCAGAGCTGATAACAAAAAATTATTCTTTTGAAAAAAATTATCTTTCAGTTGCAAAAGAAGCCTATGATTTTGTTTCAAAGGAAATCTCTTTTGTTGAATCAGATATAAAAATTAATTTCTGGCTTACTCCGACAGAAATAATAAAACACAAGCTGGCAGACGATGAAGATTTAGCAGTTTTCCTTTGCACTTTGCTTTATGCTTTAGGAGACGAAAAAGCTTTTGTTGTTGTTGCAGAAATGGAGAATTTGACTTCTCATGCTTTTGTAATCACTGAATACAAAGACACTTTCTTTTTGTTTGACCCTCCCCAGAAAAATTCTTTTGAAGAATTTTCAGGAAAAAAAGAAGAAGTGCTTGCAAAATATTCTTTTATGAATTCAAAAATCAAAAGATTTTTGTACAGGTTTAATGCATCAGAATATGAACAATTTGTTGAAGAAGAAAACAAATAATGATTTATGTATACGCAAGATTTGTTTTTAAACATTATTTCTCTTTCTTTTTATATTATTTTTTTGATGAATTTTTGAGGGGGTTTTTGATGGTTAGAGTTGCAATAAACGGTTTTGGAAGAATCGGAAGAATTATTTTAAGGCAGGGCTTGAAAAGAAAAAACATTGAATTTGTTGGGGTAAACGACTTGACTGACAATAAGACTTTGGCTTATTTATTCAAGTATGATTCAGTTTACGGAGTTTTTCAAGAAGATGTTTCTTTTGATGACCAAAGCATTACTGTTGGAAGCAAAAAAATCAATGCTTTTGCAATTCCTGACCCAATAGACCTTCCATGGAAGGAACTAAATGTTGATGTAGTTTTTGAATGCACAGGAAAATTAAAGAAAAAAGAAGATTTTGAAAAGCACATTAAGGCCGGTGCAAAAAAAGTTATTGTTTCTGCTCCAGCTGACGGAGTAGACGAAACAATTGTTTTAGGTGTAAATGATTCTTCAATTTCAAAAGAAAAGCACACTTATTCTAATGCTTCCTGCACTACCAACTGTTTGGCTCCTGTTGCTTCAGTTTTAGAAAAAGAATTTGGCATAATTTCCGGAACAATGAACACAATTCATGCTTACACTAATGACCAGAACTTAATGGATTCCCCTCATAAAGATTTAAGAAGAACAAGAGCTGCTGCAGTTTCAATTATTCCCACTACTACTGGCGCAACAAAAGCAGTCGGAAAAGTTTTGCCTGCAGTCCAGGGAAAAATGGATGGAGTTTCTTTGCGTGTTCCTGTCCCAAACGGTTCAATGACTGATTTTGTCTGTATTGTAAAAAAAGAAACAAGTGTTGAAGAAGTTAATTCAGCCTTAAAAAAAGCTTCTGAAACTTATTTGAAAGGAATTCTTGAGTATGCCACAGAACCAATTGTGTCTCATGATATTATTGGCAATCCTCATTCAAGCATTGTTGATTCTGCTTTAACCCAAGTAGTAAACAAAAACATGGTTAGAGTAATGGCATGGTATGACAATGAATGGGGTTATAGTGCAAGAATGCTTGACTTGATTGAAAAACTTTGAGGTGGCCAGCTTGTTAAAATCAATTAATTCAGTTCAAGTTAAAGGAAAAACAATTTTAGTTCGCATAGACATTAACTCCAATATTCAGGAAGGCAAACCAGTTGTTTCTGGAAGATTAAAAGAACACGCAAAAACCATTTCTTTTTTTTCATCCAAAAAAGCAAAAACTGTTGTTTTATCTCATCAGGGACGAAAAGGCGAGTCAGATTTTGTTTCTTTAAAAGGGCATTTAATAGAACTTGAAAAGCTTGCAGGAAAAAAAATATTTTTTTCTTCTTGGGAAGAAAACTTTAAGGAAAAAATTTCTTCTCTTAAAGAAGGAGAAATACTTTTAATGGAAAACACGCGTTTCCTTGAATTTGAATCAATAGAAAAAACTCCTTTAGAACATTCAAAAGAAAAAATAATTTCAGAGCTTGCTTCTGTTGCAGACTATTTTGTTTTAGACGCTTTAAGTGTTTCTCATAGAAGCCATGCAAGTGTTGTTGGCTTTATTCCTTTGCTTCCTTCTTTTATGGGCCCTGTTCTTGAATCAGAAATAAAAAATTTGGATAAAGCCTTGAATTCAAAAGAAAAGCCCCGTTTGCTGGTTCTCGGAGGCGCAAAACCTGAAGACTCTTTAAAAACCCTTAATTTTTTCCTTAAAGAAAACAAAACAGACAAGGCATTGATTTCAGGTGTTTTTGGAGAATTATTTCTTGTTGCTTTAGGCTACAAGTTCGGCAAAAAAGACTCTTTTTTTGAATCAAAAGGATTTCTTTCTTTTATTCCAGAAATAAAAGAAGTTTACAAGGAATTTAATTCAAAGCTTGTTTTTCCCAAAGATTTTGCTTTTGACGTAAACGGAAAAAAAGAAAACTTATTTGTATTTAATCTTCCTTCAGATTTTATTTCAAAAGACATCGGAGAAAATACAATAAAAGAATTCTCTGAAGAAATAAAAAAAGCCAAGTTAGTTGTCTTTAATGGCCCTCCTGGAGTATTCGAAGAAAAAGAATTTTCTGTTGGAACAAAAGCAGTTTTTCAGGCAATGAAAGAATCAAATGCATTTACTTTTCTTGGAGGCGGAGACACCGGAACAGCATTAAATTTTTTAGGCTTTTCTCCAAAAGATTTTTCTTTTGTTTCTTTAAGCGGTAAAGCTTCCCTTAAATACTTGTCAGGAAAAAAACTTGTTGGGATTGAAGCATTAAGAAACTCTAAAAATTAGTAGCTTATTAAAAGGATTCAACTATCCATTAACCACAAAGTTTTTATGAAAATTAAATAACATTGCTAACCCTTCATTTGTAAGAGTATACCCTTTTTTAGCTTCCTTTATTGCTAGTCTAAAATAGGTAAGATTATTTAGAATTAAGTCTGCATTTTCTTCTTCTATGTCAAGTTCTTTTGCGACTGTTGTAATAGTAATTTGGGGGTTTTCTCTTGCTAAAAAGTACATTGCCCTTACACAGTCTGTACTAGTAAATATTTCCTCAATTCTATTTGTCATATTCTTTCCCCTTTTTATTATTTTTATGGTTTTTGTTATTTATATTACTTTTCTTTATTACTTGTTCTTTATCTTCTTTTTTCTTTATTGTATACATATAAAAGTGATGAACTCCAAATAATACTTTTGCTTTTAGTTCCTCAAACCCTTTATAAGGGATAGGAAATTTAAAATCTATTGGATATTGTTTGCTTCTAGCTAAACTAACTAAATCTTCGTAGTCCTCATATTCAAAAAAGAAAAGCGTTTTTCTTTTCCATTCTTTAGTTTTTCTGATAGCTTTTGATTCATCTACTACTCCTGGCCTATTAGAGTTAACAAGGATTATTAAGTTACTTTCCTCCAGCATTTGTTGTTGTATGTCTTGATCACTCAACTTTTTGCCAATTTTATAATATTGACTTCCTATTGTGCAGCAAGGAAAACCTTCTTTCCAAATGGAATCTTGCAGTTTCAAAAGTTTTTCAGACGGAGTGTCTTCTTTTTCATTTTCGCCCAAGATTAGCACGGTATATTGCCCTTTTTCAATTACCTTTTCTCTGAGTTCCTGTTTATCTTTAACTTTTCTTATGCTTTCTTTTATTGCTTTTTCTGATATTTCTTCCGGGGAAAGTTGTTTGAAAAATTTTTTGTGATAGTTATCTGAATTTTCTGTTTGGTTCATCTTTTTCAGGCTCCACAAACTTCTTCAATGCAGTCGCAGTTTCCATCACATTCAGCAAAATCATTGCTTTCATCGCATCCTTTATTGCAGTCGCATCCAAAATCAGCGCAATGCTGTGAACCGCATGAAGGGTCATTTATTCCGCCAGTTAATTCTCCGGTTAATTCATTGTAAATACATGGCCCAATTGCATCAGGTCCTTCGCAGTTATTATAAACTACAAAATTGTATATTCCTAATGCAGAATAAGCTAAACTAATTATCATCAATAAAGTAAAAACCCAAGAAATTACTTCAAAGTGTTTGAATACTGCCCCGCCAATTTTAGGGCTTTTTTTCATTATTTTTCCGGTTAATTTCATTTTCATTTTTTTATCAAAAGAAGTATTGCATTTTCTTAATGTAAGCCTTCTGAACACGCAGTCAAATGCTTCTTTAGCATAATCTCTGTATTTAGCTGAAAATAATCCCATTACGGCAAAGACAATCAAGGCAATAAAACAAATCATAAAATCACTTAATTAGGATAAATATTGAATCAAAAAACCTTTTTAATTCAACCTGTTTTCCAAGCTTTTTCACTCAATTAATATTGCAGGCTTTAATGGAAAAGCATTTCCTGCTTTTTTCTCTGAACTATTTTCTGCTTCAATTAATGAAATCTCTGTTTCAAATTCTTTCTTTAATTTCTCCAGATTTTCTTTCAAAGAATTCATTTCATTTATTTCAGTAAACCCCTGCAATTCATTCAGCCTTTTAACAGCAACCTGAACAAACCCTTTCACTTCTTTTGCATGCTTTTTTCCTTCCTCTGATTCCATTGCTTTCTTCATTGCAGTTCCAAATTCAATTCTCTTGTTTTCTGTTTTTTCTTTTTCTTCAAACAATTTCTTGAATAAAATCCATTTCCATTTTGGTGCAGTAAAAATCTTTATTCTGCTAATTTTTTCTTTTTTTACAAGCTCTTTTATGTTAATTACATCTTCTTTTATTCCTTCAATAAATTCTTCTTGTTTTTCTGCTTTTAAATCAATTTTCTTTTGGTCAAATTCAGGCCATTTCTCTAAACTGGAAAAATTCTTTTCACCTAATTTTTCCCATAATTCTTCGCTTAAATGCGGAGCAAAAGGATTAAGCATCAAAACCAGTTTTTGCATTCCGTCAAAAAACACTACACTTTCTTTTTCTTCAAATTTCTGCAGTTCATTAGTTAATTTCATTAATTCAGCAATAGCTTTATTTAACTCTAGTCTTTCAATAAATTCACTGCAATTTTTTATTGTCCTCTGCACTTTAGACTGCAGTAATCTTTCCTTTGAATTCAATGAATTTTTTTCTTTTGATTTTTTTCCTTTTCCATTTTCTTTAATTTTTTTTGTTTTTTCTTTTGTTTCTTTATTTAATTTCCCTTTGTTGTCTTCAACCAGTGAATAAATTTTATTCAAAAATTTAAATGAATTTTCTGCTCCTTTATCTTCCCATTCCATTTCGCTTTCTGGATTGCTTGCAGACAAAATAAAAATTCTTGCAGTATCTGGCCCAAATTTCTCAATTATTTTTCCCGGGTCAACTACATTGCCTAAACTTTTGCTCATTGCTTTTCCGTCTTTTAAAACCATTCCTTGAGTTAACAATCTTTTAAATGGTTCATCAAATTTCACTAAATTCAAATCTCTTATTGCTTTAGTAAAAAACCTTGCATACATTAAATGCATTATTGCATGTTCTATTCCTCCGATGTATTGGTCTACTGGCATCCAATAATCTGTTTCTTTTTTTTCAATTAGTTCATTTGCTTTAGGCGAACAATATCTTAAAAAATACCAGCTTGAATCAAAAAAAGTATCCATTGTGTCAGTTTCCCTTTTTGCTTTTCCTTTGCATTTAGGGCAGTTCACTTCAACAAATTCTTTTACTGAATCCAATGGATTTCCTTTTCCAGTAAACTCTGCTTTTTCCGGAAGTCTTACAGGAAGTTCTTTTTCTGGAACCAATTGAATTCCACACTTATTACAATAAATTACTGGAATTGGCGTTCCCCAAAACCTTTGCCTTGAAATCAGCCAGTCTCTTAATTTGTAATTTATTGTTCTTTTGCCTAATTTTTTTTTCTCTAATTTTTCTGCAATTTTTTCTAAGGCTTCTTCTGAATTCATTCCAGTGAACTCGGCTGAGTCCACAAGCGTGCCATAACCTTCAAAAGCTTCCTTCATTTCTTCAACTTTAAGTTCTTTTCCTTCTGGTTGAACCACTACTTCTATTGGCAAATTATATTCTTTTGCAAAATCAAAGTCTCTTTGATCATGTGCCGGAACTGCCTGAACTATTCCTGTTCCAAAATCTTTTAACACAAAATCTGCTGCAAAAATTGGAATATCTTTTCCATTAAAAGGATGTAATGCATATTTTCCTAAAAACACTCCTCTTTTTTCTTTTTTTTCAATTGTTGTTCTTTCAATTGTGCTTTCTTTTTTCACTTTTTCAATAAACTCTCTCACAGGTTTTTCATATTCAGTTCCCTTAACCCATTGTTTCACTTTTTCATGTTCTGGTGCAATTACAATAAAAGTCATTCCAAACATTGTATCCTGTCTTGTAGTAAAAGTTTCAATTTTTTCATCAGAATCTTTAATCTTAAATTTTATGTCAACCCCAAAACTTTTTCCAATCCAGTTTTTTTGCATTAATTTAACTCTTTCAGGCCAGTCTTTTAGTTTCTCTAAGTCTTTTAATAATTCGTCAGCGTATTCTGTTATTTTCAGAAACCACTGTTCCAGTTCTTTTTCGCTTACTTGATTATGGCATCTCCAGCATTTTCCGTCAATTACCTGCTCGTTTGCTAAAACTGTTCCGCAGTCATCACACCAGTTAACTGCACTCTTTTTTTTATACGCTAAACCTTTCTCGTAAAATTTTTCAAACAGCCATTGATTCCATTTATAGTAATTTTCATCTGCTGTTGCAAAGCTTCTTTTCCAGTCATAGCTAAACCCTAATAATTCCTGCTGTTTTTTCATTTCTTCAATTCTTTCATAAGTCCATTTTTTCGGGTTAACTTTTTGTTTGATTGCAGCGTTTTCTGCAGGCAAACCTAAAGCATCATAACCCATTGGATACAATACATTAAATCCCTGCATTCTTTTGAACCTAGCTAAAGAATCTCCAATAGCATAATTTCTCACATGCCCCATATGTAATTTCCCACTAGGGTATGGAAACATTTCAAGCACATAATATTTTTTCTTTTTTAAATCCATCTCTGCCTGAAACACTTTTTCTTGTTTCCATTTCTTCTGCCATTTTTCTGCTATCTTTAAATAATCCATATTTCATTCACTTATTGTCTTGTCTAAGAATTAATTTGATGAAAAACTTTTAATAGCCTCTTTTTAAGCCCTTTCTTTCTTCTTTCTTTAAAAACTTTTTCTGTTTAATTTTTTTGAGCATTATGGAAGAAAAAAGATTTCCTGAATTCAAATCAGATTTATGCGCTTATTGCGGGGCATGTGTAGCAGTCTGCCCTGTTCTGGCTTTAGACTTGAAGGAAACAAAATTATTTTTAGATAAAAATAAATGCATTAAATGCATGTCTTGCACTAAAATCTGCCCTGTAGGGGCTTTAAAATAATTAAAAAACAAATAAAATGAATTGAATAAAAAAATAATTGAATTGTTTTTTTGGGTGATTAAATGAATGAAAAAATAAATGAATTCTTCAAGGGGCTGGATTAATGAATCTAGAAAAAGAATGGGATGTTATTGTTGTAGGCGGAGGCCCAGCCGGATTAAGAACTGCAATCAAGTGTGCAGAAAAAAAACTTAAAGTTTTGCTTTTGGAAAAAGACCAGGAATTAGGCTCTCCTGTTAGATGCGGTGAAGGACTAGGAATAGGCTGGTTTAACAGATTAGGAATTAAACCAAAACCAGAGTTTGCAGTGCATCCAATAAATGGAGCAGTTTTGTATGCGCCTTCAGGAAAAGAATTAGTTGTAAGATTTGATAAAATTTCAGGTTATATTATTGAAAGAAGAATGTTTGAAAAATTTCTTGCAAGAGAAGCTGCTTCAAAAGGTGCCAGAATAATAGCAAAAACAACTGTAACTGATGTAATAAAAGAAGGAGAACAAATTATTGGAGTTAAAGCAGTTCATGCAGGAGAAGAATTTGAATTAAAATCAAAAATTGTTGTTGCAGCTGACGGCGTTGAATCAGTTATATCAAGAAAAGCAGGCTTAAATACCACAAATAATTTATATCATGTTGATTCAGGCTTCCAATATGAAATGGCTGGAATAGACTTCAAACACCCTGATTTAATTTCATTATATTTTTCTAATAAGTATGCAAGACGCGGGTATTTGTGGATTTTCCCAAAAGGAAAAGATTATGCTAATGTCGGCGTAGGCATTTTAGGTTCAGATGAAAAAACAGCAAAAAAATATTTGGATGACTGGCTTGAAACTCAACCTGGACTGAAAAAAGGCAGTAAAATAGTGGTTAATGCAGGTTGTATTCCTGTAGGCGGTTTTTTAGAGAAAATGACTTTAAATGGCCTTATTATAGTAGGAGATGCCGCGCACCAGGTGAATCCAATTCATGGAGGAGGAATGGGTATTGCAATGGAAGCAGCAGATGTTGCTTCAGAGATTATTGCTGAAGCAATAGAAAAAAAAGATTTCTCTGACAAATTTCTTTCCAAATACACTTCCAGATGGTATGAAAAAAGAGGAAACAAATTAAAGGACATTTTAAAGAAAAGAAAAATGCTTGAAGAAGTTTCAGATAAAGATTTTGAAGTTCTTGTGAATTCTTTAAACGGGGAAGATGTATTAAAAATTGCTCACGGAGACTTAATTGATTCAGCCAAGACAATCACAAAAAAATTAATTAAAAACCCTAAATTAGTTACTTTAATGGTCAAGTATCTGAAATAAAATTAAACAAAAAAAAATTAAAATAAAAAAAGAAGGAAAAGAATTAACTGTAAAATAATTCGTTTCCTTTGCTGAATTCTTTTACATTATATATTTTTATTTCTGTTAGGATTTTCTTGTTGTCTTGTTTTGTTATTCCGAATTCAACATTCCAAGAGCCTGTAAATTTATTGAAGTTTTTTAATTCAATTGTTTTCCCATCTTGTTTTATGAATGCTTTAGCCGGGTCAGAACTTAAAACAAGTATTGCATCTTGGTGCAGAAATTTTATTGGAACTTCTGTTTCTCCAAAAGGAATTCCTGGCTCAAATTTTACTTTATACCATACTCCATTTGGAGCGTCATTAGAATATTTGACTTCTTCTGAAACAGCAGAATAAGAATAGTTTTC
This sequence comes from Microcaldota archaeon, assembly GCA_018829335.1. Lineage (GTDB taxonomy): Archaea > Iainarchaeota > Iainarchaeia > Iainarchaeales > 1-14-0-10-31-34 > 1-14-0-10-31-34. The sequence goes on along the minus strand of JAHJUD010000111.1, from coordinate 2,797 downwards.
TCCGTCAAAAGTATATGAAGTATTCATTGTTTTCAGAAAAGGAAAAGGACTTCCATTCAAGAAATCATTGAATGATTGAGTATAATTTGGCGTTTCTGGTGCTGAAGCAATTGCCTGGCCTGTTGGCCCGGTTTTTTCTTCAGTGCATCCAAAAACAAGAATTAATGCAATAAAACTTAATGCAATTATTTTATTCAATTTCCCACCCCCTACAAACTAATAAGTTATGTATTAATTGTGTTTTTTAGGGTTTTTATATCTATTGTTTTAATTATTTCGCTGTTTTATCACTTTTAAGTGTTTTAAAATGCAGTTGCTTGATTTAAGTTTAGCTTACCTTTTGCAGGAAATAAAGCCTTTAATTACAGATTCATACATTAACAGAATCCAAGAGCTTTCAGCAGACAAATTCAAGTTCAAGTTAAGGACAAAAAAAGGAGTAAAAAACCTTTTCTTTTTCCCTAACTCTGTTTTTTTTTCTGATTACAAGATTGACGCATTAAAGCAGACTTCAGGTTTTGGCGCGTTTTTAAGGAAAAGAATTGAAGGAAAAAAAATTCTTTCAGTTAAACAGCATAACTTTGACAGAATTCTTGAATTTGAACTGCCAGAAAACTTTCTGATAATCGAGCTTTTTTTGAACGGCAACATTATTCTCACAGACAAAAACTTCCAGATAATTTCTGCTTTAAGAAAAGAAGAGACAAAAAACAGGATAATAGCAAAAAACACAAAATATTTTTTTCCTGTTTCAGGCAAACTAAACCCAAAAGAAATGCTTTTCAATGAATTCAAAGAAAAATTTCAGGAAAACTTCAAAGAAAAAAAAGATTTAATTTTTTCTCTGGTTTCTGCTGTTGAGATTGCACCAATTTTTGCAGAAGAAGTTTTTTTTAAGCTAAAAACAAAAAAAGAAGCAATAACTGAAAAAGAACTAAAAAAAGTTTTTGGTGAAGTCAAAAAACTTTATTCTCTTGAAATTAAGCCTGAACCAATTAAAGCAAAAACAAAAAAAGAAGAAACTGTTCTGCCTTTTGTTCTTGATTCAGTTAAAAATTATGAAAAAGTTCCTTCAATTAATTCGGCTCTTGACGATTTTTATTCAAAACAGCTTTTCTCTGAAAACGCACCCCAAATAAAACCAAAAAAGCTTATTGCATTAGAGCACAGCTTTAAACAGCAAAAGGAATCAGAAGAAAGGCTCTTAAAAGAAATTCAAGAAAACAAAAACAAAGCAGAAACAATTTATTCAAACAATCTTTTGATTGAAGAAATAATTTCGGCAGCAAAAAAAGGTTTTGCTTCAGGCTTAAAAGAAAAAGAAATAATGCAAAAAATAAATTCTTATTTATCAGAAAATAACAAAAAACTCAGTTTGCTTTCTTTGTCCAAAAACAAGGTTTTATTGGAATTAAAAGAAAATTAAATGTTTTAATCGCTTATTGCACTTAATTCTCTTTCATCAACAATAAAGACATCACTTACTGCAGTTACTGCAGAGTAAGGAATATTAATGATCCTGTCTTTTGCGCCAATTCTTCTCATTACTTTGCTGTCTCTGTCAACTTCAACCAAAAGAGTTTCTATTTCTCCGGTTACTTCATTAACAAGCAAATCAGTTAATTTCCCTACTTCGTCTCCTCTGTTAGTGATGACTCTTTTTGTAGCCAATTGCCTTGCAACAGTATACTTATACATTTCAAGTCCCTCAAATTAATTTATTATAATTTATAAAGGCTTTATTTCTTTATAAACCTTGCGCTAAAACCAACTATACATAAAATTTTCTTTTTAAACAATGGATAAACCGGGATTTTTTACTGATTTTTGGTTTTTTTAATAAAAACAAAAAAACAATCTTTCGTTATGTATATTGCCCTTTTTTTACCTTATTTTTGCTTTTGTAATCACTAAAATAACTATTCCTATGACCAGTATTATTGCAAGTATTGGGGTTATTGTTTGGTTTGTTTGTGTTGGGCATTGGTCTGTTGGGGTGTCTTTGCAGTTGTTCCAGTTTTTGTTTGTGCAGGTTTGTGTTCCTGGACAGGATTCTGTGGTGGTGCAGGTTTGGGTTTCTCCGGTTATGCATTTTGCTGAAGTGTAGATTATTGTTTTTGTTTGGTAGCCTGTTTTTTTTGCTGTTATTGTTTGTGTTCCTGGCAGTTCTGTGAAGATTGCAATTCCGTCTGTGTTTGTGTTTTTTGTTTCTGTTCCATAAGTGACTTCTGTGTCAGTTATTGGTTGTTGTTGTGTGTCTGTTATTTTAACAGTTATTTCGTTGCTTGTTACGCTTGTTGTTATTTGTATTTCTTTTATTGCTGGTGTGCAGTCTTGTGGGCAGGTTGTAATATTTTCTTCTGGTTGTTCGCATTTTGTGTTTCCGCAGTATGGTGTGGTTATGTTTAGTTCAATGGTTTTAGTTTGGTAATTGGATTTGCTTGCTGTCAAGACAATGTATTCTTTTTGTGTTTTTAGTTTTGCTTTGCCTTCTGTGTTGGTGTAGTATGTTTTGTTTGCGTAACTTATTTTTGTGTTGCTTAATGGCGTGTTTGTTTTGTTTTTTATTGTGACTGTAAAGTCTTGTAAATCCTTCAAAGGCTGTGGTTCAATTGTTATAATTAGTTCTTTTAGTCTTGTTGCTGTAGGGCAGCCGTCTCCTGTAATATCAGCACAAGAACCCCAACTCTCATTCACACAAGTTTGAATTCCAGCACACCCTTGGCTTGTAGTGCATGCCTGTGTTACTCCACTAGAACAAGTTCCACAAGACTGGCTTATAGAAGGCTTAAACTCT
>JAHJUD010000110.1 GCA_018829335.1 Microcaldota archaeon | reverse complement strand
TTGGATTTGTGAGAAATGAAGGACTTGATTGAATGAATTTTTTTATTGAATTTTTTAGGGGTTTTTATGGCAAAAATTAAGGCAGTGTTGTTTGATTTGGATAATACTTTAATTGACTTTATGAGAATGAAAACTGAATCATCTAATGCTGCAATTCAGGCCATGATTGACGCAGGATTAAACGTAAAAGAAGAAAAAGCAAGAAAGATTTTGTTTGATTTATTTAAAGAGTATGGAATAGAAGACCAGACAATATTCCAGAAATTCCTTGAAAAAACAATCAAAAAAATTGATTACAGGATTTTAAGCAATGGCATTGCATCTTATAGAAGGGTTCAGGCAGGATTTTTGTTTCCTTATCCTCATGTAAGGGCAACTTTAGTTAAATTAAAAGAAAAAGGAATAAAATTAGGAATTGTATCTGATGCGCCTAGAATGCGTGCATGGTTAAGGCTTGCAGAAATGAATATGACTCATTACTTTGATGTAGTAATAACTTTAGATGACACCGGCTTATTGAAGCCTAATAAAATGCCTTTTGAAAAAGCAATAAATGAATTAAAGATTGCGCCAAAAGAAATTCTTTTTGTCGGAGACAATCCTGAAAGAGACATTATTGGGGCAAGAAAAGCTGGAATGAAAACCTGCTTGGCAAAGTATGGCCAGAAATTTTTTTCAGGCAAAGTAAAGGCAGATTTTGAGGTAAATGACGTCAATGAATTGCTTAAAGTGGTTGGATAACGTAATCCTTATTAATATCTAAATCGTTTTTTATTCAGGTGAATTAATGGATTTAACTAAAGAGCTTGCAAAAATAAAGAAAAAAGAAATTGTATTAATTTTATCTGATGAAAAAAAATATTTGGATACTAACCTGAAAGTATTAAAGAGCCTGGCAAATGAATTAAAAGAAAAAGGAATTTATGTTACTGTCAACAGGCCTTTTGAAAGCCTTCAGTCTTTATTGATGGAAAACAAAATTAACACTAAAAACATTTTTTTTATTGATGCAATTACTTTGACTATTTCAGGTCAGGCAAAAGAAGTTCCAAACTGCATGTTTATTAATTCCCCTAACAGCTTAACAGAATTAGGCATTGCTTTAGGCGAAGCATTTAATGCAATGAAACAAAAAGAAGACAGGTTTATTTTCTTTGATTCTTTAAGCACTTTATTGATTTACAATCAGTCTAAAAGCGTTTCAAAGTTTGCTCATTTCCTCACAGGAAAAATGAGAGAATGGAAAATCAAAGGAGTATTGATTTCCTTGCAGAAAAACACTGATGAAAGACTTATTGCCCAGGTAAGCCAGTTTTGTGACAGAATAATAGAGGTAAAATAATGAGTTTAGGTTTTGAGTTTACTTCAAGTCTGATTAGTTTTGTGATTTCTTTTCTTACAGTAATACTTTTTTTTGGTTCAATTTTCAGGTTTAATGAAGGCAAAATGAAGTCTGTTTTAAATCATTTTTTTTATTCTTTGCTTGTTTTTACTGCAGGACAGCTTTTTATTCTTGTAATGGTTTTTTTGGATTATGAAATTAATTTAATTTACGGCATAAGAGCTTTTTTTGTTATTGCAACGGCAATAGGATTGATTTTGACTTCTTTTGAGGCACTTGATTTCGCCAAAAAATTTGGAATGAAAAACAAGAGGTTGTTTTAATGGTTTTGGAATTGAATTTCACTTCATTGCTGAATGTTTCAAGCATGATTTTGATTTTAATTGCAGTAATAGTTTCTTTTTTTAGTTCATTGAAATTTAATTCCACTCAGTTAAAGGCAGTAACCAGATGGATTTTTCTGACTTCATTAATGTTTTTTACTTTACATTTATTTAATTTCATTTCATTTATTTATGGTTTTTCTGCTGTGCCTGTATTGGTTATAAGCTCATGGATTTCTTATGTTGCAGGCTTTTTCTTCATTATAACTGCAATAGAAGTCTTATTGTTTGCCCGCCAGTATGGATTTAATTAAACAACAAATTATATAAACTTATATAACTGATTGTTGTTTTATGCAAAAGCTTTTAAAGAAACAAGCTTTTCCTTGTGGAAAGCCTTTTTATTTTGAATCATTCTTTATTTTTATAAGCAATTTTTAGTGCTTGTTATGTATTTTTTAGGGGGTAAATAACCTATGAGTAAAGAAAAGAAGTCTGAAAGAATGGAAAAAGAAGCAGAAAAGAAAGAGAAAGAAGAATTGGATGCTCAAGCTGAAGATTTAGCTGAAACATCTGATACTGCAATTCCAGAGGATATTGAAGACGATGAAACAGATGATTTAAACCTGCCTTTTCCTAAAGCAACTATTGTTAACATGTTAAGAAAAAACTTGGATAAAGGAAAACAAATTAAAGGCCAAGTTAAAGTTGAAATGAACTTGTGGCTTGGAAAAATGGTTGAAAGAATTGCCAAAAAAATGAATTCTCATCCTTATACTTATGTTGATGGTTCAATGTTTTGGGATGCAATTGAAACTTACGAGAATGTCACAGAAATTGAATTAGAAAAAGAAAGATTAATAAAAGAAATGGAAGCAATCAAGGCGTCATGTGATGTTTTGATTTCTGAAGTTGACCGAAAGTTTGTTTTAAGAAAAACTTTTGTCAACAAATACACAGAAGAAATGCCTGAAAAAAAGTGATTTCTTCCTTTTTCTATTTTTTATTATCTAATTCTTTTTTCACATAATTTTCTATTGCTTTGCTGTGTTTTGTTATTATATCTTCCCTGCTCATGCCAGTCTGCTTAATTACCTGAGAGATAACAAATTCTGTTGCTTTTTCTTCAGTCCAAAATTTATTTATTTTTGGAAGCTGAATTCCTCTTCTTTTTTTTCTATTATTTTTCCCTGGTCTTGGGTTCCTTACTTTTCTTCTCCAGTATGGTTTTTCAGCCATTTTCTCATTTCCTTTTGCTTTCTGAAATATAATAGCTTTTTTCTTTTATTTAAATTTTTTCCTTTAGTCTTTAGCTTTTTAACTCTTTCTTTTTGTTATTCTTTTCATGGCTGGAAAAAAAACTTCTTCTTTTGTTGAAGCAAAGCTCAGGCTTCTTTTTGAGGCGTTAATTAGTGCAAACCAGCAGGAATCCAGGAAAATAACTGCGCAAACAGTTAAAGAAATAAAAAGCATGTATTCTAATTGTGCTTCGCTGGGCTGTGAAGAAGAACAGTTTGCATTGTATTTAAAAAAAATACTTGAAAGGCAGTTTTTTTCTTTTGAGCGCGCCAAAGGGCTAAGAAAAGAAACTGCAGGAAAAGCAGTGAACAGGATTGCAGTTGTAATTATGGAAACACAAGTTCCTTTGTTTTATTTGTATGCTTTTTCTTCAAAGAGAATTGCTGATTATGTCAGGCATATGGCTCATCCTTTGTCAAGAGAAGTTGATGCCTTGTTTTTTTTGACTCATGAACAGGCAGACAAAAAAAGAAGGCAAAGAAAAAAAGAAGCCAGAATAACTCCTGTAAGCTTTCTCAGGCAAACAAGAAAAAAGCCAAAAACGCCTCAAAAAAAACCTTAACCTAAAATTTAATTGGTTTTTATTTTTTATTCCTTTTTTTGCTTTTCTTATTTCTTGTTTTCAGGATAAAGTTCTAATACTGCTTTATCGCTTGCTTCACAGATTCCTCTTTCGGTTATCAGCCCTGTAACAAGCCTTGAAGGAGTTACATCAAAAGCATAGTTTGCGCTGTTAGCGTTTTTTGGGGTAAGCAATACTTCTCTTATTTTGCCGTCTAGGAATCCTCTTGCATATTTTACTTCTTCGTCTCCTCTTTGTTCTATTGGAATTTCTTTTACTCCGTCTCTTATATTCCAGTCAAAAGTTGATGATGGCAGTGCAACATAGAATGGAACATTGTTGTCTTTTGCCGCCAGGGCTTTCAGGTATGTTCCTATTTTGTTTGCCACGTCTCCGGTAAAAGTTGTTCTATCAGTTCCAACAATGCATAAGTCCACTAAACCATGCTGCATTAAATGCCCGCCAACATTATCTGCAATTACAGTATAAGGAACTCCATGTTCTTCTAATTCCCATGCAGTTAATCTTGCTCCCTGGTTTCTTGGCCTTGTTTCGTCAACCCATACATGGACTTTGATTCCTTTATCAAATGCTGCATAAATTGGTGCTGTTGCAGACCCGTAATCTACAAAAGCTAACCAGCCAGCATTACAATGAGTCAAAATATTCACTGTTTCTCCACTTTTTTTCTTACTTATTTCTTCAATTATTTTTGCCCCGTGTTCTCCCAGCCTTTTGCAGAATTCAGCGTCTTCGTCTGCAATCTCTTTTGCAGTCTTTAATGCAATTTTTGTTTTTTCTTCTGGAGAACTTGCTTGTTCCATTGCTTTTAGTTGCCTGTCAACTGCCCATGAGAGATTGACTGCAGTAGGCCTTGTTGCAATCAGTTTTTCCCCGCTTTTTTTTACTTGTTCATCAAAATCGCTTTCTTTTAATGCTTCCAAGGCAGCAATATACATGCCATATCCTGCTGTCGCCCCAATCAATCCAGCTCCTCTTACGTGCATGTCTTTTATTGCTCTTGCAAAATCGTCAACGTTTTTCAGGTCTTCTATTATGAATTCATGAGGCAAATTCCTTTGGTCAATTATCTGAACAACTTTTTCGTCATCCTCTTTAACCCAGATAGTGCGGAAATGTTTTCCTTGAACATTCATGTTTTCCCCCCTTAAATTAATACTGAATTAATTTTTGTTCAATAATCTTTTTAAATGTATAAAAAAACATGAAAAAATTCAACCCAGAATTTCCTTTACTTTTCTTGTTATTTCTGAATGAGGGTTTTTCAGCAGAAAAGACTCTAAAACTGTCTTGTTATGGGTTTTCCTTTTCTGGGAAGCTTTCTCAAAATCAATTATTACAGGCAAATTTTTCTTTACAAGAATGTTCACTCCCCTGCCTGCTAATTGGCCGTGGTCTAATCCTGCTTTATCCATTTTTTCTGCCTGCAAGAAAAGCTCTTCAGTGAATTTCTTTAATTTTTTTTTGTTTTCTTTGTTTTTCTTTAATCCAAAAAGCCATGAAGAAAAAGTTTTTCCTTTAATGTATTCCATTAAAATAATCCTTTTCTTTAAATCAAAATCATAAAGTTTTGGGCCGACTGAAATTGAATTTGCCTTAAGCAAATTTTCAACTTCTCTTTCAGCCATATCTTTTCTTGTGGATTTAACTTTCTCTATTTTTAATGCAAAACTTTTTTTTCCTTTTTTTACTAAAAAAACTTCGCTTGAATGCCCTTTGGCAATTTTTTTGTCAAGCTTTAATCCTGTTTTTTTCAAAAATTCGGATAAGTTTTTTGGAAAATTCATTGCTTCACTTCATTAAAATATTTCAGCATTATTTTTCCTGCTTCTTCAAGGTTTTTTCCAAAAGAAATTATTCCTTCTTTATGCCCTTTCATTACAATAATTTTTTTTTCTTTTGTTTCTTTTTCTCCTAAAAGCCTTTTCATTTCTTTTGCCATTTCAACTGTGCCGTATTCTATTCCTTCTCTTGTTCCAGGGGCTTTATCATAAAGGTTTTCCCATAATTTCAGGTTATGGACATGGATTACTGCATTAACTTCTTTTGCATTTGAATAAATTGCTGCATGAGTTAAAGATTCACTTGAAGCTTTAATTGGTCCAACACAACTCAAACTATTAGTGTTCAAATAATATTCTGTCACTTCAGAATAATGCTCTTCAGTCAATTTTTCAATGTTGCCTGTTGCTGAACCAGAAACAATAAACTTGTTTCCTTTAGTTCTTTCGCTGATGTTTCCAAAACCTATTCCATTTTCATATGCTCCGATTAAACCCAAATCAAACATTTTTTTTCTCCAATAATTCAATTCTTCAATTTTTTCCTTTGGAAAAGCTTTTTCTTTAATCCAGTTAATATTAAATTTAATTACTCCATCATCTTTTTTTTCTTCCATTTTTAACCCTCCAAAATTATCTTAATTATTTTATTTTTTCAATTTATTTTATTTTTTCATTTTCCTAAAATTTTCTTTAATTTTTCTTTTGAGTTTTCTAAAACTTCTTTGTGCAAACTTTTTCCTTTTGAATCCATTGAAACTATAAGCGGAAACTCTTTTACTTCAAATTCCCATAAAGCTTCAGGAATTCCAAATTCTTCAAGAAAAAAAACATTTTTTACTTTAACAATTCTTTCAGCTAATAATGCTGCAGTTCCTCCTACAGCCAAAAAATAAACTGCTCCAAATTCTTCTAATGCTTTAAGGGTTTTTTCTTTCATTCCGCCTTTTCCTATTACTCCTTTG
>JAHJUD010000109.1 GCA_018829335.1 Microcaldota archaeon | reverse complement strand
AGTGTACCCGCCATTTAAATCTGATTCAGATTTAGCTATTTCCATTATTACTGCAGCATCCATTTTTTTTGCTGCCAAAAAAATTCCTTTAAGTATTCCTTTGGTTATCCTGACATTACAGGCCATAATAATTGTTTCATCGTTTTTTAATGCATCAAACATTAAATTTCCCGGCAAAGGATTAAATTTTGACATAACCTTAATCATCTCCCATTAAAGGATAAACATAATTAATAAAACATAATGCAACCAACGCAGTCCCAAACTTTTTTTCTGAAACAAAACTTTCAATAATTGTTCTTTTTTCCTTTAATTCATATTCTTCTGCAAAGCTTGCCTCATAAAGCTTGTCTAAAATTCTTTCAAGTTCTTGTTCTGCTTCTTTTTCATTTAAGTTTCCGTTATATTCACATACAATCCCGCCATATTTTTCTTTTGTTTTTTTATAATATAACCAGCCGTAAATTATTCCAGCAGTAGCAGTCTCATTTTTTTCTGCTGTTGCAACAGCCATTATTGTTTCCATTACAGAACCAAAAACAAGATTGTCTGGTTTTTCAATTTCTTTTGCAATTGCAGGAAGAACAGAAGAATAAGTAATAATATTGAATTCCATTATTCCAGCGTCAAGCAAGGCAAAATGAAAAGAGCCTGCATGAACAGTTAAATCACTTTCTCCTTTGCCTTTTGTTACAAAATACTCGCATGGAACCCGCTGATGCGCTAAAAGCTCTTTAACCATAAAAAAAATCACTTAAGCAGTTTTTCAGCTAATTCAATTTCTTTTTTTCCTCCGACATAAATCGGAGTTCTGTCAGAAATTTTTTCAGGCTTTAATTCAAGAATTGACTGTTTTCCGTCAGTTGAATCTCCGCCGGCATTTTTTGCTATAAAAGCAATAGGATTGCATTCAAATAAAAGCCTAAGCTTTCCTTGAGGAAAAGTTTTAGTTACAGGATAAGAAAATAAGCCGCCATAAGTTAAAATCTGCTGAAAGTCTGCAGTAAAACAGCCGCTGACTCTTAACTTATATTTTTGTTTTTCAAGTTTTTCAATTAAATCCAAATGTTTTTTACTCCAATCTTCTCTGAAACCGCCTGAACCATAAATTTTTCCTTTTTCAGGAATCTTAATGTCTTCAGCCCTTAAAACAAATCTTCCTTTAGGGCTTAAAACAAATTCATGCACTCCTTTTTTTGCAGTATACACTAAACTTGTTTGCGGACCATACAAAACATACATTGCTGCATCCATTTTTTTTCCTTTTTCTAATACTTGACCTTCATCAAATACCCCAAGAATTGTTCCTACCGCCAGATTAGTTTTAACACAGCTTATTCCATCCAATGGATCTACAACAACACCATAATTTCCTTTACATTTAACTATCTGAATTATTTCAGACTGCTCTTCTGAAACAAAATTTTTTACTGCATTTGATTCCTCCATTGCAGAAAGAATTATTTTGTCAGCAAACTTATCTAACTCTAATTGTTCTTCGTTGTAAACATTTTTTGTTCCAGCCAGTTTATTGTGAGTAAAAAAAGCTTTTTGTATTTCTTTTGTTTTTTCAGCTACATTAAGAATAATGCTTTTAATGCCTGAATCAATTCCATCCAAATGCTCTTCCAAAAACATTTTTACTCCCGTTAAAAAATAAGTGGGAAAGATATTTAAGCCCTTATGCGTTTTTCATAATTTTTATGAAAAAAAGCTTTTTTTTATGAAACAGAGAAATTAAAATTGTTTTGCAGTTAAATAAAATCATGCCGTTGTTCAGGAAACCAAAAATGCCAGGATTCATGCACTCTAATTTAGGGAGAAGAATGGTTGAAGGCGTCAGCAAAATGCAAAAAGCCGGAAGGCAGTTCAAGGAAATGCTTGATGCAAGGGCTCAGGCAAGAGGGGAAAGAAAAGCAGAACAACAAAACATTGTTCAAAAAAGAATTCACGGATTTAACTTAAAGTTCAGGAACCAAAGGCAGAGATATGAATTTTTTGCTGAATTAAATGAAGGCACAATTCCCAGAATGATTTTTGGCAGGGTTTCACCAAACGGAATATTAGAACTAGTTAAACTTGGGCATGGTCCACTGCTTATTGAACTTCTTCAAAAATATTTTCATGGACAGGCAAACGACAATGAAATAAACAAGCTTAACTGGCTGTTCAGAGTTGCAAAACAGGCAGGAAAAAGGCTTGGAGACGACAGACTAAAAGGAAACGAAATAGGAAAAAGAAGAATGAAAATACAAATTGCAAGAGTTCAATCTGAATTACAGCAAATGATGCAGATGAGAGGGGCAGCCTGATTAAGGATAGCTTCTGTTCATTGTTCTGGGAAAAGGTATTGTGTCTTTAATTGACTCTAGTTTGCAGATCCATCTTAAAAGCCTTTCAATGCCGATTCCAAAACCTGAATGCGGAACGCTTCCATACTTTCTTAAGTCAAGATACCAATTGTAATTTTCCAAGGGAATCTTTTCTTTTTTTAGTTTTTTCAGCATATGCTGGTTTACATCTTCTCTTTGGCCTCCAGTGCATAATTCTCCGTAACCTTCTGGGCCAATTAAATCAAAGCTAAAGCACTTCTTTGAGTCAGGCATTTCTTTTGCATAAAAAGCCTTGATTTCAGTTGGATAACCATAAATGAAAAAAGGGATTTTTTCGTCTTGAGATAAAAGCTTTTCTTCTTTAATGCTTAAATCAGAACCCCAAGGCAGTTTTTGCTTATACTTTTTTTCTAATACCTCTAATGCTTCATCATAAGAAATCCTTGCAAAAGGAACCTGAATTGCTTTAAGGTCAGCAGGGGTTCTTCCCAAAACCTTTAATTCTTCTGGGTTTTCTTCTGCAACTTTTAAACAGACAAATGAAACCATTTTTTCTATTTCATGCATTTGGTCTTCCATATTCATCCAAGCGCATTCTCCTTCCAAATGCCAGTATTCAGTTAAATGCCTTGCAGTCTTAGATTTTTCTGCACGAAAAGAAGGGGTTAAACCAAAAACTTTTCCTAAAGAAAAAATCATTACTTCCAAATACATCTGCCCGCTTTGAGACAAAAATCTTTTTTCATTGAAATATTTTAAAGGAAACAAAGTTGTTCCGCCTTCGCATGCGTTTGGAGTGATAATTGCAGGAGAACATTCAAAATAATTTTCTTTTTTGTAGAATTCCCTTACAGCATACATTATTGTTGAACGGATTTTCATTATTGCCTGCATTTTACTGCTTCTAAGCCATAAATGCCTTACATCCAGCAAAAATTCTTCGCTTAAGTCTTTCTGGATTGGAAAGTTTAAGCTTTCGCCAATTACTTTTGATTCTTCAACAATTAGTTCAAAGCCATTTGGCGCCCTTGAATCCTCTTTAAGGATTCCTTTGAATTCAACTGAAGCTTCAATGGAATTTTTCTGCAAGTCTTCAAAATCTTTTTTTTGAATTTTATCAGATAAAATAATGCATTGCAGTTCACCTGAAGGGTCTCTTAACAAAACAAAAATTTTGCCTTTTAATTCTCTTTTTCTTTTAATCCAGCCTCTGACAGAAACACTACCTTTTTTCTGAAAAGCCTCTTTAACTGAAACAAAATCTTTTTTCTCAAATTCTTTTTCTGAATTTTCTTTTTTCTCTTTTTCTGCAGTTTTTTCTTTTTTTTCCATTAAACCACTTCATTAATCTTTGATGGGTTAAAAATTTAAAGTAATTTTAGCGCCAAAAAAATCATTTTTGTATTGAAACTATTTCATGCAGGCTATTCACCACTAAATTAAATTTCATTTTTTTTAAAGAACAGAGTTTATTTAAAACAATTTTCTTGTCAACAGTAAACAATCTAAAAGGCTTTATCTTGCTCTTAAAAGGCAGTTTACCATTCAACATATCTGAATTATCAACAAAAACACTGAATTTTTCTTTTTCAGGATTAGTGGTAACCAGACAGCAAATCAAATCACCAGAAGAACGATTAAAATTATCGTTAGATAAAACCAAAGCAGGCCTTTTCTTAAAAGAAGTCAGGTCAGAATAAGGAAAAGGAAGAAGAATAATATCGCCTTGCTTATAAATCATCCCAAACTTCATCTCCCTTATAACCCCAGTCTTTCTTCAGACTTTTTTCAGAAGCAATATAAGTGGCAATGCCTTCTGAATTCTCTTTTTCCTTAATCAAATCATCAACTTTACTTAAAGTTATTTTTCCTTCAATTTCAACTAAAAGCAGTTTGGTTCCTTTCTTAACCTTCAGTTCATCCCTTGTTTTTTTTGGCAGAACAATCTGCCCTCTTTCACTGACAGTTACAACTCCAACATCACTCATATAAACCACAACAAAATAAGTAAACAAACATTTATAACAATAAGTATAAACTTATTTAACAGAAAAATATGAAAAAACATATAAACCTCAAAAAACTATTTTTTCTCCTGGAATCCTTGGAAACAATACAACATCTTTAATATGCTTTTTTCCTGTTAAAAACCTTACAAGCCTTTCAACTCCAAAACCTCCACCTGCAGTAGGCTTTAACAGACCTTTTCTTGCTGTTTCAAGATAAGAAGCAAAAGCAGAAAGATCTGTTTTTCTTTCAAGCATTTTTCTT
>JAHJUD010000012.1 GCA_018829335.1 Microcaldota archaeon | reverse complement strand
TAATAGCAGTAATTGCAATAATTGCATTAGGGTTTATAATACAATTAAACAGCCCGACAGGAAAAGGCGGAGGAGGAGGCTGCAGTGTTCCTGTAATGCCTGAAATAACTTTAATTAATTCAGGGCAAAATACTGGAGAAATAACAATTGAATGGACTCAGGCAACAGCAGATTATTATAATATTGAATGGAGAAAAGATTCTGGAAACTGGCAGCAAATAAACAACATTGAAGCAAATTCTTTTACTCATTTAACAAGCCAGCCAGGCGAACAACATGATTACAGAATAAAGTCTTGTTGTATGAATTTAACTGGAGACATCTGCAGTGAATGGACTGAACCAGAAACAGGATTTCCAAAAATAGGCAATACAAGTGCAGGAACATGGTATTATGGTACAAAAGGAAATCCAATTCAATTAAATGGAAGCGTTCAATATGCTGTAAGCCCTTCTTATTTATGGAATATAATCAACGGAAACCCTAACCCTAACTGCCCTGCAACTGCTTCAGGCCCTTCACCTACAATTACTTGCAGTACAGCAGGAAATGCAACTACAACATTAAAAATAACAAACCCTGACGGGCAGACTCAAACAAGTGCTCCTGCAAACATTCTTGTATCAGAGCCGATTACTATGACTGCAGGACCAGGAACAAATCCAGGAGAAATAATAGTAAACTGGAATGATGTTGGAGAAACAACATACCAGATTTTTATAGGATTTGGCACTACAGACATAGATGAAATGCAGCTAATTGCTTATGTTCAAGCACCTCCTTATATTATGCCTTCAGATAGCACTTACGAAACAATTGATGTTAAGCTTGGATTCAGAGTATATGGAAACGGAATTTTTAGCAATGGAGCATTAACTTACCCTAAAATAGGACAAGCTGATGCAGGAGGACCTTATTCGGCTGCACCAGAAGAAAACATTACATTGCATGCTATTCCATTATATGCAGGAATTCCTGTAAGCTATAACTGGACAATAAATGGAACAGCAGGATGTCCTGCAACTGCAACAGGAAAAAACCCTGTAATAACCTGCAGTAATCCAGGCACCGCAAATGCTATTTTGACAGTTAATGCAGGAAATGGATCTTCACAAGACACTGCAGTAATTAATATTTCAGGAACTGATTCAGTTCCTCCAACAATAAATATTACTTCTCCCTCAAACGGAGCAACAGTTACAGGAATAACAACAATAACTGCAACTGCAACAGATAATTCAGGAGGAAGCGGATTAAAAGAAATAAAAATTTTTATTGACTCAACACAAAAAACAAACTGTTTAAGTTCTCCGTGCAGTTTTTCCTGGAATACAACTTTTAGTTCAGACGGAGACCATGCAATTAAAGCAACAGCACAAGATAATGCAGGAAATTTAGCTGAAAAAGTAATTACAGTTTATGTTGATAACATACCAGATTCTATTGTACCTGCTATTCCTGCAGGATTAGGCGCACAGCCAGGCCTTGATTCAGGAGAAATTAAAGTAAGCTGGAATCTTTCAACTGAAGCAACATCATATGAAATGAGATGGTGGTATGTTGGAGGAGTAGAAAATCCTGTAACAGGAAATCCGCCAAAAACTTATACAACAGATTCTTCTCCTTTAAACGGATTAAGCCACTGCCATAAAGTCAGGGCATGCAATTCAATTGGATGCAGTGGTTATAGTTTTCAAGTCTGCGCTTATCCTCAAATTGGAATTAATTTAAGAACAAATTATCAGACAGGAACAAATCAGGCGCTTCAATTAGAGGTTCCAACAATTGAATTCAAGGTTAACCCTGCTTATTCCTGGGAGTTTACAGGAAGCAATTTTGGTTCATGCAATATTACAGGAACACTAACCGCAAACCCAATAATAAACTGCTCTGAAACAGGAACATTAACAGGAACACTTACAATAACAGACACTGGAAGAACACAACAAGAAACAACAACAATTACAGTTACTACTTCCCCTGACAATACTCCTCCTGCAGTTTCAATCACAAACCCTAATCAAGGAAACTTAATCAGCGAAACAATTTCATTGCAGGCAAATGCAACTGACTCTGAAAGCGGAATAAAAAAAGTTGAATTCTATATTGATGATTCAATAAAAGGAACAGACACAACAAGCCCTTATTCAATTCAATGGAATTCAAGAAAAGTAGCAAATGGAACTCATACAATTAAAGCAAAAGCAACAGACAACGCAGGAAATACAGCAGAAGATGAAATTGAGATTAATGTTTCAAATTCAGTTTTGCCTGGATGCGGTAATGGAATAATTGATTCAGGAGAAGAATGTGAAATGGATTCTGAATGCATTTCAGCTTATCCTGAAAACTACTGTGATTATGACTTAAAAAAATATGGTTCAAGAAGCGTTGAATGCAGTTCTTGTATTTGTTCAGTGGAAGGCTGGAATTATTCAACAACAAAATACTGTAATAAATGCAGTCCTTGTGGGGACGGAGAAATAAACTGCAGTGAAACAGAAGAATCCTGCCCTGAAGATGTATCAGCTCCTGAAAGGCCAACAGGATTAGAATTAATTAGGACAACAGAAAATTCAGCTGTAATTCAATGGAATCCTAACACAGAAGAAAACCTGAAAAGATATGTAATTTATTATGGCACAACTTCAAGAAATTACACTGAAAAAGAATTAGTGGACAAAGAAAAAATAAGCTTTACTTTAACCGGCCTGAAAAAAGCCACAAAATATTATATTGCATTAACTGCAGAAAACACTAAAGACATTGAAAGCGCTTACTCTAATGAAGTGATTGCAACAACACAGCAGGGAATGCCAGTTCCTGCCCCAGAAAAACTTAGCGCAATACAAAAAAGCAGTAATGTTTACTTGGAATGGAATCACACTAACCCAAAACCAGAAAATTATATTATTGAAAGAAAAGAAAGCAATTCATGGGAAGAAATAAAAACCACTTCAAGCAACAGTTATAATGACAAAAGCGTTGAAACAGGAAAAACATATTATTACAGGATTAAAGCATATGATGAAGGAAGATCAAGCGATTACTCTAATGAAACAAAAGTAACAGTCAAAAAACCAGAAGAAAGAAAAGATGATTCTCTTCAATGGATTATAGGCACAGCAATAATAATTATTGCAGGAGCTTTAGCTTATGCATATTATCATTTTGAAGGGTGAAAAAAAATGTTCTGGAAAAACAAAAACAACATTCCAATAAAATTTACTTTAATTGCATTAATTTTAGGTTTTACTGCAGGATTTTTTTCAGTGATTTATTTAAGTTCAACTGGAAATTTACTGCTTGAATTAAACCAAAAACCTTGTTTTAAGTACACAGGAGAAAACCCTGATTCTTTTTGCGACGAAAAAGGAAATCTGCACGTGTTTTTTAAAGGAGATAAAGAATTAAATCAAGGATGGTATACAACTGAATCAGACAAGTGTGTGCCATGCAATGAAATTGGAGGGAATTAAAATGCAGGAAAAACAAAAAAGAATGGGTTTAATTTTTGCAATGGCTTTTGTTGCAACAGCAATGATAATGGTAGTGTTTTTAAGTGATTCAGGAGACGCAGGAAAAGCAATAGCCTTTGATTCAGTAAAACAAAAAAGCAATTTATGCGAAAAATTCTGCGATGAAGAAATGCAGAAAGAAAGCACTCTATACACTGACTGGACTTTATGCCATGAAAACTGCATGAAAAAAAATTAAGTGTATTCTTTAAAGGAAATTTTTCCTTCTCTTTCTTTAATTAATTTTTTTGTTATTTCAATGCATTCAGCCAAAATTTTTTCTGATTCTGTTTTTTCTCCATTAAATCCTGCTGCGCCTGCATGTCCTCCGCTTTTTCCATTGAATTTTTTTTCAAGAAAAAAAAGTATTTCAGGCAAAGAGATTTTAGTTGAATTCAAAAAATGACTGTTTGCCCTTGCGCTTAAAGCAGTTTTATTGTTTTTTGTGTTTACGACAAAAGAAAGATCTGCACCTAATTTAATTAAAGCATTTGCCGCAGAAGACTCAAAAGAGCCTACTTCACTTGAAACAGCAACAAAGCCGTTAAGGTTAAACAGTCTTGCCCTTTTTGAGGCTTTAAGCAATGCAATTCTTTCGCTTAAATCCCTTGAAGTTTCAAACAATTCAGTTACTTCAATAAAAGACTTTTTTGTTTTTTTTAAAAGGTTTCCTGCAATAAAAAAAGTATTTTTGTTTACCACCCTAAAACCGGCTGAATCAGTTACTAAACCGCTTAAAAGAAGCAAAGAAATTTTTGGAGTCAAATGAACTTTCATTTCATTAAATAAAAAATAAACTATTTCAGTACAGCTTACAGCTTTTTCATCAATTAAAAAGTTTTTGAAAGAAAACCCTGAAGGAATTGAATGATGATCCAAAACAAAAACAGGCTTTTTTGAGTCAAGAAATTCTTGTTTTAATGAACCAAGCATTTCAGCTGAATTAAAGTCAACTAAAATAATTGCATCTGATTCAGGAAAAAAGTTTTTTTTGTATTTTATTTGCAGTTCAAAAGAAAGTTTTTTTGCATTAGAATTTAAATGATCTGGAACGCTTATAACAGAATTAAATCCTTTTTTTTCCAGCAAAAACTGTAATGCCGCAGCAGAACATAATGCATCAACGTCTGCGCCAAAATGAACCAAAATAAGTATTTGTTTTTTTTTAAGGGAAGAAAGAAATGAAGAAAACTTCATTAAACCACTTTTCAGTCCTCTTCCTTGTCTTCTTTAGTTTCCTTGTTTTTTCCTTCAATCTTGTTTTTCAGCTTATTCATTTTGTCTACTGTAATGTCTTCCTGTTTTTGGACTGTCTTAACCCTTAAATCAAGGGCTTCAACTTCTTTTTCCAGATCTTTTTTTACTTCAGTTACAGGAGAAAGAATCATAATGTTTCCAACCGCCTTATAGACTTTCTCTTCTTTTGTTTTTGAAATCTCTTCTAATGCATCCTTTAATACCCTGCTTTGAAACTGAAGCTGCTGTTTTTGAGAAGACAACTGCATTAACTGGTTTCTTTGCCTTTCAAAATCAACCTTGTCTTGTTCAATTTGTTCTGCCATTGAATTACCTCCTAACTAAATCATAAAAAACAATCAAAGGCTTTATTATTGAATTAAAAGAAGCCCTTAATGCTGTTTTATCTTTTGCTTTAATATTAATTAAAAAAACATGTTTTTTAAGAGTAATGCTGGTGATGCTTCTTGCTTTGGAATTCATTACGTCTGCTGCAACTGCCTTTAATGCAAGCTTTGCTGTTTTTTCTGAATCAAAATCAATGCTTGCATCCAAAAAACAGTTGAACTCCATCAAAAAACCTGTTTTATTCTGCTTTAAGTTTCCTCACTATAGGCTGCCTTAATTTGACTATTATTTTGTATGCACAAGAAGGACAACGAAAAACTCCTTTTGGCAGTTCATCAAATTTTTCTCCGCATTTCTGGCATTGGTATCTTCCGCCTTCTTTTTTTTCCTGTTTACTCATTCTTTTTCCTCCTTCTTCTCCTTTGAATGCTTTTCTTTTATGCCAAAAACAGATTTTGCTTTAGTGATTAGCTTATCTTTTTTTGATGTTTTTTTTTCTTCTTTTGGTTCTTGTTCTTCTCCGAGTTCTTCTGGAATTTCAATTAATTCAGAAGAAAACTGTTTTTGTGAAACCATTTTTTTTATTAAAGAGCCGGTCATTGTTTCAGGAATATATGCTCCGCCTGCAAATTCTTTTTTGCATTTTGCACAAAAATAAATTCCTGCTGCTTTTCTTTTAAGTTTTGACAAACCGCATTCAGGGCATTTTTTTCTGTCTTTTTGCTGTAATTCAACTTTTAGCACTCTTTTTCTTATTCCTACTCCATATCTTGAACCAAATCTTCCTGTTGAATGAACTTTTGCTGTTTTACCCATATTTTATCCCCTACAACATTTTTCTTATTTCTTTTGCTGCCTTAAATGCAGTGTCAATTGCTGAATCAACATCTTCTTTTTTTATGCTTCCCGGCAAACCTTTCTGAAAAGCAGAAACAAAATTGTCTTCTGTTGTTGCAACAGAAAACCTTGCCTGCATTGCAGTTTCCTCCAATAAATCTGGATCCAAAACCAAAAAATTTCCTATTTTAGCAAAAGTGCTTAAAATAGGCTTTCTTTCAAGTTTTAGTTTTCCTGAAAACTCGTCTTTGACTGTTTTTTCGTCTTCAATTTTTGGAATTTTTGCCTGGTCTAATGCAGCAATTGCTGCAATTGCTGAAGCATCAAAAAGGTTTCCGTCAAAGTTTATTGCATAAATGTCTACAAAACCAATAAAAACCAGTTCTCCTTCTGTAATGCATAATTTTTTGAAGTCAACTGCTTTTGATTCTCTAATGCCTCTGTCTACAACTCTAGATAATTCAATTGAATCAGTTGAAGGCGGGCCTGACTCAAAGAAAGGAGAAGCCAAAGGAATTAATTCTGTTCCAACAGAAATTGTGCCTTCATTTGGTGAATCAGGATAAGGTTTTCCTGGAAGAAGCTTTACTCCTGCAATAACTTCAGTGTCGCCTAAAGTTACTTTAGCTGAACCTTCAGCATTCTGGTAAATTCCTTTTTCAATTGAAATTTTCCTGTATTCATCAAGTTTTCTTCCATCAGTTCTGACTGAATCCTTTAAATTAGTTAAAACTTTTTCTGATTTTAATTCAAGTAATACATTTTTTTGCATTTTATTGCACCTCTGCTTTAATTTTTTCTTTTGTTTCTGTTTCCATTGATTCCTGCAAAAACTGTTCTTTTAATGCCTGAACCTGTTTTTCTTTTATTTGTTCTAAAGCCTTTGCAGCAAGTTCATATGCTTCATCCCATTCAGTTTTAGAGAAAAGCCCGTCCATTTGAAGCAAAACTATTTCTTTTGCGCTAGTCATTAAAGCAATAGGCATGTCAACTGCATCAGGTGCATCTTCTTCTTCTTTGTTTAAGTCAAGAATTATTTTTCCTCCTGCTCTGCCAACTGCAACTGCTGTCACTAAATCTTTCATTGGAATTCCTGCATCAGCTAAAGCAACTGAAGCCGCAGTCAAAACTGCAACTCTAGAGCCTGCATTGCTGTCCAAAACTTGAGCCCAAACTTCAATTTGAGTATTAGGAAACTTTTCAAGCATTATTGCTTTCTCTAATGCTTCACCGCAAACTTTGGATATTTCAATGTCTCTTCTTCCAGGCTTAGGGTTTTTTCTGTCAGGAACAGAAAAAGCAGCCATTCTGTAATTGAATTTAACTATTGCTTTCAAGGGATCTGAATGATGTTTTGGGAGAACTTCTCTTGGCCCCTGCACTGAAACCAAAACTTTATTTTGACCCCATGTCAAATAACATGAACCTTTAGCGTTCTTTAATACGCCTGCCTTTATTGTTAAAGGCCTTAATTCATCTATTTTTCTTCCATCCAATCTTAATCCTTTTTTGTTTACATAAACTTTTTTTTCTTCTTTTGTCACAGCATTTCACCTTTTAAAATTATATTATTTTTTTTCCTTCAATAAAAATTCACTCATTTTGTTTGTTAAGTTAGGCAAATGAGATTCTTCTTCAATTTTTTTTATTGCCTTGAATAAAAGTTGAATGTTTCCGCCTTTAGCCCAAACCCTTCCGTTTCTTCCCACAATAAAATTTGTGTTAGTGCCTCTTCTCAAAACTTCAAGCATTGAACCGTTTTTTCCTATTATTCTTGGCACTTTAACAGGAGAAATTGAATAAATTTCGCCTCCATAAAAAACCCTTGGCTCTGACAAGTCAGCTTCATTTAATTCATTTACTTTTGAAACCCTGACTGAAACAACAGAACCTCTTTTTAACGGTTCTCTTATTCCTTCTTTTGACATAAAACACAAAGAAAAAGAACCAATGTCTACAAGAAAACCTGAAAACAATTCAGTTACAACTAATCCTATTACAATGTCTCCGTATTTTGGAATATAACATCCTTTTAAGGGAACAACTGAAGCAAAAGCTGATTCATTGTCTGTTATGCCTATTACATCAGAATAAATTTTTCCGTTAAAAGAATAAACGTGTTCTCCCATTTTCTTTCTTTGCTCTGTAATTAATTCTCCTGGAACCACTATTTTTTTCATTAATAAATCCTCCTCTTCAAAAAAAAATCATAAAATTTTTGATTCAATGTCGCCTTTAGTCAAATGAGCCAGTTCATTCAATAAATCTTCTTTTGCACCTGAAGGCAGTTCTAATACTGCAACAAGAGAACCATCTGACTGCCATTCTTCCTGCTTTAATTCATACCTGTGCAAAATAAAATTTGCTTTTCCTGCATATTCTGCAGGAATCTTAAAAGCAATCCTTATTTTTTCCAGTGAAATAGGAATTAAAGTTTTAATCTTATTCATTACTTCAGGCAATTGTTCTTGAACTGTCTTCATTGGATCAACATGAATTTTTGCTTCCTCTAAAACATTTTCAATTCTTTGCGGGGGATGAGGCGTTTTAGTCTGGGGATTAACCGCATTCCTTGAAATAAAATCAATTAATTCTTTTCTTCTCTGCTCAAGCATCTGCTTTCTTTGTTCGGTTGTTAACTGGACTCTTCCTTCCTTAATTATTTTTTCTGCAACTTTTTCCAATTCAGTTGTGCCAAAAGCTTTTGTTATTGCTTCAGGCGAAGCTTCAGTGCCTTTATTTGAATCCTTGAATATTGTGTCTATTGCCAGCAATTCATTGAAATTAATTTTTTTTCCTTTCTTTAATTCCATTGAAAGAGTCGGATCAACTAAAATCTCGAATTTTTCTCCTTCTTTTTCATATCTTGCTATTACAGCTTCACTGACTTTAACCATAAAAAATCTTCTCTTTGAAACTAAAGAAAACTGCCTAAAAACAAAAAATTATTTTTTGTTTGAAGTTAAATTCACTAACTCTTCAGCGTTTAATCTCTTGAGTTCTTTTCCTGCTTCAATAAAAGCAACATCAAGTTTTCCTAAATCAAATTTTTCGTTTTCTGGTACGCCTGATTTCAAGGCTTTAACAACCAAATTCACTGCATCTTTTATCTGCATGTTTTCTTTGAATCCTGCTTCCAAAACCTTTATTGCTTCTTTCTTGTTTTTTCCTATTGCTACAGCCTTGTATTCAGCTAAAGCACCTGAAGGCTCTGCTTCAAATAATCTTTTCGCCTTGCTTGGGTCAATTCCACCAAAAATAAAACTTACTCCAAAAGGCCTCATTCCTCCATACTGTGTAAAAACCTGCATTATTGCAGCAATTTTTTTAACTAAAGTTTCAATATGAATTTGCTCTCCATAATAAGCCTGGTTTTCCTGGCTTTCCTGTCTTGCAATCTGAATTAATCTTCTTGCATCTCCAACCAAACCAGAAGAAATTGCAGCAATATGGTCGTCAACAACAAACAATTTTTCCACTGAACTAGGCAAAAGCAAAGTGCTTGAAATTTTTTTGTCTGCTGCAAACAAAACCCCTTTATCATAAATTAATCCAATTCCTAGAGTTCCTTGCTCGACAATCTTTGAAGCATATTCTACTTGATATAATCTCCCGTCAGGAGAAAACATTGTTGCTGCTCTGTCATATGCAGCGCTTGAAGCTTTAGAACCAGGATACAATAAAATCACCTATTTAAGTTAAATCCTTTTTTTTCCCTTATTATTTATTTAAATACAAATAACTTTATAAAAGGTATTCAAACAACTTTTCTAAAAAGTTTGATTAAAACTTCTTCCCAGATAAACTTTTCAGAAAAGTTTGATTAAAACCAGCTTCTCAAATAAAAGTTTTTGCTTTCTTTACTGTTCCAGAAGTCTTCAGAGTTTTTGGAATAACATTAATTCCATTCACTTCTTTCAGCAGTAAAATTCCTGCCTTTAGATCTTCTACTGCAGTATGCCTGCATTTCAAAATGCCTTTACCGTTTTTTTCATTGAATCCAATAAACTGGTAATTCATTTTAGATAAACCTAAACTTCCGAATAAATTCAATAAATGATTTTTCAGGGAAAAACTGACTTCGCTTTCCCTTAAATTCTTTTCACTAATTAATTCAAAAACCAAGTATCTTTTTTTGTCTCTCAAAGACAAAGGAATTGGATTAACTGATTTTTTTTGGTTCATTTTATCACACTTTCAAATTTTTTTTCAAGAAATCCCTTGAATGCCTGCAAGTCTTTAACTGAACGCAGTTCTTTTTCTTTTGCTGCAAAAGAAATAACTCTGGGATTTAATTTAAACTTTTTCGCTATTTTAAGGAAAAAACAATAGTTTTTTCCCAAAGAAACTTTTTTGGTTTCATTTGCATGCAAGAACTGCGAAAAAGGAATCAGAATTTTTGTATTGTTTTCTTTTGCGAGCCTTGCTGTCGCAGTATCAAATACAAGCCTTCCTTCAACACAAGGCTGAATTAAAAAATCAATTTTTGAGGAAACAGCAAAATTGTTTAGCTGAACTGAACCGCCTAAAACTCCAATAAAATCTGTTTTGTTTTTGAATTTATTTAATTCTTTTGAATTTGAATTAAGGAGAAGAAAACAGCTAAAAAATTTCACTGGAAATTTTGTTTCACCAAGTTGCTTCTTCAGTTCAATTAATTCTTTTTCTGTAAAGTTCCTGCACAAAACCACTTCATTGTTTCCGAGCATTTTTTCTTTTTCAGCAAGTTTTTCCAGAAAAAACTCTTTTGAATAAAAAACAAAATCCTGCATTAAATAACCTTGATTGAAAAGGATTAAAAAGTTTGAATGAGAAAGATTATTATGGTTAAAAAGATTCTGGTTAGAGAAGCACTTCTTATAGATTTTATGATAAAAATATTAGGCGTCCGACCAGAAACACTTGGAAAGTTTAACATAAACCATAGACAAATTCTTGAAGAAAGCAATTTCGTTAATGAAGCAGGCAGAAAAGAAACAGATATTATAAGAAACAAAATAAATACTGCATTAAGAAATAACCCCAGAAATCTGACAAACGCTGCAGCTGAAATAGGAATTAATTTATCTACATTAAGGAAGTTGTCAATAAAACTCCGCAAAACAAGCAGCCAAATTATTTCAGATTACAGGGGAAAAAAAATAAGAAGAAGACCTGCTAAAAGAAAGAGAATTTCTAAACCAAAAATCAGCATTACAAAAGAAAAAAAAGCAAGGTTTGATGCATTATTAAAAGAATCCAGTGAAAAAAATTTGCTTTCTTTAAATCATCTGGCAGCAAGGCTTGGAACAACAGAAAATACTCTTAAAGCAAATCTTCCTGAAATTCAGATAAACGCGCTTAACATAATATTCAGTAAAAACGCCAAAAAAATAACAGAAGAAAGCAAGACAAACCAGAAAATTGCTTCAATTGAAAGGCTTGCAGCAAGATTTGGGTTAACTAGAAGGGAACTAGAAGAACACCTTACTAAAACAAGAAAAAGAGAATTAAACAAAATTTTCAGGGAAAAAACCATACTTGAAGTATTAAGAGGAACAAGAAATATGGAGGAAAGAGGCAAAGCAATATTAAAGGCAGTAGGCGAAAATCATGCAATAACATCTAATGAACAGATGCTGCAAGAGCTTGGGATATCTTACAAGACATACCGAGGAATTCCCCAAAAAACAAAAGAAATAATACGAAATATGTTTAAGTCAAGAATTATTATAATGTGGAGAAATGCAATAATCCAAACAGGAAGCCTTGAAGGGGCAATGAAAGTAATGAGAAAGAGAACTTTCAGAAAAGATTTAGAAAGAAGAGGGCTTAATGTTGATGAACTAATAACAAAAGGAAAAAGAATGATTAAAGAAAGACAAAGAATGCAAAG
>JAHJUD010000108.1 GCA_018829335.1 Microcaldota archaeon | reverse complement strand
TAAAGCCTAAAGCCAAATTTTTGTTCTGCTTTATTTCTGTCCATTACAAAATTTTCCACTTCAAGGTTTTCCTGAATGATTTTGTTTGCATTGAATTCAATTTGTTTTAGTTCTTCTGAAGTAATTCTTTTAAAGTGAGTTAAATCTAAATGCGCTTTGTGTTCTTCTTTTTTGCTTCCTCCCTGCCAGATATGGTTTCCTAAAACTTTTCTTGCAGCTGCATTTAATACATGGGCTGCAGTATGATGCTTCATTATGCTGTGCCTTTTCTTCCAGTCAATTTTTCCGACAACAGTCATTCCTTTTTTGAATTTGTTTTTTTCCATTTCATGCAATATTATTCCTTGCTGTTGTTGCGTGTCCAAAACTTTTATTCCATTAATTTCTCCCATGT
The DNA here is from genome assembly GCA_018829335.1 of Microcaldota archaeon. Classification (GTDB taxonomy): domain Archaea; phylum Iainarchaeota; class Iainarchaeia; order Iainarchaeales; family 1-14-0-10-31-34; genus 1-14-0-10-31-34. Next base: position 3,453 of record JAHJUD010000108.1, on the reverse strand, counting down.
CTCCTATCTGGCCTCCTCCTTCAGGATAAAATAAAGTTTTATCCAAAACCAGATAATTTTCTATTGTTCCCAAAACTTTTGCCTGGAATTCCTGCATATAACGGTCTTCATAATATAATGGCAGAGTTTTAGGGAATTTAATTGTAAATTCTCTTTCTTTTGTTTTTTCTATTTCGTCTTCTCTTGCAAGCATCTGATAAAAGTCTGGGGGAATTTTAATTGCAATTCCTTTTTTTTCTGCTATTTCTTTTACTGTTTCCGGTGCAATTCCATCTGATTCATATAAAGTCATTAAAGCGCTTGAATCAATTCCTTTTTTTTCTTTTTTGCTTTTTTCTATGACTGCAGTTAATTTTTTTTCTGCGTTGATTTTGCTTGAATTATATTTTTTTTCTTCTTCTCCAATTATTTCTATTGCAGTTCTAACTCCATCTTGTATTTCTTCATCTAATTCTCTTAAATGAGTCGCATGGTTTTCAATTATTTTTCCATAATCCAAGTTAAAGCCAAACTCTTTGTTGAAAGCAAAAACCCTTCTTAAAATCATCCTTAAATTATATCCTCCTCCTGAATTAGAAGGAAGCATTCCATCATTTGTAGTATACAAAATATTTTTCAGATGGTCTGCAATTGCATATAATGAATGCAGTTTCTCTAAATCAGAAAAAAAGTTTTTTTCTGCACCAATTTTTTTTCCGATTAATTCTTTTTGTTTTTCATAGTCTTTTAAATCACTTGAAAGAATTCCTGACAGTTTAGCGTAATCCAAAAACATTTTTTCATCTACTTTAATTCCTGTCTGTTTTTTCATGTCTTGAATTGCTTTTCCAAAAGTTAATTCATAGCTTGTAGGGCTTCCATTAGTAAACCATGCAAACCTTTCCAGTCCTGCTCCCATGTCAATTACTTTAGTGTCTAATTCCCTGAATTTTCCGTTTCCTAAATCCTTGTACTGCATAAAAACAATGTTTCCTAATTCCAGTCCTTTAGCACAATATTCAATGCATGGGCCAAAAGAACCTCCTCCTGCCCATACTTCTTCCTGAAAAACCAAATCTTTTTCTTTTACTCCTAAAACATTTAATGCAAAATTATAATTGTCTTTTATTGCTTCTTCTTTCCAGTAAAATAACCCTGTTTTTTTTGTGTTAAATGCATGTTGTCCAAACATTACAAAACAAGAATAATGCCTTCCTGTTACTCCTACATTGCTTACATCTCCAAACCTAATGCTTGTCTGTGGGACAATCAAAGGATTTGCAGGCGGTTCAACTTCTCCGTTAACCACATAAGGCTGGAAGTCTATTATTGAAGCATTAGTAAAATATAAATCATCTCTCCATCTTGAAACAGTAGGATATCTTTTGATTGGGGTATGGTTATGTTTTGAAAAAAATTTTTCTATTTCTTTCCATGTTTCCACGTAACCAAAACTTTTTGTTTTTTCTCCAATAAATTCATATCCTATACAGCTTGAATCAGCGCAAGTCTTTCTTTTTTCATCTATTGTCCAAAAATTCACTTCACATTTAACACATTGTTTTCTGATAAAACCTTTTTCTTTAAAGAATTTTAAGTCATAATGCGTTTTCCAGTCTTTAGCAAACTTTTCTCTTAATTCTTTTTTTGATACGCTCATTCAACCACTATTTTTAATTTAGCTATTAATAGAAAACAGTAGAAGTAATTAAATTTATTGTTCTGTTCTTTTCCAATATTTTTTTAGTTTAGCTTTATGTAATGCTGATATACTAACAGAACCTTTATATAGGTCTATTGCGCTTATTTATATTATTTTGAGGTGATTTTATGCCAGTTGTAAAACGAGCGCCTGTACCGGTTGCAAGAAAACCGCCAAAGCTGCCAAAACCGCCGGGATTCTTTAGAAGAGCTTCCAGAGTTTTATTTAGAGGAGGTTTAACTAAACGAACAATGCGTGCTGCTCAGGAATATGCAAATAAAAATCCAGGAAAAAAAGTTAGGTGGAATAAAAGGGGAAGTGATTATGCGATTTCAGTTAGACGAGATGCTAGTGGAAAGGTAATAGGATATTGGCTTCCAGGAGCCCCTACTTATAAGGCAGGAGGGTTTGGCTCAGGATATGAATCTGCAAAATATTGGGATATTCATGGAAAAAGAATAAAACTAAAAAAATAAAAATCGGAAAAAAATTTGAGGTGATTTTATGCCAGTTGCAAAAAAACCAGGAAACTCAGGAAAAATGCGCAGAGCATTCAATGCTGTTAAGAGATCTCCAAAAACTTTTGGAAAAGCAGTTTCAGCTAAATATAAAGGGGATTTAACTCCTGGGCAAATGAAAAGAGCAATAAGATATGCAGAATTACATCCTGAACTTGCTCTTAAAGGAATTAGGAAAAATAGATTTAATCGTTTTTATATGGCACCAGTTGCTATAATAGATGCTAAAGGAAACGTAAAAGGTTTCATAAAATCAGGACGTAACTATTATCATACTAAAATTTCTGATCCTAATATCTATTATAATGCTAAGGGAGAAAGAATAAAAACTGTAGATAAGGTACGTGCACTGCTGTTTTGGAAGTCAAAAGAAAGAGTGGTAAAATATGAGCGTCCTCGCAGAATGTTGCCTGGAAGAAAAGTAACATCTGACATTACGAAATAGAAATATTAAGTTTTTAATCAAACTTTTGCAGCACTACTAAGCGAAGCGAAAGTAGTGCCTCGTGCTCAAACGAAACTGTTTCGGCAGTTTAGTCGCGGTTCAGTCCGCGAGTGCCTGCGCACCACTTTTAGTGGTGCTAGCACGGCTTTACGCCGTGCGGGTTTTTGTTCAACCTTTTTTTGAAAAAGGTGTTTGGGGTTGTGGAGAGTAAGCCGCTTTTTGTTTTCAACCTTTGTTAAAAGGTTGACGAAATTTTCGCCAGCCTTTTTTTAAAAGGCTGTTACCAGCATTCGCCTAAGCGTCTTAAAGACTTGCACTCCCTGAACTTATTTCAGTTCAGTTTAACCTAAAGCACGTTTCATCCTTTCTCAAAAAACCTCACTTAAGGTCATTGTAATTTTTGAGTGGTTCGTTTCTGCTCTTTAGGAAACCTTCTCAGGTTTCTTTTTTTGGAATGAGTGAGCGGACTTTCCTCAGCGCCATTTCGTAGGCGCGATCCGATGCACAACTTCACTTGCGTTCAGTTGGGCTGCTCGAACTACCTGACAAAATGGTACCGTCAGCTGGTCTTCCACTACCCTATTAAACTGTATTAAAAGCAGTTTTTAAAGCTTTTTTAAGCCTTTTTTTGATTTAATTCTAAGGTTTTTGACTAACTATTTTTTCAGGTTTTTAAACTGCCCTTTTCATAAAATATTAAGTTCTACAAAAACTTTATGTAGAATTTTTTGAGGTGATGTAATGAAAAAAGTTTTTTTAGTTGGTTTAATATTATTTGTTTCACTTATTGCAGGATGTATTGTTCCTCC
>JAHJUD010000107.1 GCA_018829335.1 Microcaldota archaeon | reverse complement strand
CGCCAAACACTCAGTTTTCCTAACTGCATTTCTTTTAAAATCCATTTAATCTTCTTCTTATTCAGCTTCCTCATATAAACCTCCCAGTTTATTGAGGAAGCTACTTGTTTTCTAGAGAGGACATTAATTCGGGATAAGACAGTTGAAAGAAGTTATTCAATGGAGACTGTTGCATAGTCTACTTTGACTTTGCCAACTCCACCGTCTTTCCTTAAAATAATATTGATTTCATTTGAAGAAAGTTCTAACTCTTTTTTAATGTGTTTTTCTTCCCAGTTTGCTTCACATTTAATTTTTTCTAAAGTGTCCATTTCACCAAATTTATTTGAGACTTCTACAAAAATTTGTCCGTATTCTCCGCAAGCTAAATCCATTTCAAAGAATATTTTTTTATTTTCAATTAAACTAAATACTTCTTCTGGGATAATAAATTTCAGATCTACAAAATCATGAGAATTTACTGTACCTGTATGCGGGCTATCTGGATGCTCAAAAGGAATTTCAATATAATAATCTGAATTCATATAATCTCCTTCTTTGGTTTTAAGTTGTTCTAAGTTATCTTTTACTTCAATAACATCGTATCCTGAAGGAATAATTGAATGTTTTACTTCTGCAATTTCTAAATCGTATTTGCAGTCTTTAGGGCAAGAGAAAAAATCTTCTGTGGTTTCACACTTCCCATTTCCACAACAAGGGGTTATTTCTTTATTTTCGCATTTTTGAGTTTTATAGTTAAATGAATCTTTTGTGCATTTATCGTTATCGTCACATTCTTGACAATCTTTTGGGCAAGTAATACTATTTTCCTTTTCATCACAGATTCCATTACCACAAAGTTCAATAGGGGGTTTAGGTGGATCTGGTTGAACACATCCAAAAGTTATTAAGCCAATTATTAGTAAACTTATTAAGATGCCTTTATCCATGTGCAATATATTATTTTTTATAGTATTTTAATGTTTCGGTTTTTCTTGAACCGGCTCAAATCTTTTAAAGTCTTAAAGCACTATTATATTACCATGACTAACTGGTTTTTTTTTCAGGAAATTCCCAGAAGCCATTACCATTTATTTGAAGGAGTTTTCTCTTACTGGGGAAAAGAAATGAAAAAAGACATTGGAGTTTCCATTGACTTATTAGGAGTATTCAAAAACGGTGACACTTCTTATTTTATGGACAGAAAAAACTTTTCCAAGGCAGGAAAAACAATCCTTAAAAAAACTCTTTTAAATCCTAAATGGTTTATTTCAAAAAACAAGAAAATAGAAAAAATCTCTAATGCTTTAATTAAAAACTCTGATAAACTCCTGAAAACCGATTTTTCTGTTCTTTCACTTAAACAATTAGCCAAAATTTACGAGAAACACAATAAACTTCATCAAGCCTGTCATGTTTCAGGCCAGTTAGCTATTATCCTTGAATGGGATCACGAGCTTTTAACTAATTACTTAAAAGATTTGCTTGAAAAAACAATCAAAGAAAAAAACTTGTCTTTGAAGTCAGGTGAAACTTTTAGTGTTTTGACCACTCCTTTAAAGGATTCTTTTCAGTTAAAAGAAGAAATAAAAGTAATTGAGCTTGCATTAAAGTTTTCTGTGGATGCTAAAACTAAAAACCTTTTTTTGTCTTCTGAACCAGATAAAATAATTGAATTACTGCCTTTTGTTAACAAAAAATTTGATGTTTTGCTTGAAAAGCATTTTCTTGAATTCAGATGGCTTCCTTTTATGTATATTGGCCCTGCGTGGAATAAAGATTATTTTGTTGCACGCATTAAAGGCTTATTAAAAGAAAAAGAATTATCTTTGATTTATTCTAAAATGCTTTCCCGCCATAAAGAAATTAAATTAAAGCAAAAAAACTTGATTTCTTTGCTTTCTTTGAATAAAAAAACTGTTTCTTTGTTTGATATTTCCAAGGAAATGATTTATTTAAAGGGTTTAAGAAAAGACGCAATGTATTTTTCCTTTTATTCTTATGAGCCTTTATTAAAAGAATTAAGCAAAAGACTGTTGTTGTCTGTTAATCAATTAAGGTTTTTGTGGCCTTCAGAGTTAATTAAAGCAATCAACGGAAAAAAGTTTGATGTAAATTTATTGAATGAAAGACGCAAGTTTAGTGTTTTTGTTTCTTTGAACGGCAAAACTAAAACTGTTGTTGGTTTTGAAGCAAGAAAGTTAGCTTCTCTTGCCCCTAACCCTAAAGACTTTAAATTAAAGGAATTAGAAGGCACTACTGCTGTTCCTGGCATGGTTAAAGGTTTAGCTAAAATAATTAATGTTCCAGAAGATTTGCCTAAAATGAATCAAGGGGACATTTTGGTTTCCCATGTAACTAACCCTAATTTAGTTCCTGCAATGAAGAAAGCCGCTGCAATTGTAACCGACATCGGCGGAGTAACCTGCCATGCTGCAATCGTTTCCAGAGAACTAAACATCCCTTGCGTCATCGGCACCAAAATCGCCACAAAAGTCTTCAAAGACAACGACTTTCTGAATGTAAATGCAAATCATGGGATAATAAAGAAAGTGAAGAGATAGAAACTTTTAATTTTACTCTTTTATTAAACTTTCTAAATCCTTATAGCAAGGTTTTCTTCTATAATCTCTATTGTCAAAGCAGTTAACTCCAACTATATCAAATTTTTTTGGCAAAGGTTTGAAGAAATAATCTAAATATTTTGTTCCAACCATTATTTTTTTATCTATTTTAGTGTCATAACTGGCTTCAATAATTTTGGTTCTGCCAACAAATTTGCTGATTTCAGATTCTCTTAATTGCCCATTTTTACATTCAACTAAAATAAGGTTATCTTTGTTTTTATCATATCCAATTACATCAATTTCCAAATGCCCGTAATGTTTTTTTATGCCTGCTTTATTTATGGATGTGCTTGGTAAAACAAACAGTTTTCTGTTTGTCATACATTTTGTCCCAATACATTTCTCAATAAATTTTGCCACAAATTGCTCAAAAAATATGTTAAGCTGCCAGGCAGAAAAAAAAGCTCTTAATTTTTCATTATTAAAAGAATTTTTTACTAATGCAACTTTATCTGATATAAATATTTCTTTGTTTTCAAATTTGCCTATTTCTCTTATTTTATTAACTTGTTCTATTATTTCTTTTTTGGAATCTACTGCAAAAGATTGTCTTTTGCCTTGTTTAATTAGGCTGATTTCTTCTCTAAATTGTTCTGTTAAATCATCTATAAAGTCTATTATCTGTGCATTAGAAGATTCAACAAATTTTTCAGGAACCATGCCTGCAGAAAATCCTATATAATCTTTAACAGTTATTTGATAGATTCCTGTGTCTTCTTGTTTAGCTATTATGCAATTATATTTATACTCGGTTTGAGTCTTATAATTTCTGAGCCTTCTGAATATTTCCTGTAAGTTAACTAACATAAAATGCCTAAACTCTGTGTCTACTAACATATGGTTAATTACTGCATCAAGCTTACTTTTTCCAATGATTTTTATGTATTCGTTTCTTATTTCAAAATCGTTTTCTTTTTTTAAGAAATAGAATTCATTTTCGCCAAACTTAATCTTTTCAATATCTTCATCATTTTCTTTAACTTGTTCTAAAAGAAGTTTTTTGTTCACGGTTAACACTATTGCAGAGATTTTGCGTGAGCAATAAGTTTATTTAGAGGCGCCTTACCCCATTTAGATATTGCTTTAATGAATAATTCTTTTTCTTCTTTTTTGGCAAATTGTTTCTCAAAAATCTTTTTTCCCTTATTTGAAATTTTATAGGTTGTTTTGATTATAGGATACCCTTTTTCGTCTTCGCCAATAAATAAAGAGTTACTGTTCATAAAATTTTGTTCAGTGAAAAAATTTATGTCTTCCCTTAACTCTGAAGAAAAAGGACCATAATGGTATTTAATGAATTTATAATCTATTGGAATATTATGCTCTTGTTTTAGTATAAACATTAGTTTGTGAAATCGTGTAGTGCCTTCTATTTCTTTCATTAAATTCAATAAAAATAAAGAATAGAGTTTTCTTTTGGAAATAGATATTTCTATTCCTTTAGTCATGCAATATCTCCTTTCATGATATAACTATAGAAAAGTTATATTTAAAGCTTTGTTATACCTCTTTGCCTCTGATACCATTCAACTAGTCTTATTATTTGTTGAACTATTTAATGCTCTGAATATTAAATTTCCTTTCACATCAGTTTGCAGATTAAGTTCACCATTGGCAGTCAACTCCACTTTTCTTTAAATAAACTTTTCTTAAACATGTTGCAATCGTTTCCCGTGAACTAAACATTCCCTGCGTCATCGGCACAAAAATCGCAACAAAGTCTTCAAAGACAACGATCTCTTAGACGTCAACGCAAATCATGGGATAATAAAGAAAGTTAAGAAATAGAACAGACGTTTCAGTTGAACTAATTTAAGAGCTTGTTGAATGTATTTGTGATAAGGAAAATGTAGAATTGGAAAAATGTTTTGAATTTATTTATTGCTTTATAATGAAGTTTTCAAATTCTGTATTATTAATTGGAATGCAGTCCATTTTTTGTAATAGTTCCCATGAATAGCCTTTGCATCTAATAAATGAGCTAATGGCTTCTTTTCCCCGCTTTATAATTAGCTCTAAAGCCGGAACAAAGTCCGAATCCCCGGAAAAAAGAATGCATATATCATATTTATCATCTAGCGCATTTTGAACAACATCTATGGCAATTGCTACGTCAACTCCTTTCTCTCTTTTGCGTTTTTTTATTATACAGTCAAAACAGGGTTGCTGCATATTTTTTTTGCATTTCTCACATAATTTTGATTCTTCTATTTTTTGTTGTTGTTTGGAATAATCATTTAGTGTGTCTTTGGCTGATTTGTATCTTAGCTTTTTGGTTATTACACCTAAATTGTTGTCCATTTTTCTAACTTTGTCAAAATAAGCCATCTGATTATAGTATGCTTCTTTGTCTTCGTCCAGTTTTGGAACAGAATTGTAATAATAGAATCCAGTGTATTCTAAATTTCGTTCTTCGCAAATAAATTTCATTATTTTTGAGAAATCAACTTTGCTGAATAGAATATTCTGTTTTTTTGCGTTATGATAAAAGTTGTTTCCATCAATAAATCCGATTGCTTTCTTTTTCAAAAGGACACCAATTAGAAGCCCAGCATTACCCCAGAGGTAAACCTCTGGGACCATCCTGGGGACTTAATACTTATTTAGTACGACAAAGTTATTTATAAGCTTTTTCAGTTGTATAAAGACTTAAATAACTTCCTTAAAACTGTAATATTTACGTGTTTTCCTTTGTGTTTTTAAAATAAATAAAATCCATGCTCCGACCGGGCGAGAGGTTTTTTACACGATTTCTTTAACTTGAATAGTGCACATTGCACCTCCGTGCATTTATTACGGCTTTATTGTTATTAAAGTTTTTGTTATTTTGGTTGGTTTTTGTGGATAGGAAAGAATTAAAAGAATGGAAATGTAAGTTATTATTTGATGACTAGGGCAAGGAGTCGTAAGGTAAGGGATGTTACTGCGTTGCGTAGGCGAATAACTGCTGGTTTTAAGATTAGGGGGACTGCAAGAGAGTTTTCTGTTTCAACTAATTCTTCAATTGCAAGAGAAAAGTTGCCTGCTTATTTTGTGCATCCGCTTTATAGAATGCATTCAAAGCAGTGGGTTTCAAGATTGCATGCAACAGTTCATGCAGCAGTGGCGAGAGCTTTACAGCACGGTAAAACTTTGTGGGGTGTTTCTGGAAAGGGATGGAATCCAAAAAATGTTTCTTCAAAGGATTTGCCTTTATTGGTTGTTTTTTCTACTTCTCAATTCACAACTGAAAAGTCTGGTGTTAAAGCTTTTCTTGCTGAAAGAGGAATGCAACTTTCTTCCGCTTCAAAAGATAAATTTAAGAGTCCTTTTGAGCACCGCAGGAAAAGATATGAGTTAGGAGTTGTGCATGGAAGAAAAAAGCCTTCTTTTATTGAATCGCATGTAGATGGCAGTATTAAAAGAGGGAGGCTTTATCCTGATGATAAAAAGCTTTTTCAGGTTGGAATGACAAAAAAGGAATATGAAAGAGTAATTGCCAGAATTAACAGAAAATTAAAGCGAATAGGTTTTTCTTCTATTGAAGAATTTGAGGAAAGCTATAGAAAAGCTTTTAGGAAAGCAAAAGAAAAAGGAGAAGAGCAATGGAAGAAAGTAAACCAAGAATTCTATGATAATGCATTGAAAGCTTTAAAACAAACCAAATTAGATTTTCCTCCTGAAGTATCTCATTTTACTCCAAGCTCCTATCTTTTTTATAGTGAAGCATGCAGGCTTTTAACTAACAAGCTTGTGAGGAGAGCCAATAAATGGATTGAAAGAAACATTCCAGAAAAATGATTTATTTTTTTTTGCGTTTCTTCCTGTGCTGAATTCCTGTACTTTTATGCAATTCTTTTGAAATTCCATAGTCGATGGCTTCTCCTTCAGGCTCTTTTTTTATATCTATTGGATTAATGAGTTTTCTTCTTTCTGTTCCAGTTTTTACTGTTCTTCCTAGTTTCATTAGATCATAAGTAAGTCTTCTTCTTTTCCCTCTTCCCCTTACTCTTAATGCATAAAAAGCATTGGGATCTCTTACTTTCTTTGGTGCAGGCATGATATAAGTAGGATTTTTTATTTTAAAATACTATGCTTCAAACGTAACTGCTAACGGAAACTGATTTTTTGAGTTATTTTGGCTAATAGATATGTTTAAACGCATATTGTAGCTACAAAGTAGCTACTATGAAGAAAACTATTTCTTTGCGCATGGAAGGTTTTGAGGTTCTTGAAAAGGTTG
>JAHJUD010000106.1 GCA_018829335.1 Microcaldota archaeon | reverse complement strand
CTTTTTTCTGTTATGATTTTATGCATTTTAATGTCATGTTTTTCTGACACGATTTTTTCTCCGATTTGTTCTTCAAAAGCTAAAGCAATAACAGGAATTTTTTTCTGGATTTTGGACAAAAACTTGTCGTAATAGCCTTTTCCAAAGCCTAAACGATTTCCTTTTTCATCAAAAGCAATTCCTGGCACTACAATCAAGTCAAGTTCTTTTGGATTAAAAGGCCTGAAAAATTCTTTTGCTGGCTGAAATAAGCCTAACTTGCTTGAGACAAGTTCTTTCTGGTAATCTTTTAATTCACTTAAGCTGATTTCGTTTTTCTTGAAATTAATTACAGGCACAATAACTTTTTTCTTTTTTTCTAAAAGCTCTAAAATGATTTCTCTTGTCCTTGCCTCAGATTTAAATGAAATATAAATCATTATGTTTTTTGCTTTTCTTGTTTCATTTAAAGAAAAAAACTTTTCTTTTATTTTAAGGCTTTTGTGCATTATTTGGCTTAAATCCAATAAATTCCTTTTTTCAGCGAATTCTTTTCTTTGCTGTTTTTTCATTGCAATCAGATTAAATTAACCTAAAAGGGATTAAAAACATTCTTTTCTAAGCAAACTTTTTTAAGAGGAAAACGCATTTATTTAAAGAGGACTTTAAATGCAGGACACGCAATTGGCTGAAAGCATAAGCAAAGCAATAGATTTCAATTTAAGTCAGGTATTCAATGAAATAGACTTAAAAGTAAAAGAAATTACCTTCACTAACGTTGAATCAATTAATTCAATTAAGCCTTTAAAACAGGAAACAAAAATATGTCTTTTTTCTGAAGCAGGAACTGAAAATTTTAAATCAATTGTTCTTGTTTCATTCAATAAATCTAATGCCTTGATGATGGTTGATTTAATTAAAGGAGCCAATTTTGGTTCAACAAAACTTTTTTCTGCAAGCGAAATCAATGCATTAAAGACTGTTTCATCAAATTTATTCAAGGCATGGATTAATTCACTGAATTCGGTTTCAGTAGTTAAAGTTGTTTTAAGCGAGCCAAAAATAGCTTTTTCTTTTAGCGAATTTGAAAATGAATTGGTTGCAGGAAACCTTAAAGGAAAAGGAAGGTTTTTTGAGTTAAGTCTTACAGTAGGCGGAACAGAAATAAAAGGTGCAATGAAGTTTTTTGCACTGGCTGAAATGGTTAAGTGATTAAATGAATGAATTAATTGAAAAACTTGAATCAGAATTTCCTTTAACAAAAGAAAACAGTCTTCAAATGATTGACATAAAAAACAGTGAATATTCTTTTGCTTTAACTCATGTAGTTTCTTTACTGGAAAAAACTCATTCAAAAATCTGTGTTATCACTTTTTCAAGGAGTGGTAAAAGCCTGTTAAAAGAATTTGAAGAAAACAAAATTAAAACAGAAAAAACCCTTATTTTAAGCGGGGTTGCGATAAACAGTTCTTCTCCTAATATAAAATCTTTTGATAAACCTTGGGAAACAAATTCAGTCAAAGAATGCATTAGTTTTGCAATAAAAAATTTTGCTCCTGAAGTTTTTGTTTTTGATTCAGTGACTTCTCTTTCATTGTTTCTTTCAAAAGAAGAAATAAGCTTTTTTACCCAAAAATTTTCTGAAATCCTGAAAGCCAGAGGAATTAAAGCAGTTTTTTTTAATCTTTTATCTGAAACCCCTGATGACATTGCAGTCCAATTTGAAGGCTTTCTTGACCAAAGAATTTCGTTGGAAAGGTTTATGGGAGAAAAAATTTCAGTTAAGCCGGCAAAAACAGAACAGCCAAAACAAAAAGCGGTTGCAAAAAATACCTTAAAGAAACAGGAAGTAAATTCAAAAGAAATGAAGAAAGGCTTGTCTGCATTAATTAAAGAAGAAGCAAAAAAAATTGCAGACGAAACCATAAAAAACCTTGAATTAGAGCATGAAGAAAAAGAAAAACAATTGCAGAGAAAGCTTTTAGAAGAAAAACAAAAAACAGAAAAAGAAATGCAGAAAAAAATCAGTGAAGAAAGAAAAAAAACAGAACAGGAAATAAAAAAGAAAGAAGAAGCTTTAAGGAAAGAAAAAGCATTAAAAGAAAAACAAGAAAAAGAAATCCTGAAAAAACAAAAACAAGAACAGCAGAAATCAAAGAAAAACAGGAAAGGAAAAACAGGTTTCCTGAAAAAAGTTTTTGGCGAAAAACCAGCCAAAGAAAAATTTAAAGAAGTTCATTTAATGGAAAAAGAAAGAGAAAAACAAAATCTTTTAAGGAAACTTGAATTGCTTGAAAGGTCTTTTGATTCAGGGTTAATAAGCAAGAAGGCTTTTGAGGAGGGAAGAAGCCAGATAGAAGCAAAATTAAAGGATTTTTAGGGCAAAAAAAGAAAGCTTTATAAAAGAGAATAATTATATTCTATGAGAATAAAAAATTATTTTAGGGGTGAACTAATGCCAAAAAAGAAGAAGAAAACCTCAAAAAAAGAAGTTAAAAAAACTGTGAAAAAAAAGGCTAGCAGAAAAACATCAAAAAAAGAGGTTGCAAAAAAAGGCTCAAGCAAAGAATTTCTTGCTTCTGCTTTAAATGAATTAGAAGAACAAACAAGAAACTTAAAGAACCAGAAGAGGACAATGGAAAGAGAATTATATCTTTTGGCATTGGATTTCAGCGACACCCAAAAAGAAGAAAACAAATTAAAAGAAAAAATTGCTAAACTGGTGCATTCAGAAGAAACCCTTAACGCCAAAAAAATAAAAACCAAATCAGATCTTGATGCATTAAACGAAAAAATAACTAAAGTAGACAAAATTAATGCAGAAATGAAAGGCGTTAAATTAAATGCTGAAATGCGCGGAATGAAATAATTTCATTCCCTAATTTTTTTATTTTTCTGATTTTACTTTAGTTGCTTTTTTGATTAAATTTTCTTTGAATTGTTTGAGGTATTTTCTTGGAATTCTTCCTGCTGCGGCAGGGATATGGCCTCCGGCAGTAGCTTCAGGAATGCCTTCAACAGCTTTTTCAAGCAGGTCATTAACTTTAACCTTAAAGTCCTGCCTTCGTGCGCTGAAATAAACATGCTCTTCACTGAAATCCTGTACTAAAACAATGGTTTTGTTTTTGTATCTTTGCGAGATTCTGTTAATTAAAACAGATTTAATGCTGTGTTCAGGCTTTAACTCAAAATAAATCAATTCTCCGGGAAAAACCTCTTTTTTTTGTTCAAATTCCATTCTCCAGAAAGCAACTTCTTTTTCCATTCCCTCAAGTTCCATTAACAAGTCTTTTTTCATTAAGTCTTCAGGTTTTTTTGCAGACAAAAAAACATTAATTAAGTTTTCCATTTTGCTGTAATCCATTACTTCAATTGATTCAATTAATTTTTTTATTTTAAACAAAATATTTTCCTCTATTTTTTTTTCAAAACCGTATTTTTCTATTGTTCCGTCAACAAAATCTTTCCATTCACTGTAAGCATTGTCTCCAAGCAATCCAATGCATGCAATCCAATCCAAATCCTTTAAATCAGTTAAATCAGAAAACAAGTCAAAAGAAAGTTTTGAAACAGGATACTTGCTTCCCTCAACTCCTGTTAAATCTTTGCTTTTAATCATTAAAGTTTCAGTTGAATTAAGTTCATTGTATGTTTTATGATGGTCTAATACAAGAATTTTTGCAAACTCTTCAATTTCTTTTATTGGTTCAGGGTTTTGGTCAACGCTTAAGTCAACTGAAACAAGAAATTGAATTTGTTTTTCTTTTAATTCTTTCACTGTGTTTTCTGTTACTGTAATTTCGCCTGGATTCTGATGAAAAAGCAAAGGTTTTTTTCCAGTGATTCTTTCAAGCGCTTTTGCGGTAATTATTCCAGAGCAAACTCCGTCAGGATCAGTGTGATGCAATACAGCAGTTCTCTTTTCTTTGTTGTCTTCAATGAATTTTTTAAATTCTTTTAATTCTTCTTTCATAACATCTTTTTAAACAAAACAAAAGAAAGCTTTAAAAAAACCTCTAGCATTTAGACATATTAAAGGTGATTTAATGGGATATTCTCATAAAAACAGCAGAGGAATAACATATTATCTGCATTCAAAAGGCAAACTCTACTTTTTTTCAAAAAAAGAAGAAGAATCAATTGACTTGCCTGCAGACTTCCAAGTAGTGGAAAACCAGAGGACAGGGCTTCCAATGGTTAAAAGAAAATAGTTTTTGGTTTGAAATAAAAAATCATTGCCAAAAGAAAATAAGTTTCTGATTAAAATGAAAGAAAAAATAAAAGAACTGTTTTCAAAAACAAAAGCAGATTCAGTTTTAATCCGGAATTTCAGCAATTACTTTGACCCTGCATTTTATTATTTTACAGGATTGTACAGAGAAAAATACGAAAACAATTTTCTTGTCCTGCAAAAAAACAAAAAGCCTTTAATTATTTCTTCTTCTCTTGAAGGCGCAGGCATTCCCAAGTCAAAAAACTATTTAGTTAAAACAGCAAAATCAGGGAAAGAATTAATTAAAATCCTGAAAAAAGAATTAAAAGGAAAAAATATTGGATTAAATTTCAATCTTTATCCAGTTAACTCTTTGAATGCATTAAAAAAAGAATTCAAAAACAAAAAATTCATTGACTCCTCAAAAGAATTAAATAGCATTAGAAGCGTCAAGACAAAACAGGAAATAAAAAAAATAAAGCAAGCATGTAAAATAACAGAAAAAACGTTTTCTGAAATGAAAAAGCTTTTCAGAATAGGAATGACTGAAATGCAGCTTGCGAATGAATTAGAGTTTACTGCAAAAAAATTTGGAGCAGAAGAATTAGCTTTTCCTTTAATTGTTGCTTCAGGAAAAAATTCTGCGGTGCCTCATCATAACACTTCAAACAAAAAAATCAGGAAAAATACATTGATTTTGATTGATTTTGGAGTGAAATATAAAGGCTATTGTTCTGACCTTACAAGAATGTTTTTTTCCGGGAAAACCCCAAAAAAAATAAATGAATTATATGAAAAAGTCTTTGAATCAAAAAAATTAGCAGAAAACGAATTAGGACAAGGAAAAGACTACTCCAAAGCTTTCCAAAAGGCAAACAATTTTATCAAAAAAAACCTTAAACAAAAATTAATGCATGATATTGGCCATGGATTAGGCATTGAAGTGCATGATTCCCCTAAAAAAAACTTCGGGAAAAAAACAATCTTAAAGGAAAATATGGTTTTGACTGTTGAGCCAGGCTATTATAACAAAAAGATTGCAGGAATTCGAATTGAAGACGATTATTTAATCACAAAAAACGGCTTTAAACGCCTTTCAAGCGCTCCAAAAAAGATAACTGAAATCTAAGTTTAACAGATATCTTTAATAAGTAGTAAACCCTATTTTTTTATACTAAAAAGAGGCGATATGATGCCGTCAAGAAGTCCTGCAATGCGTGGAAGAAAAGTTACAAGGAAAAAAAATGTCACTAAAATAACAAGCCCTAATGGAACAACTAAAATTACTGTAATTCCTAGACGCTCAGTAATGTTAGTTGAACAAAGAGCAAAACAAGTTAAACCTAAAATTCTTGTAAAAAGACAGAAGGACTTGCTAATAGGAGAAATTACTGATCCTATTGGTACTTCAAAGTTATTAACTTACTCTGAAAAGGAATTAGTTTCTAATAAGAAAATGAAAGTAGGAGATAATATATTAGCTACAAAAGTTTATGGAAGAAGTGACGGAACTTTCAGCCAGAACACAAGAAGATTAAGGGTAACCCAAAGCAGGAAAAAACCAACTAAAAAACAAATAACACAAAAAACTAAATATTTTGGATACCGCTCAATGCAAGACGGCCCTGCAAGATAAAACTTCATTTTTTATTCTTTTTACTTCTCTTTTTATGCATGGCTTTCCACATGGCTTTAGCTGAAGCTAAAACAAAAATAGATGAATCAATTAATTCAGGCAAAATGCTGATTGTAATCGGAGAATGCTTTGTTCAATACCAAGGAAGAGCAGGAAGCAAGTTACCCAAAGGAAAGCGCATGCTGTTAGTTAAAGGAGACAAAAGCTTTGCAATACACCAAAACACTAAACTGCGTCCAATTAATTACATGATGAATGCAAGCGCTTCAGTTGTATTGGATTCAGAAAAAAAAGCTTTAGTGATTTCTGCTTTGAAAAGAAAACCAAAAGAAAAAATCGATATTTTCTTTTATAACATAGATTTTGTTGAATCATTTGAAATAGAAGGAGAAAAAGAATTACGCTTATTTGGCTCTGAAAGGGAATTAAGCGATTTATTAATGCAGGATTTGTCTGTTTTAGAGAAAGGCTTAGTTGCATTAAAAAAAGAACAGATTTTAAGAAAAGGAATAATTGACATAATGGCAGAAGACAAAGACAAAAACCTTGTAGTAATTGAAGTTAAAAGAAGACGAGCTGATTTGAATTCAATAAGGCAATTGCACAGTTACATGCATCAGGTTGCATCACTTAAAGGAAGAAAAACCAGAGGAATAATTTGTGCGCCTTCAATTGGAAAGCCTTCAATGGAATTACTGGAAAAATACGGTTTAGAATACTGTAAGTTAGATTATGAAATCCATAATCCAAGAGCAGAAATAAAAGGACTGGAAAAAAAGCAAAGCACTTTATTCGGTTTGGAAAAGAAATAAAAGGAATTTGAGGCATAATACAATAAAGGTTGTTTTTGAAATGAAAATTTTATTGATTGGAAGCACGGCAAGAGCAGACTGCATTGCAGAAGCAATAATTAAAAGCAAAACAAAACCTGAACTGTATGCAATAATGCCTTCAATGAATCCAGGAGTAAAACAAAAAGCAAAAGAATTAATTGCACATTCAGTAACGGATTTTTCTTTCATTATAAATTATGCTAAAAAAATTAAGCCAGATTTTGCAGTTTTAGGGCCAGATGATCCAATTGCAATGGGATTAGCAAATGAATTAGAAAAAATTGGAGTTCCAAGTTTTGGCCCGAAAAAAGAAGTTGCCAAAATAGAGTCAAGCAAAAGCTTTGCAAGAGAATTAATGAAAAAGCATTCAATTGAAGGTCTTCCAAAATTCAGGGTTTTTTCTGATTCAGAAGGCATGAAAGATTTTGCTTCTTCACTTGAACAAATTGTAATTAAACCAGATGGTTTAACCGGAGGAAAAGGAGTTAAAGTGCAAGGAGACCATTTTGATTCAATAGAACAAGGATTAAGTTATGCTGACAGTTTATTGGCAAAAGGAAAAGTTGTAATAGAAGAAAAACTTGAAGGAGAAGAATTTTCCCTTCAAAGTTTCTGTGACGGAAAAACCGTTTTGGACTGCATTCCTGTTCAGGACCATAAAAGGGCTTTTGAAGGGGATTTGGGCCCGAATTGTGGAGGCATGGGCTCTTATTCTTGTGAAAACCATTTGCTTCCATTCCTAAAAGAAAAAGACTTAAAGCAGGCTCATAAAATAACTGAACAAGTTGCTTTGGCTTTAAAAAAAGAGACAGGAACAGAATTCAAAGGCATACTTTACGGCGGGTTTATTTTAACAAAAAAAGGGGTTAAATTAATTGAGTACAATGCCCGTTTTGGCGACCCAGAAGTAATGAATGTTTTGCCTTTAATGAAATCAGATTTTGTTGAAGTGTGTAAGGCTGTAATTGAAGGCAAGTTAAATGAAATTTCATTGGAATTTGAGCAGAAAGCAAGCGTATGCAAGTATGTTGTGCCTGAAGGCTATCCTTTGAATGCAGTTAAAAACCAGTTCATTGAATTCAAGGAAACAAAAGCAAAACATTTTTTTGGCGCAATAGACGAAAAAAACGGTCATTATTTGATGACTGGTTCCCGTGCAATGGCTTTTGTTGGAATTGGAGAAAACCTGGAAAAAGCAGAAAAAATTTCACAAAATGCAGTTAATCAGGTTAAAGGAAAAGTGTTTTTCAGGAAAGACATTGGCACAAGAGAACTGATTGAAAAAAGAGTTAACCATATGAAAACTCTTTTATGGTAATTCAAATTGGTTTTCTTTTCACTTTAGCCAGCCTTTTTTTTCTTGCCTTAAGTTTTCCTTGGGCAAGATGAGCCCTTAATTTTTTTCTTTCTTCTTTGTATGGAACAGAAAAAGGCACAAAAGGGATTTTAGAGCCAGTGCCCCTTTTTTTGAGTTGTCTCCATCTCCTAAAACTATAACTAATATGCATTATTTCTTTTGGTTCAATTATTCTTCTTTCAAATTCTTCTAAAAACATATCTTCAATTTTTCCAGCGATTCCTTTTCCACTTAATGTTTTAACGCTAAATTTTAATGGATGCAGAGCATCCCATTTGGCTTTTCCTGTTTTAGAATTAAGCGTCAAACGCAGGTTGCCAATTCTCCCGCCAATCTTTGGCCTAAAAAAACTCCTGTTCATTAAATTGTCTATTGCTTTTTTTATTTCTGCATTACACAAGAAATCTTTTTCTGTTTTTGAACCAAAATCAATAAATACGCCAGCTTCTAATGTATAAGGGTTGATTACAGTATAGTTTATTCTGAAACCTAATGTTTTTTCTTTTTTCACAAATTGAATAATGAATTTGTGTCAATTTAAACCTTTGGGAAGACTGAAAGCTTCTTTAAGTTTTTGGTTGTTAGTTTTAATCTGATTAAAATGATGGGTAAATGCAGGAAATGCGATAAAAGAGATGAATTAAGAGGCGGTTTATGTGAAGACTGCCAGGAAGAAGAAGAAGCAAAAAGACTCCCTTTAAATGAAACAAGAGAAAAACTATCAAAAGAAGACATAGAACAGGAAATAGCAGAAAAAAGAAGGGATAAAAAGTTCTGGACGAACTTTTAATGTTTTCCGTTCTCCAGCTGGCTTATCCTTACATTAAGGTTTAATTGCTCGTTCTCTAATTCCCTTATCTTTTTATCCAAAGACTCAATTTTTTCGTTAAATAATACAGTTTGTTTGACAATCCCAACAGGCATGAAATTCCCCCTATATAGTTATAAAGTGAAGTTATTTTAAATGGGTGTTAACTGGGTATTAGCGTGTTTTTTGTGCTATTGCAAAGGTTTAAATAAATTTTTGGAAAAGATTGTATGAATCAAGTTTAAGTGGATTAAATGGCAAAAAACAAAGCAAAGAAAAAAGACAAAAAAAAGCAAAAAAAAGCTGATCAGAAAAAGAAAACAGTTAAAGCCAAAACAAAAAAGGCTTTAAAGAAAAATATAGTTAAACCAAAAAAAGAGTTAACCAAAAAAAAGAAAGCTGAAAAAAAGAAGTCTGCCAAAAAAAAACCGGTTAAAAAGAAGAAAGCTGAAAAAAGAAAACCAAAGAAAAAAGCAGTAAAGAAATTAATTAAAGGCAAAACAAAAAATCAATCCAAAAAAAATCCAGAAAAGAAAAAGAAAGAAGCCAAAAAGAATAAAGCCATTTCAAAAAAAGAATCAACTGAAGAAAAAAAAGAAAAGAAAGAAAAAAAAGAATTTAAGAGAAAAGACGGAAAAATAATGTTTTTTGAAGAAGAAATGGACGAACAAGACAATTTGTTTTCCCTGCCGGAAGAATTCAATACATGGGACAGAGACTATGAAATGGATTTTGATTCAGAATACTAATTATTTTTTTCCATAAACTGCTTTGCCTTTTTCCTGCAAAAATTCTTCTATTCTCAAAAGCTGATTGTATTTTGAGTTTCTATCACTTCTCGCAGGAGCGCCAAACTTGCATTGCCCGCATCCTAAACCTACAACTAAATCAGCAATAAAAGAGTCTTCTGTTTCACCGCTTCTATGGGACACAACAACATTCCATGAATTTTCAAATGAAAGTTTTGCTGAATTAATTGACTCTGAAACGCTTCCAATCTGGTTTACTTTCAAAAGCAATGCATTACAGGAATTCTCATTGATTGCTTTCTGGATAAACTTGATGTTTGTTACTAATAAATCATCTCCTACAATCTGAATTCTTTTTCCTAATTTTGCTGTAAGTTCTTTCCATCCTTTCCAGTCGTTTTCTGCCATTCCATCTTCAATTGAAACAATACTGAATTTTTTTGCTAAACCAGAATAAAAGTCAGTTAATTCTCCTGCATTGAATTCTTTGTTTCCCAAAAAGTATTTTCCGTCTTTAAAGAATTCGCTTGAAGCACAATCTATTGCTATTTTGACTTCATTTGAATAGCCTGCTTCTTCTATTGCCTTTAAAATTAACTCTAATTTTTCTTCTTCGTTTTTTTCAGGAGAAACAAAACCGCCTTCATCTCCTATTAAGCCGGCTAAAGAACCATATTTTTTTTTCATTAAGGATTTTAATTCATGGTAAATTTCCACCGACATCTGCATTGCTTCAGAAAAATTTTTTGCACCCAAAGGATAAATCATTCTTTCCTGTATGTCGTTTTCTAATCCTGCATGCTTTCCTCCGTTTAAGACATTCATTTGGGGAATTGGCAAACAGAATTTTTTGTTTCCAGTTAATTCGCCTAAATATTCAAATAATTCTTTTTTTTCGGCTTTTGCCCCTGCTCTTGCTATAGCCATGCTTACTGAAACAATTGAGTTTGCCCCTAAATTTCCTTTGTTTTCTGTTGCATCTAATTCAATCATTTTTTCGTCTATTTTTTTTTGGTCAGTTATTTTCATTCCTTTGAGTACAGGAAAAATTTTTTCATTTACATTTCTTACTGCCTTTAATACGCCTTTTCCTTTGAATGCTTTTTCTTTGTCTCTTAATTCTATTGCTTCATTGCTTCCGGTTGAAGCGCCAGAAGCAACAATTGCCTTTTCAACAATGTTTCCTGCTTTTATTTCTGCTTCAACTGTTGGATTGCCTCTTGAATCAAAAACCTGCCTTGCCTTAATTAATTCAATTTTCATTTAATTTCACCTGCAATTTTTTTATTTTCTTGCGGTTTTGTATGTTTTTTTATTTCTCTATTTCTGCTTTATTTTTTTCTTGTCTTTTGGTTTTTATTTTGTTTTCAGGTCTTCTTCTAATGCCTGCAAGTCTTCTTCGTGTTCTACTTCATCTGTAAGAATTTGCACTATAATATTGTATGTTACTATGTCTTTGTCTTTTGTTTTTTCAACTAGTTTTTGGTATGATTGAATTGCACATTGTTCTCCTTTAATGTTTTGGGCTAAAATTTTTAATACATTAAAGTCTTTTGGTGCATTATAACCGCAGCCGGATTTTTCAGTCCATTCCTTTGGATCAAGCAATGGAATTCCACCTAACTGGATTATTCTGTCAGCCAGCATTCCTGCATGCCTTAATTCGTCTGCTGCATGCTGGTTTAATTCTGTTATTACTGCATCTTTCATTACTCCTTTGATTACTTTTGCTCCAATCCAGTACTGATAATAAGCTAACCATTCATCAGCTAAAGCCTCGTTTAATGATTTAATCAGTTCTTCAACATCTAATCCAACAATTTTTTGGCCTATTGTTCCCATTAAAATCCACCTCTAAACCTTTTTTTCTTTAATTATAAAAGCCCAAAAAATATTTAAAGAAAGACAACTTTACTTTATACATGAATTCAGATAAAACAAACCAAAAAAAAGGATTTCAGCCAAAACAACAAAAAACAAGCCAGCCAGTTAACTACCAACAAAAACAAAAAATTGCAATAAAAAAATTAAAAAAGACAGAAAAAGGCTTAGTGATTTCTTTCACTAAATTAAGGTAATAAATCCTTACAAAGTTTGTTTTTAAAATTATTGGTGCCTAAATTATTTGTGGCCTCTCTAAGTGGTTTAATGCAAGAAAAAGAATTTGAATTAAAGGTTTTCAGTGGGAGAGCAAACCCTAAACTCTCTGAAAGCATTGCTTCTTTTCTTGGAAAAAATTTAGGGGAAATTTCTATTTCTGATTTCAGTGACGGAGAAATAAACCTTGAAATAGAGGAATCAGTCAGAGGACATGATGTTTTTTTTGTTCAGCCAACTTCTTATCCGACAAATGAAACAATGATGGAACTCTTATTGTTTTTGGATGCAGCTAAAAGAGCTTCAGCTAAAAGAGTGACTGCAGTAATGCCTTATTATGGTTATGCAAGGCAGGACAGGAAAAGTTCTCCTAGAACTCCAATAAGTGCAAAATTAATGGCTGACTTGATTACTGTTGCAGGCGCAAACAGAGTGTTAGCAGTTGACTTGCATGCAGCACAAATTCAAGGCTTTTTCAATATTCAATTGGATAATTTAAGCGTAAAACTGATTATTGCAGACCACATAAAAGAAAAAAAACTCAAAGATTTATGCATTGTTTCCCCAGATATTGGAGGAATCAGAAGAGCAAGAGACTTATCAAAAATTTTAAATGCAAAGCTTGCTGTAGTGGACAAGTTAAGGGCTGAACCAAACAAAAGCCAGGTAATGAATATAATAGGAAAAGTAAACGGAAAAAATTGTGTTTTAGTTGATGATATAATTGACACTGCAGGAACAATGGCTGCTGCAGCAGTTGAATTAAAAAGAAAAGGCGCTTTATCTGTTAGAGCTTATGCAAGCCATGCAGTCTTATCAGGAAAAGCAATCCAAAAAATAATGAATTCCCCGATACAGGAAGTTGTTGTATCTGATTCAATTCCATTAAACGGCAAAGCAAAACAATGCAAAAAAATAAAGGTTTTTTCTATTGCAGAACTGCTTGCAAAAGCAATTCAAAACATTCATACTTCTCAGTCAGTTTCCCAGTTATTCAAATTAGACCAGCAAGTAAAGTTACTGCCTTAAATCAATCTTGTTCTATTAATCATGTTACTGAGATTAAACGAATTGCAGAACAAACATAATATAAAAAAACAAAAATATTGCTGGAAATATTACATTTATAATTAACGCCAAAATAAATGCTTTTTTTAGCATTAATTTTTTCTTATTTAATAAATAAATCAGATAAGATCCAACAGCAGTTGAAATTACTAATAAAAACAAAAGCGGCCCAAAATACGTGTCAATTTTTGTTGAAACAGTTCCAAAAAAATACTTTATTAAAGAAAAACTATTTGTAAGTATCCAAAAACTAATTATTGTAATTGAATTGGCAGCAAACAAAGAAAACAAAAAATTTAATGAAATAGAAGGAATATCCTTTCTAAAAATAAGCCATGCTGTTGGCAAAACCAAAATTAAAAAAATTATTGAAAGAAGCACAAACCAGCCAATTCCTATTACTAAATCAGTTGAAGCAAGATTTTCTGACACAATTAGCCCTGATTCAGTTACTGTGACATTAAAAGACCTGTCATGAGTAGCTGAAAACTTGAATAAATTGCTTTCCCTTGTTTTATCTGAAAAGTTAACTACAAGTTTATGGGCTGGCTCCCTATAAATGTTATAATAATAAGCAACACATTTATTTTCAGCACAATAACCCTGCATAAATACAAATTCTTTGGGAAAATCGCCTAAATACTCAGACGATTCTATTACAGAGCAGGAATCATCCTTACACGTGTGAATATTAGCATCAATTATTTGAACAGGTTCTTTTAGTTCATAATCAAAATTAAATTCAACTTTATATACCGGCTGAGGAGAGGAACTGACATTAGTAACAAAAAATAACAAAATCAAGAATACTAATAACTTTTTCATTAGTTAAAATTAGAACTTTATACTATTTAATGTTTTTGTTATGGCCTTGCAGTATTCTGTTTATTGATACAAGTTTTTTAATCCTTTTCAAACCCAATACTAATGCTTGCCTAATTATTCATTTTTTACTTTATATTTCATAACGTGATTTAAATGATTTCATTCCAAAAAGAAAAATACTCTGACAAAGAGATTTACGCTCAATTGCATCCATTGCTTGGAGAATGGTTTAAAGAGAAATTTAAAGTTTTCACTGAACCGCAAAAGTATGCTATTCCAAACATCCACAACAAAGAAAACACTTTAATCAGCGCAGTAACAGGAAGCGGAAAAACTTTGTCGGCTTTTACTGCAATACTAAATGAACTAATAATTGCATCAGAAAATAATTCATTAGAAGACAAAGTTTATGCAGTATATATTTCTCCGTTAAAAGCATTGAATAATGACATCAAAAGAAATTTATTAGAGCCATTAAAAGAAATTAAAGCAAAACATAAAGAGAAAAAAAACAAAAAAGAAAAAAAATCAACTTTAGGAATAAGAGTTGGAGTTAGAACAGGCGATACAACCCAAAGCGAAAGAAGTGCAATGCTGAAAAAGCCTCCTCATATTCTGATTTCAACGCCAGAATCTCTTGCAATAATTTTGAATGCACCAAAATTCAGGGAAAAACTCAAAGAAATCAAATGGCTGATAATAGATGAAATCCATGCATTAGCAGACAATAAAAGAGGAAGCCATTTATCGATTTCAATGGAACGTTTACAGAAACTTTCCCCTGAAATAACAAGAATTGGCTTAAGTGCAACTATTGCGCCAATACAAGAAGTGGCAAAATTCCTTGTAGGGGAAGAAAATGGAAAAACAAGACCATGCAAAATCATTGAAGCAAAGCTTGAGAAGAAGTTGAATCTAAATGTTCTTTCTCCATTACCAAATTTGATTGATGTCTCACAAGAACAAATTCATGAAAGCCTGTATTCTTTGCTTGACCAATTAATTCAAGATCATAAAACTACTTTGATTTTTACCAACACTAGAAGTGCAACAGAAAGAGTAGTTCATCATTTAAAAGAAAAGTTTCCTGCAAATTATTCTGCAAATATTGGAGCCCATCATTCTTCTTTAGCAAGAAGCCATAGATTAGGAATTGAAGAAAGATTAAAAAAAGGAGAATTAAAAGTTGTAGTTAGTTCAACTTCACTTGAATTAGGAATAGATATTGGATTCATTGATTTAGTCATATTATTAGGCAGTCCAAAAAGCGTTGCAAGAGCATTACAAAGAACAGGGCGTTCAGGACACAAACTGCATGATGAAATCAAAGGAAGATTAATTGTAATGGATAGAGACGATTTAATTGAATGTGCTGTTTTAATGAAAAATGCTTTAGAGCACAAGATTGACAGGATTCAAATCCCTAAAGCTCCATTAGATGTACTTGCCCAGCAAATTTATGGCATTGCAATAGAAGAAAGCCAGAAAGCAGAAGACGTTTTTGCATTAGTTAAACAGGCTTATCCTTTTTCTTCACTGAAAAGAAGTTCTTTTTATGAAATAATAGATTATTTGAGAGGGGAATATACTGCATTAGAAACAAGGCATGTTTATGCCAAAATCTGGTTTGATGAAGAAACAGGCTTTATTGGAAAAAGAGGAAAAATGGCAAGAATAATTTACATGACAAACATTGGCACAATTCCAGATGAAGCAAGAATCACAGTAAAAATTAAAGAATATAAAATTGGTTCAATAGATGAAGGCTTTCTTGAACGATTAAATAAAGGAGACGTGTTTGTTTTAGGCGGCCAAAGCTATGAATTCCGTTATGCTTCAGGAATGACAGCACAAGTGGCAACCGCATACAAAAGGCCGCCGACAGTTCCTGCATGGTTTAGTGAAATGCTTCCATTAAGTTTTGATCTTTCATTAGAAATACAAAAATTCAGGGAATTAATGGAACAAAAATTCAAGGCAAAAAAAAGCAAGAAAGAAATAAAAGAATTCATCAAAAAGTATCTTTATGTAGAAGATAATACTGTTTCTGCTATCTATGAATATTTTAAAGAACAGTTTCTCTATTTAGAAATTCCTACTTCAAAAAAACTTTTAATTGAAGTTTTATCTGAAGCAAATATGCGTCATGCAATTTTTCATTCTTTGTATGGCAGAAGAGTTAATGATGCTTTAAGCAGGGCTTATGCTTTTGCTTTAAGCAGATTAATTCATAAAGATGTAGAAATTTCAATAACTGACAATGGTTTTGTGTTAAGCGTTAACACTAAGCTTCCATTAGAAAAAATGCTTTCTTTGGTTTCTTCTGCTGAACTGAGAAAAATTTGTGTTGCTGCAATTGAGCGTACAGAGGTGCTGAACAGGCGTTTCAGGCATTGTGCTGTTAGAAGCTTAATGATTTTGCGTTCATATAAGGGAAGAACTAAAACTGCAGGAAGACAGCAAATGGCTTCAAGGCTTTTGATTACTGCAGTTAAAAGAATTGATGAAAAATTTCCAATTCTTGAAGAAGCAAGAAGGGAAGTGTTGGAAGATTTAATGGATATTTCTAATACAGAAAAAGTTTTGCAGGGAATTGAACAAAAGCTAATTGAAACTAAAATTGTTTTTTCTGATATTCCTTCTCCTTTTGCTTTTAATTTGTTTTTGCGGGGAAGAATGGATGTAATGAAAATCGAAGACAAAATTGAATTCATCAAACGCCTGCATAAACAAATTCAGGAAAGAATTAATAGTAAGAGCAAACAATAATATTTTATGAAAAGAAAAAATGCCCCTAAAACTAAAAGAAAAAAAGGGTCAGCATATTATGCTGAAAGAGTAAAAAGAAAAATTAATGAAAGGAAACAAGCTTTTCTTTCTCATCTTCAGCCAAAATTAGGGCAAGAGAGTCTTTGGAGACAATTTAGTAAAAACTATTTTTTTTATGATAAGTGTTTTAAGATAGGTTTTGGAAGAAGTCTTTTAGATGTTTTGAAAAAACTTCCAAAAAGCAAGAGACAACCTTTAAGAATTATGGAAGACGGGGCAGGAAATGGAAATTGTCTTGCTTCAATTAAAGAAAGATTAGCCAAATTAGGAATTAGCACAGAAACAACTGCTCTGTCTTTAACTGCTTTACCTGAGTTGGCAGAGAAAAAACAGACTGGAACAATAGATAATGTTCTTGTAGGTTTAGCTGAAGGTTTTGTTCCAAAAAAACCAGTTGACGTAATAATTTCACTTAATGGTTCAATTCATACAACAATGCCACATATTAAAAAGGATCATTTACTGAAATTTGCTCATTCTCTGAAGAAAGGCGGAATAATGCTTATACGTTTTGCCGAACCTAAAGGTTTGTCAAGGGAACCTAATGAAAACAGAAGAATCAGTGTATTAAACGAAGCAAGAGGAATTGAAAGAGCTTTTGATAAAAGAGGATTTGAGGCAAAATTTCATTATGTGCCTAAATCACTTTATTTAGATTTTGACGGTCCAGCTTTGAGAACTGATTATATATCTTTTGATGAAGTGGGTCAAAAGTTAAGTGATCATGGGCTAAAAGAAGCTGTTAAAATTGAACAACTAAAAAACCTTACATTTAAACAACTTGCATTTAAGCAGGCGGTTAATCCTGCTTTTATATTAACTGTAAGAAGAGTAAAGTAAAATGAAACAAAAAAAAATCAAAGAAAAAAAAATTCTTCCAACCGCTGAAATCCTTGATTTGACTTTGTTTTTTCCTAAACAAAAAATTCTTGTTTTAACTGATTTGCATTTAGGATATGAAGAAGCCTTACTAAAGCAGGGAACTTTTTTGCCTAGATTTAATTTTGAGGATTCAGTTAAAAAACTCATTAAAATATTTGAAACAACAGGCAAACTAGACAAGATAATTATTCTTGGAGATTTAAAACACGAGTTTGGAGTGATTTCTCAACAAGAATGGAATGAAGTAATCAAAATGCTTTCTTTTTTTTCTGAAAACTGCAAAGAAATCATTTTATTGAAAGGAAACCACGACAACATTTTGGGTCCGATTGCGCGCTGGAAGAATTTAACTGTTCAGGATTCTTTTTTTCTTGAAAAAGAAAAAATTCTTTTTTTGCATGGAGACAAAATTCCTGTTAATAAAGAATTCAAGAAAGCAGAAACAATTGTTATCGGCCATGAACATCCTGCAGTTACTTTAACTGAAGGTGTTAAAAGAGAAAAATTCAAGTGCTTTTTGAAAGGCAAATACGGGAAAAAAACTTTGATTGTTTTGCCTTCGTTTAACATTACAACTGAAGGCACTAATTTATTAAAAGAAAAACTTTTGAGCCCTTTTTTGAAACAAAACCTTGATAATTTCGAGGTTTGGGTTGTTGCAGACAAAACTTATTTTTTTGGAAAGCTTAAAGAGTTAAAATGACTTCTTTGAACAATAATTATTATGAAAGATGAGGAATCCAAAATGGAATTAAGTGAAGAAATTCTTAAGGGAATTAAAGAAGCTGAAGAAGACATTAGAAAAGGAAGAGTTTATCCAACTAAAGAATTAAAAAAAAGATTAGGTTTTTAAAAAATTTGCATAATTTTAAGTGATGTCAATGGATTTAAATAAAATTGAGTTTACAAAAGAATTTAATTCTGCTTTTGATATTTTAGAGAAGTCAAGCCAGAATGTTTTTATTACCGGAAGGGCAGGAACAGGAAAATCAACTTTTCTTAGTTTTTTTGTTGAAAACACTGAAAAAGATATTGTGGTTTTGGCTCCGACTGGAGTGGCTGCATTAAATGTTTCAGGCCAGACAATCCATTCTTTTTTTGGCTTCAAGCCAGGAGTTACTTTAAGTGAAGCAAAACAAATTGCTTTGAATAAAAAGAAAACAAAATTGTTCAAAGAATTAGATTCAATAATAATTGATGAAATTTCAATGACTAGAGCTGATTTACTTGATTGTGTAAATGTTTTTCTTCAGACTGTTTTGAATTCAAAAAAGCCTTTTGGGGGAAAACAAGTGATTTTTATTGGAGACCTTTACCAGCTGGCGCCGGTAGTTAAAGGCGAAGAAAAAGAAGTAATGAGAAAAAACTATAACAGCCCTTATTTTTTTGATGCAAAAGTAATGAATTCTTTGAATTTAAGGTTTTTTGAGTTCACTAAAATTTTCAGGCAAAACGAAAAAAAATTTATTGAGCTTTTGAATAAAATAAGGAACAGGACAGTAACTAAAAGAGATGTTTTTGAAATCAACAAAAGATTCAAGCCAGAAATTGAAAACGATAAAGGTTTTATTTATTTAACTTGCACCAACAAATTAGCTGAAGAAATAAATGCAGCAAAACTCGAAAAACTTTCAGGAAAATTAACTGCTTTCAATGGATTAATTCAAGGCGATTTCAGTTTAAAGTCTTTGCCTGCAGATCAGGCTTTAATGCTAAAAAAAGGAGCTCAAGTAATGTTTTTGGTTAATGATTCCCAAGGCAGATGGGTTAATGGTTCATTAGGGGTTATAGAAAAAATTTTTGGCGAAAAGGTTCAGGTAATTCTTAAAAATAAAAAAACAGTCCGGGTTTCTCCTTATTCTTGGGAAATATTCAAATTCTATTATAACTCAAAAATTAATTCTATTTCAAAAGAAATAATTGGTTCTTTTACTCAACTGCCTTTGCGTTTGGCTTGGGCTGTTACAATCCATAAAGGACAAGGAAAAACTTTTGATAAAGTGATTATTGATATTGGAAGAGGTGCTTTTGCTTATGGCCAAATGTATGTTGCATTAAGCAGATGCACTTCTTTTAATGGAATAATTTTAAAAAAGAAATTAAAGGAGTCAGACATCTGGATGGACTGGAAGGTAGTAAAATTTCTGACCGGATTCCAGTATGCGCAGGCACAAAAAAAATTATCAAACAAAGAAAAAGAAGAAATTCTTAAACAAGCAATTAAAGAAAAAAACAATTTGGAAATAGTTTACCTAAAACCAAATGACACTAAATCCAAAAGAATTATTAGGCCATTAAATATTGGACTTAAAGAATATATGGGTTATGAATTTAAGGGACTGGAAGCGCACTGTTATTTCAAAAACGATTCAAGAATATTTAAAATTGAAAGAATTCTGGAGATAAATCCTGTTTCAACAATAGTTTAATTTCTTTAATTTTGTTCTTCTTTTTTTGTTATTTCAGGTTCTTTCAGCAAAGCATATTCATATGCTTTCTGCATTGCAAGAACTGCTTTAGGCAAATCATGTACTTTAAAGCTGTTTGTTCCGTGCCATTTTCCTTCACTGTCAGTGTATCTTCTTTCAAGTGAAACAGAAAAATATTTTTTTTCTTTTCCTTTGTTTTCCCATAAAGCTAATTGTATTGCTCCGACATTAAATTTTTTTACAGGCAAAACCATTAAATCACCTCCTTACTTTATAATCCAATTATTTTTGTCTAAATTCATGTTTTTCAGCAGCCATTCAGAATATTTTTTAATGAAAAACTCTTTGGTTAAACAAATTCTGTTTGCTTTTTCGATTTCATTAAAACGATTTTTCTCATAGAATTCCATCATTTTATGGTGATTTCCTTCTAATGGGTCGTTTAAGTCTGTTAATTCAATCTCTTCTTTTGGAATTGCGTTTTTTAAGAGCAAGTTAAACAAAAATTCTTTTGTGATTCCTTTTCCTTTAACCAGTTTAATTTCTTTTATGCAGTACTCTTTATTCAAATATCCCTTGAAATTGCCGTTTTCCATTAAACGATTAAATGCATGTAATTCATTAAATCCATCAAGCAGTTTTTTCAGTTTATCCTTAAATTTTTCTTCATTTCCTTTCCTTAAAGAAATTTGCGTAATTTTATTTTTATTCCATACTCCTACAACTGAAAGCAATGCTTTTTCATAATCCCATTTTCCTGTTGCAGGGTCAACAAGGTTGTTCCTGATTTCATTATCAACGATTGGATAAGGACAGTTGATTTTTGTTTTAAAAACAAGTTTTTTCATATTTATTAAAGGTTATTAAAAAGGTATTTAAAGGAAATCAGAGCTAACTGCCGGTAATAAACAATAAAAAATCAGATTATTAAAGTTAAATAATTCTTGTTATTGCAATTAAAAATTGAATTCAATCAAACAAAAAGCTTCAAATACATTTATTAATATATTATTAATATATTATTATTGTGTTTTTTATGAAAATGCTGACTGTTGAAATGGATGAAAGGTTTGTTGAGGTAATTGACAGGCTGATTAAATCAAGTGGAATGTATTCTTCCAGAAGCGAGTTTTTGAAGGATTCTATCAGAAAGAATTACGAGGAATTGATTAAGCATGATAAAGATTTGCTGAAGATTCATCAGGCAGGAAAAGAGCTGGCTGAAACTGCAAGGAAAAGAGGGGCTAAAGGCGGACTTCTTTCAAAAAAAGAAAAAGATGAAATTGCAAGAGAGTACATGAAAGAAAAAGCACATTTAATAAAATTCTGAAGGCTGAAAAACCTTTATTTTATCTGAAACTTTTTCAAAATCTTTTATATTGAAAGTTATAATACAATCGCATTTTTCTTTTAATGCAATTGCGGCATGGACAGCATCTGTGTAATGAAGCCCTTTGCTGACAAAATTACCTATAAAAATTTCCTTTTCTGGTTCGATTACTTCAGTTTTAATTTCTATTTCTTTAAAATGCCCAAGCACTTGTTCTTTATCTGAAAAACATTTTCTTTTTACTTCATCAAAAAAAAGATAAGATAAAATTAAAATGCATTCTTTCTTTTTCACTAAAGTAAAAAATTGTTCTGCTTCAATAAACAATGGCCTTAAATTACTTCCAATTTCTTGATTCGCAAAGGAAATAAACACATTTGAATCTAAGTAAACTCTTTTCATAAAAGCTGGAGAAAAAGAATTGTTTTTTATTTAATTCATTCGTTGAATGACGAACAAAAGGAATCGCAAAATGGGGCCGTTGGGATTTGAACCCAAGTCAAATTCTTACCTGAACTTTTTGCAGTGCGGCTTTATGCCGCACGTTTTGATAAAACTTTTTTAAAAAGTTTTTTGGGAACGGGGAGATTTGAACTCCCGTCGGATGCTCCCGAAGCACCAATGCTAGACCAAACTACACTACGTCCCCAAACTGTCGCGCCCAGTTTACATACGTGTACGGCACAAGGCCATACTGCCACTGTCAGTTTACACCAGTGCAGAGCATAAAGCTCTGCTAGCGCAACTTTATGTTGCGCATTAGCGTCAACCGATAAAACGGTTGTGCCACTGTCAAAGCTCATAAATTCTAGCAAGAGAAAGAATAAAATACTAGTTTAGACTAAATTAAAGAAATGAGAAAAAAAACATTGATAGTTTTAGTATTATTTTTCCTGCTCTTTTCTACTAATGTTTTTGCATGCATTTTTTCTGAAGATTATAATGCTCAGCCTTTAGTGCATATGATTACAGCAGATTATATGACGACTTGTGCAGGCAATTTTTATATTGGAATGATGGTATGCAATCATACTTCAAATGAAATAACTGCTACTGCAGGAGAATTAATTCCAGGCGGAATTGGCGGAATAGAAGTTCTTTCTTCTCCAACTGAACCTGTTTCAATTCCTTCAAAAGGTTATTATGATTTTATATGGGAAGCTAATCCAATTAGTGCAGGAACAGTTACATTAGATAGTTCAGCTATTGTTGATGAAAATGAGCATTTAGCAACACAAAGCATAATTACAATTGCAGAACCAGAAAATGAAACTGACTGCATTTTGATTCCTTTATTCCCGGAGATTCCGCCTTTACCTCATTATACAACTATTCCAAGAGAACCAGAAAATCTTCCTCCTGTTCCAACAATTAATGCAACTCCAACAAATGGAACAATAGATAAAGAAGAAGGAGAAACATTAGAAGTTGTATTTAAAGGAACAGCAACAGATAAAGAAAATGATGCATTTATTCAATGGATATGGGATTTTGGGGATAACACCGGAGCAGAAGGACAACAAGTTTCTCATGAATATGATAAAATAGGAGAATATGTTGTTGAATTAAAGGTAGTAGAACAAACATCTAAAGGACCGCAAGAAGGAAAAACAACAACTTTGATTACAGTAAATCAATGCAATTTAGTTGTATTAGATCCGCCAATAGTTTCTGCTGATTCAATAAAAAAATTTGTTACTACAACTCAAATAGAACAATATCATTTTGAAGAAGTGGATTTTGGAGTTGACTGTATTCCAACTGATTTTGGTTTTTTGTGGCATTTTTTTGAGGGAACTGGTTCAACAAAAAAAGAAGGAAAAGCTCAAAGCCATGAATTTGCAAAATACGGAAAGAAAAAAATTGCTGCAACAACAACTTTTGAGGATCAAATTGCATCAAAAGGAATTCTTGTTTTATTAGAAGAAAATCCTGTAATTAAATCATTTGAACCTGATTTTAAAAAAGTGTTTTTAGATGGAGCTTCAGTTGAAAACCCTTATATTGTTTCAGTGAAATGGAATGACAATAAGCCTGTTAGATTAGAATTTACTTTAAATGGAAAGAAAAAAACTGAACCTGCAACAGAAGAAGGAGGTTCAACAACTTATGATATGGGAAAAGATTTTCAGGCAGATGATGCAGGAGGAGGAAATGTTTTAACTGTTGTGGCTGTTGGATTAAATGCTGATGGAGAAGAATTATTTTCAGCTCCTTCTACTTTAAATCCAAAAGTTGTGATTTTGCCTTTACTTCTTTCAGCATATTTTTCTCCTGATGAAATGGATGTTGAAACAGAAAAACCTAATGTAACTTATACTAAAACTTTTATTTGGCCTGACCCAAAAATTAAAGCTGAAGTTAATGTTCCTAAATGGGTTCCATTCTTGAATGGAAAAACCGGAATAGAAGAAACTGGAGTGGATTTAAGATTTAAAGGAGAATCTAAAGGAGAAGGAAGAGCAGGAATTGCCGGAACAACTGCTTTATGTGTTGCTTGCGGAGATGATGTTAAGACTTCAGTGAAAATTTTAGGAGAAATATTTGGAAACGGAATTTTTATAATTGATGCATTAGAATTAGTTGGAGGAGAAGTTGGAGTTAAAGTTGGAGCAGAAATAGTTAAAGAAAGTGATATTGGAGATGTTTTTCCTGCATTAAAAGCAGCAGAAAAAATCTGGGTTGTTGGAAGAGCAGTTAAATGGTTTAATGAAAGAGCTAAATTAGAAGCAAAATTTAATCCTGATGTAACCGGAACTTTTGAAATAAGACAAGATGATGAAAACCCTAATTGCACTAAAGGTTTAAGATGTCAGGGAACAATTGAATCAAGTTTTCCTGTTTTAATTACTTTAATGGTTGAAATAATTGAAGATATTTCTGCTTCAGCGTGGGGTGGTGCAACTCCAACAGTTGTTTTTGGAATTCCAGCTCAAGACGGTGGAATGATTGAATTATCTAGTATGAAGTTATTGCTTACTGCAGGAGTCAAATTAACTGCATGGTTATGGGACTGGGAAACATCAGATAAATGGGTTTGGACTTATCCTTCAATTCACTGGCATAAATCTAGTACAGGAGAATGGACTTGGAGAGGAAGAAATTATGGAGAAAATTACGCAAACTTTGTTGGAAATTCAAGTGAAATAATTACAACAAAATTTAATACTACTTCTCAGAAACTGATTGAAAATGCTTATCCTTTATCTAATCCTGAAATTGCTTTTAATAATGCAAACACTGTAATAGTTTACTCTGAAGATGTTTTGGGTAAATCCGATTTTCAAGGAGAAGAAATTTTTGCTTTAGTGCAAAACAATGGAGTTTGGAGTGAAGCAGTAAATATTTCAAACAACAATAAAATGGATTTTTCTCCTAAAATTGCTTTTTTTAATAATAAAGCAATTATTGCCTGGACCCAACAAAAAGAAATTTATAATTCTGATCCAGGTTTAAGCAAAGAATTTATTCAAAACTTTGAATTAGCTTTTGCAGTATTTAATCCTGATTCGGGCATAGTTGAATCCACTGGGGTAATAACTGAAAATGATTCAGCAGATTTAAATCCAAGTTTTGTTTTTAATGAAGGAAGATTGTTTTTGGTTTGGGATCAATTCAATGAAAACTCAAGTAAAATTAATTTCGCTGAGTTTTCTGGAAGTTCTTTTATTTCTCCAAACCAGATTTCCAAAAACAATTTGTTTGAAAAAAGCGTAAGTTTTTACAATGGAAATCCATTTATTGCTTTGATTGAAGAAAATGAATTATTTTTTGGTGAAGCCGATAAGCAGTTAAAGCAGTTAAGCAATGATTCTTTTACTGACAGTTCTCCAAAACTTTTGTTTTTCAATAATATTGCTTTAACTGGAAGAGGAATTATTGTATGGCTTAAAGATCAAGGAAAAGGAAAAGAATTATTTTTCAGTTCAATTACTAATGGGCAGGCATTTAAAGAAGAAGAAACAGGAGTTTTTGTTCAGGCAAACCAATTTGAATTAATTGAAGATAATTCAGGTAATGCAGTTGTATTATGGACTGAAATCAATGAAAACAAACCAGAATTATTTTATTCAGTTTATGACAGAAGCACAAACAACTGGAGTGAAGAACAGTTTTTGACTGACTCTCCTGCATTAGAAGAAAAATTTTCTGCAGCTTTTAATACACAAAATTCTTTGCTTATTTCAGTTTTAGAAACAGAAATTGAATTAATTCAGGAAACTGATTCTTTTACCGGAAAAGATTTAGAAGAAGACAAAATGCTGGAAAACGATGAAAGAACTTTCTCTAATATTCCTGTTCCAAAAGAAAAAAATTTGATTTTAGTAACTCATTCTTATTCTAATGACTTGCTTTTTTCGAATAAAGGAGTTGAATTCTCTAAAATGCCTGAAGCAGGAAAACAGATTTTAATAAAAGTCTGGTTTAAGAATTCAGGGGATACAGCATTAAAAAATGTTAAAGTGCAATTATTTGATGAAAGTTCAGGCCAGTCAATTGAAACCCAAACCCTAAAAAAAGTGGTTAAAGCAGGAGAAGAAAGATTAGTTGAATTCAAATGGACTCCAAGAAAAGTGTTTCAAAACCAAAAAATCTCTATTATATTGGATCCATTAGATGAAATCGCTGAAGCAATTGAATCAAATAATAAACTTACAGCTAATGCTTTTGCTCCAGATATTCAAATTCTTTCCTTAAATGTTGAAAACATTAATCCAAATACAGCAATTATGAAAGTGAAATTAAAAAACGCAGGAAATATTTCAGCAAGAAAAGTTAATTTGCAGGGAACTTTTTCTGAATTTGGTGAATTAACTGACAGTAGGATTATGGCTGAATCAAAATCAATTTATGATTTAAAACCAGAAGAAGAAATTGAAGTTTTGGTTTCATGGGATCATAGAGAATTTCCAGATGGATTATATTCTTATTATTTAAGCGCTTATAATGAGGATTTAATGGACTTAAATACAGAAGACAACGAAGAAAATGTTTTAGTTGAAGTCCTTTCAAATTTAACTACCAAAGCAGGTTGGGTTGAGTTAAAAGAAAAAGAATTAGCTTTAACAATAGAAAATAATGGAGCAAGAGATTCAGGAAAATTTGAGTTACAAATTTTTGACGGAACAAAAGAAAAAAGGATTTTGCTTTCTAAATCAATTGATTCAGTTCCGGCAGGAGAAACAATAGATCTTTTTTTTGTTTTGCCTGAAAAACCTGCAAACAATTATTTTATTTTCTTGGATTCAAAAAACAGTGTTATTGAATTATATGAAAACGACAATTTAATTGAAAATACTCTTGATGGAAGCATTCAAGGTTTTATTCCATTAGGCCCTGAAAAAATTATTGGAGGTAATGGAGGAAATGGAGATGATGATGACAATGAGCCTATGATAATGGGAATTCAAGATGTTCTAGTTTCTGCGTTTATTGCAGCAGTTATTCTGATTGCTGGAATTGTTTTAGCTTTAAAATTTAAAAAGGGGATGAAAAAATGAAGAAAATAGTTTTATTGTTAGTATTGGTTTTGCTTTTATTAGCAGGATGCCCTCAAGGAACAAATGGAACTGCTGGAAATGGCAACGGAGGAACAAATAATCCAAACAATGGAGGAAATGGCAATGGCGGGGAAGTAGAAGTTGCTGAAACTACTATTTCAAATCCTTATCATTTTGTTACCGGCATTGGCTATTATCATATTACTGGAATAGTTGAAAACACTGGAAATGTTGCATTAAAGCATGTTCGGGCAAAAATAACTTTTTATACAAGTGAAGGAGAAGAAAAAATTTATGATGATGTAATTGTTCATCCTTCAAGACTAGCGCCAGGAGAAAAAGGCGGATTTGATACTTCAATTGGGGCTTCAACCAAATTCAAGGTAGGGGAATTTAAAGCAGAAGCAGGAAGTTTTTCAGTTGATGATTATTTACCTTACACTGAATTTTCAATCAAAAATATTGAAAATCAGGATTTAGGAGGTTATTACAAGCTTAATGCATGGGTGGAAAACACAGGGCAAGAACAAGCGCCTGGTTACTGGGTTAATGCATTGTTTTATGATGCTGCAGGCCATGTGCTTACAACAGGAACTGATGTAGTGTTAAAAGACGGTGATGGATTAAAACCAGGAGACGAAAAATTCATTTCTTTTGTTGTAGCACAGCCAAATGCTGTTGACAGAATCACAGACTACGAGATTTTAATAGACTTTTCTAAATGAATTTAAGCTAAAAAAAACAAAAAATTCAGAAAAAGAAAATTTGGCAGTACGAGTTTATCTCGTACATTTGCTAAAACTTTTGGAAAAGTTTTGGGTAAAAGGTTCTACTAAATTATTGTGAGAGGATACGCTTAAATAGTTAAGTTCATTTAATATTTAAGTTGAAAAAGGTGGGGCAATGGGAGAAAAACAGTTAAGCGAATTAGGAAAAAAGTCAGTTGACTCTGAATTTTTTACTCTGCTTCCGGAAGGATACAAAAAAGGAAAAGTCAAATATGTTGTTATTACTGGTTCAGTGATTAGCGGAATAGGAAAAGGCACTGTAACTAGTTCTATTGCAAAATTATTAGAGGAACGTGGATTAAAAACTGCTCCAATGAAAGCTGAAGCATATTATAATGTTGATGCAGGCACATTAAATCCTTTCAGGCACGGCGAAGTATTTGTTTTAGATGACGGAACTGAAACAGACATGGATTTAGGTTCATATGAAAGATTTATTGACAGGAATTTAACAAAAGAAAATTATTTGACTACAGGAAAAATTTTAAGTGAAATACTCCAAAAAGAAAGAGCAGGAAAATATTTGGGAAGAGATGTTCAGTTTATTCCTCATGTTACAGGAGAAACAAAAAAATATTTTAGGCAATTAGCAGTTGACTCTAGAGCTGATGTTGTTTTAATTGAAATTGGCGGAACAGTAGGAGACTATGAAAACATGT